>JASHPE010000250.1 GCA_030038235.1 Terriglobia bacterium
ACAATTGTCTAGCTATTTGTTGGACACTACACTAGCGAGGCGTCACGCGACTGATTCCGCAGGGAAACCGTGCTGTCGCATTGTGCTGTAGCGTTGGAGCGCGTCTTGAATGATTAGAAATGCCTTCTCGGCCGGTTGAATCTCATCGACCTCGACAGCCTTGTTTTCGAGTTGCTTGTAGTCTTGAAAGAAACGGCGGACCATCAGCAGGCGGTGGGGTGGCAGTTCGGCAGCTTGGTGGTACCGATTGAATTCGGGATCGTCCGTAGCGACAGCGATGATTTTGTGGTCCCTCTTTCCCGCATCGATCATGGTCATCAGTCCAATGGCGCGTGCCTGCACCAAAGTCAATGGGGAGACGCTCGCCTGGCAAAGGACTAGAACGTCCAAGGGATCATCGTCTTCCGCGAAAGTTTGAGGAATGAGACCGTAATTTGCGGGATAGTATACGGCCGAATGTAACACACGGTCCATCTTGATCAGGCCGCTGGGCTTATCAAGTTCGTATTTCACGTTAGAGCCTAAGGGAATCTCGATGACCGTATAAAATTCTTGCGGCAGATGTTCGCCGGGACAGATATCGTGCCAAGCATGTGCCATTATTGTGCACCTCCGGTTCACGCGATGATTGCTCTGATGCACACCAGCAGCTTAGCGGCTGAGGCTCTTTTCCAAATCAGGGTTGATGAGGGGGTCTATCCCTCTAACCGCAACTGCTTCTTCCACGGTGCGAACAGATGAGACTCCCACGGGGTTTCCCGCGAGGGCGCACCTCGGCAACGTGGTATGCCTCTGAAAACTGAGGACGCGAAGCAAGCCATTTAGCAAGGTTAACCAGGTGACTGCGCTCCAGCGCGCTGCGCAGCCTCGGATTCTTGAGGCCACGGCGCAGGATGGTGCAAATCACTTCCTCTGCATCTTCCATCTCAAAACAGGTGTTGAATGCGCCCTCGTTCACGACATGATCGCGCAGAATATTTGTGATGGCGTATCGCACGCGATAGGCGCGTGCCGCCGGGTCGTAGACCTTGGGCAAATACATTCAGGCCACCTTTCGGCCCCAGGTTTTCCAACATTCGCCTGCAAGCCCGCTCGCAGGTAAGCCGGCAAAGAGGTAGCCTGCTTGATCATCCACGACCAGAACCCTGACCCGCATCTAGGCGAACCGCCCGAGGGCATCTTGTCGCGATCATCCGACACACGTCCGAAACGCTGCGCGATTTGCGTCGACGCATTTTGCCGGAGCACCTCGCCATCTCGTCGGTAAGGTTAAGGGGTCGGTCGACTGTGACGAACTTGGGTCTCCAGCTCGTCCAATCGAGCGAGCGCCGCGCGGACCGCCGATTCGCCAGAGGCGCGTGTCTCGCGCGCCCGAGTCAGCGCCTGGTCGGCGATGCGGCTGACCTCGTTCAGCAGCTTGCGAATCTCGGCCTCCAGTCTCCCGCGGCTTTCCTCAACGCGGTTCAGAATGTCGCTCTGCACCCGCGTGCTGTTGGTTTCGAGCAGCCGGACCAGGAATTGTCGAGCGTCCCGTTCGATGAGCCGGCGTGCCCCTACCAGCCCCAACACCAAGTCCGCCAGCCATCGCAATGGGGAGGCCGGCTGGGCAATTTCAATCAATTCGAGAAACGAGAAGGCTGAACGAACCCGAAATCCCAGTTCCGGGTCGAGAGCATGGGGCATGCGCGCCAGTTCGGAGATGCCTTCGTCCGCGAGTTGCTTAAGAAAACCGTTGCCGATTTGGATGAATCGGTCCCCCACCTGCCTGTATTGCCTTTCTGATTCTTCCTGTTCCGTTTGAAGCCACGGTGTCACATGCCGCTGCGCAATCTCCTGAGCTGCACGATTCAGGCTGCGGCGATAGGATGGCCCCACTCCCGGTCGAATCAATCGCAGCTTTTCCTCGAACTCCCGATCTGCGAGGGGCAGCACTGAAGCCAGAAAGGCTTTGTGGCGCTTCATAAACATGTCGGAGAGCCTGTGCTGCTCGGCCATGAAGAGAAATCCAAGTTCCCGCATCGAGCGGTCCGCTGCGGATAGCGTCTCCTTCATTGCCGCGATTCGCAGCTCAGACTCCTCGATGGGCCGCTGCAGCGCCTCGCGCTCTTCGCTGATGATGGCCAGTAACTCCTCGCTGAGGCGGCTGACACCACGCTCGCAGGCAGCACGGACAATTTGCCGGCCTGACTCCTGCACGAGCTTCTCCAGCGCAGCCACAAGCCTGTCCCAATCGCGTTTCGGTCCCGGATGCTCCGCCAAGCGCTCAGCGGCGCTCACCTGGAGGATGGGGCCCACCGTGCGATTCAGGTGCTTTTTCAGCAAACGCTCGGTGAACTGCGCTGCAGCCGCGCGCTCCGCATCGGTTGTTCGATCTGCCTTGTTCAGGACCACAATCAGATCCCGGACTTGCTGCGCCACCGCCTTGACGACGGCTACCTCGTCCCCTGCCAGCGGCGGGTCCGCGCCCAGCACCACCAGAGCGGCATCGATGTGCGGTATGAACGCCTGAGTTGCGGCCGTATTCTCGCCGAAGGCCGACCCCAACCCGGGCGTGTCGACCAGGCACATCCCTGAGGCCAGCAGCGGACTTAGGACAAAGACTTCGGCCCCTTCTACCCCCTTCACGTTTTCCGGGTTATGCTCTTCCGAGACGTATTCCGTCAGGTCTCCGACTGGGATCTCCTGCCAGGAGCTGTCCCGGCCATGGATGCGCGCTCTGCGCTGCTCTCCGTATCGAATCACCGTGGGGACCGCAGTCACTGGAGTGAAACCCACAGGCAAGACGGAATCTTCGATCAGCGCGTTGATCAGGGTGGACTTGCCACGCTTGAACTGGCCAATGCAAGCGAGGTAGAACCGGCCTTCGGAGACTCGCGCAGCAAGCGCCTGAGCCTCCTCGGTCACTCGGCTCGACCCCAACTCTTCCCCGAGAGCCGCGAGCCGCAGCAGACCGGGGGCGCCGTCTGAGGCTGGCGTCGGCGTCGCCGAAGTGGCGACCCTACGATCCGGGGGAGCGCTCATGAGGCTGGTTTCATCAGCGGCCATAGGAAAACTGCTTTGTTGAATCTAACTTGCGGCCGAGTTCGTCTTCACAGCAACTGCTGAACACGCCATGGCGCCTGAAGCCGCTTGTCACCGGCAAGGTGGCTGAGCGCGCGATGGTACGCTACACGCTCGTCCTCACTCTGTAATGCCCGCCGATGGGCGTCATGCTTTAACGCGTACCGCTCCATGTTCTCCGCCAGACGCTCCAGGACCGCGGCCTGAAAAGCGACGAACCGGTTCCCCAGCTCGGGATCGGGCAATCTGCGCAGAAGCGCGCTTAAATGGGGCATACACAGGACCGGCATTTTGACCGGCGCGTCCCCGGGCCGGGCTATTTCTTCCAGCATCTTCGCGATGACCTGTTCCTCCGCGCTGAACTGCTCCAGGCACGCCCGGCATTGTTCCGGCTTGGTCAGCAGTCTCTTTGTTTCAGCTCCCAGCGTGTTTCGCGCATCTGAATCAGCCAGGCCGCTCAGCCGCCGGCTCAGCGTCATCAGAACTGCCGGAAACGACGCTGCGATCCCCTGGGGAGACGCGATTTCGGAATACTGCCAGGTATGGAGTGGACACAACCCCCCACGGCTAGCCAAAGTCGATCGTTCCTGCGCGCTGACAATGATCTGGTACTGAAATTTCGCCATGAACTTAAACATCCTGTCGGTGACGTGGGTACAGACGCGGCACGACTTCCGGACAGCTTCCGCGATTTCAGGTTCGAGGGCGGGCGCCAGCCTTCGAGCAGGAATGCCTGCAACCCCTTCGTTCGCACTAGGCGCTCCGATGAGTCGATCACGGACACCCACGATTCGGGCTACGACGTCCTTAAACGTCTCCTTCTGGCCTTCCGCTAAAACGCCGGAGTCGAAGTCAGCGAGCAACGACAAGGCCCTCTCGCAAAGGCGCAGCAGAAATTCGGTGGCCTTCTCGGTCGTCAGGAATTGGAAAAGTTCCTCTTCGAGGGCGGGCAGTCCGCTGCCGGCGAGCCCCTCCGGGGACCCGGCGAGCTTCGCCTCGAGTCCCACCAAAGCTGAAACCGCCAGGAGCCGCGGTTCGTGAAGCACGGTCTCGCGCTCAATTTGCTGCCGGACGAAACTCAAGACTTGGCCGCGCTGCTCCTGCGGAACGAGGTCGGCCTTGTTCACGACGAGAAAGATCTTTCGTACGTGATCCCGGACTCTCTGCAAGAACTCCACCTCATCACGGCCCAGCGGAGAGTCGAAGCTCGTTACGAAAATCACAGCGTCGGCTTGGGGAAGGAACTGTTCTGTCGTGGCAGTATTGGCCGCAATGGCCGAGCCGACGCCAGGCGTATCGACGAAGAAAAGACCGCGCCGCAGAAACTCGGACGGAAGCTGAACCTCGGCAGCGGTGATGCGCTTTTGGTTCCCCGGATTACCCGCCTCTGTCACGTATTCGGCGAGCTGGTCGATCCGAACCTCACTGCGCAGGAAACTGCCTTCGAACTCAATAATCACCCGTTCGGGATTGCCATAGGCCACCTTCGTGATGACCGATGTCAGAGGGACAATGCCGACGGGAAGGCGGTCGAGTCCGAGAATGGCGTTCATCAGGGAACTCTTCCCGCGATTGAACTGGCCCACAACGGCGAGCACAAAACGATCTTCCGCAAGCCGGGTCACCAGTTCACGGCATTTGTGATGCTCCTCCGGTTGATTTTGCTCGCTGATCACACGGAGGGCCGTCTGGAGGGCTACACCCAGTTCAAGCTTCAGGCGATCGTAGTCGCGCAAACGCTCCCCGCCGCCGCTGGTGGAGGATGCTTGCCCCAATTTGGTGTCCGGCATCACGGTCTATCCTCAACGCGGGCCAAAGCGCTAATTCGGCCTCCAGCGCGCGTAGGCCTTTCGGCCCACGTACTGGCCGGCTTCTCCTAACTCCTGCTCAATTTCAACCAGTCGGTTGTACTTGGCGACTCGCTCTCCCCGGCATACCGATCCGGATTTGATCTGGCCGGTGCCGGCGGCTACTGTCAGGTCTGCGATCGTCGTGTCGTCCGTTTCGCCCGAACGGTGAGAAACCACGGCTGTATAGCCATTCCTGTGGGCGAGGTCGATGCACTCGAAAGTTTCGGTCACAGTCCCGATCTGGTTGAGTTTGATCAGCACCGAGTTGGCGATGCCCTGATCAATCCCTTTCTGCAAGATCTGCGGATTGGTGACAAAGATGTCGTCTCCCATGAATTGCACTCGATTGCCGAGCTTCTTGGTGGCTTCCCGCCAGCCGGGCCAATCGTCCTCGGCCAGGCCGTCTTCCAGGGAATATATCGGGGGATAGCGCTGGAGCCACTCGTCCCATAGCGCGATTAGCTCTGTGGTCGTCTTGCTGGATCGATCGGACTTGCGAAACACATACGCTCCGCCTTCATAAAATTCGCTTGCGGCGGGGTCGAGGTTGATGGCGATATCCGTTCCCGGTTTGTAACCAGCTCTTTCAATCGCTTCCAGCAGAAGTTCCATCGGCTCTTCATTCGATTTCAGCCGCGGCGCGAATCCACCCTCGTCTCCCACGCTAGTTTCGTAGCCCTTTACACGAAGGCTCGCCTTGAGGGCCTGAAAGGTCTCCGAGGCTGCGCGCAAGGCTTCGGCGAAACTCGGAGCCCCGACAGGGGCAATCATGAACTCCTGGAAATCCACGTTGTTGTCGGCGTGGGCGCCGCCGTTCAGCACGTTGAACATCGGTACGGGCAAAAGATACGTTGCGCGCTCGGTAAAGTGCCGGTAGAGGGGCACGCGTTTCTCTGCTGCACAGGCTTTCGAGAAGCCCAGCGACACTCCTAGAATCGCATTAGCACCGAGGCGCGCCTTGTTGGGCGTGCCGTCCAGAGCGATAAGCTTTCGGTCGAGGCTGGGCTGATCGCCGTCGAAGCCAACGACGGCTTGTTGAATCTCGCCCAGCACGTTTGAGATTGCTTTGCGGACGCCCTTGCCTCCATACCGCTTGTCGCCGTCGCGCAGTTCCACCGCCTCGTGTTTTCCGGTGGACGCGCCTGACGGGATCTTGGCGGTCCCGGTTGCGCCGGACTGGAGATGAACCGAAACCTGAATGGTGGGGTTTCCTCGAGAATCGAGAATTTCCAGTGCTTCCAATGTTTTGATTTTCGACATGTTAGTTTTGGGCCTCCTTGTCCGCCGGTACGTTGCCGGTTCTGAGAATCTCGCTTAACTCGTCGCGCAGGGAGGAGGCGATGGGAAGTGTTTCCACTTTCGCCGCAGCCGACTCCACGTTGTAGGGGTATGACTTCAGTTCGACTGAGCCGTCTTGCCAAACGGCGTAACGCGCCTCGGGTCCGCCCCCTTTGGGTTGGCCCAGGCTGCCGGGATTGACAACCACGCGAGAGCCGATGGATCGAACAGCTGGAATGTGAGTGTGGCCGACGCAAATGAAGTCGGCATCAATCGTGTCGGCTTCAGCAATCCACTGGTCCGAGCCAGCCTCGCAGTAACCAAACAATGGGTCCGAAGGTATCGCGTGGCACAAGTAAAACCGCGCACCGGCACGCTCGATTTCGGTGCGCAAGGGCAGTTGCCGAAGAAAATGCTTCTGACCGAAGGTGAGCACTGAATCCGTAAATCGACGTGTAGCCTCGGCCATCTCTCGAAAACGTGGAGAGCACTGAGGGTCCGCGTTAAAGCCTATCGAGTGGTCATGATTGCCGCGCACCGCGACCCTCGCTTTCTCTCGTACATATTCAACGACCGCCACCGGTTCGGGGCCGTAGTTCACCAGGTCGCCAAGAACCCAGAGTTCGTCGTACCGCTCCTGAAGCGCGGAGAGTGCATCGAAGTTGCCGTGAATGTCCGAAATAATCACGATCCTCATGGACTCAGAACCCTTTCGCGCGACCTCGCCGCCCGTGGATCTGCGAGCGGGTAGGTTATTTGTTCACCCCTTGCTTCCCCCGATACAGGATCACGTGCGCCTTCTCCAGCGTAATCAGCCCGCCATCCACCATCTCGTCCAATTTCGGCAGAATCTTCTCGATCCGCTCCGCGTACTCGACAACCTCGATGATGATCGGGAGGTCCTGCGACAAGCGGAGGATGTTGTCCGTGTGGTAGCGGCTGGAGGACCCATATCCACCACATCCTCGAAGGACCGTGGCGCCATAGAATCCCTCCTTCCGAAGCATCTCGATGATTGCCTGGTACAGGAGCTTCCCATGCCATCGGTCACCTTCTCCGACGTGAACTCGCATTAACGTACGATCACCTTCCAGTCTCTGGTGCTTCATACCACCTCACCCTCCGGCAGAATTCGGGCACCTCGCTGCCCTAAAAACAAAAAACTCCTGAGCGCCTAAACGGCGACCAGGAGTCATCACCCTGCACTCACAGGGACTTTACCGGGCGAACTCCATCACCCAATCTCGTTTATATCACAGCTAGGGCACTTCATGATAACCTCGTGTTTCGTCTGTCTCGCGAACGCAGTCCAAAGCCGTTCGTTCGAGCTCACAACACTCTTCCCAACACCAGTACGACGAGTAACGACAGCAGTACGTAACTGACGTAGGCGTTGAGCCTTCCGTGATGCATCCGGGCGAGCGCTCGCGCGATCGCC
>JASHPE010000021.1 GCA_030038235.1 Terriglobia bacterium
CTAGGTGGATCAACAAGTTAGCCACGGGCACCCCGGCAAAGCAGATCGCAATTTCGGCGACTCATAGTCAGATGTGGGAGGGGGCCGGATGGGTTTCGTTCAATTACACCCTCACCGAAAACTTCCAGGGCCAGCCCAAAACTCTAAAAGGGACGGCAAGCATCGTCGCTAAACAAGCCGCCGGCGGCGACTGGCAAATTGAACTCATTCACGGCGCCTTGGAACAAAAGGTCGCCGGCATTACGCAGTAGGACGATGGGACCCATCTCTGGAACTCATCGGAACGAAAGCGGGGGTCGAGGGCCGGACCGTCCTGGTGCAAGGCGGAGCGGGCGCGGTCGGCGCCTGCGCCGTTCAACTGGCGCATCGCGCCGGAGCGCGAGTGATCGCCACTTGCCGTTCTGAAACCGACAAGCAAATCGTCTTGCGCGCCGGCGCGGACGCTTCTCTCCTGACCGATGGCACCCTGGTGGAACGAATCCGAGAACTGGCGCCGACGGGCGTTGATCATATTGTTGAAGTGGCTTTCGCCGCGAACATCAACATCGACGTTGCAGTGCTGGCGCAAGGCGGGTGTATCGCGGCTTACGCCACCAATACTCCCGCGCCGGAGATTCCGTTCTGGCAACTCGTCTTCATCAACGCCAGAATTTTCTGTGTCGGCAGCGATGACGTACCGGCGGAGGCCAAGCTTGAAGCCACACGCGCCATCAACCAGGCACTTGAAGCTGGGATGGCGGGTCCTCGAAATTGCCGAACGATTTCCATTGGAAGGTATCGCACGGGCACACGAGTTCGTCGAGCATCCCACAAAGGCGGGACGTGCGGTTGTAAGAATTTGATGCATGTCGGTTGCGAGGAAGTCGTCGACCCCCAGAAGTTGGCTCGCGCATGCTATTCCTGCCATTTACAGCTTGTAGCAGGTGTGGCAGGTGCCTCGTCCGTATTACGAGTGCAAGGAGCACTCGCCTGCCGGGGGGCTCGAGCCGCAGCTCGCGGCGGTATCAGAGTCGACACAGACGCCGCCCCGGGAGCGCGACCGCCGCTCGGTGTCACACTCGAGGTGAGGCTCCGTTGCTGTCAGCAGGCGAGTGCCTGAGGGTAGCCGTTGGCTAAGCGCGATTCAAGGACTCGCGGCAGGCATATCCCTAAGAAACGCACTCGCGGCAGGTTTATGCCTCAAAGATCTCCTGCCCCGGAAACCTTCGGCCTGTGAAAACAGAAGACTTCCGGCCGGCGGCGCGGCAGGGATATGGTTCATTTCGGCAAGATTATCTTCAAAGTGACAGACAGCGTGGTCGTGATGCGCCGAGAGAAGTAGGCGGAACGACGGAGATGAAGTGCGCGGCGCGCGGCGGCGAGTTGGCCTAGCGCTTCGGACGTTCGATTCGCTCAACGCCATCAAGATAGGGGCGCAGAGCTTCGGGCACGACCACAGAGCCGTCGGATTGCTGATAGTTCTCGAGAATCGCGAGCCATGTCCGTCCGACCGCGAGGCCGCTCCCGTTTAGCGTGTGTAGATGCTCGCTTTTGCCCTGCTTGCCGCGCCGGAACCGCAGATTCGCGCGCCGGGCCTGGAAGGCTTCAAAATTCGAGCAGGAGGAAATCTCCTTGTACTCGCCGCTGGAAGGCAGCCACACTTCAAGGTCGTAAGTCTTGGCGGAGCTGAACCCGAGATCGCCCGTGCAAAGGGCAACCACGCGATAAGGCAGCTCGAGCTTCTGCAGGATCGTCTCGGCGTCGTGGGTGAGAGACTCCAACTCGTCATACGACTTTTCCGGCAGAGCGAACTTCACCAGTTCCACTTTCTGAAACTGATGCTGGCGGATGATCCCGCGCGTGTCTTTGCCGGCGGCGCCGGCTTCGCTGCGGAAGCACGCTGTCCATGCACAGTGCTTGATGGGCAACGCGTCACCTTCCAGCACCTCATCGCGATAAAGATTCGTGACCGGCACTTCGGCAGTAGGTATAAGCCAGTAGTCGGTGCCTTCAAGCTTGAAGAGGTCGCCGGCAAATTTCGGCAAATTGCCCGTTCCGTAAAGGCTCGCCGAATTCACCATGAAAGGCGGAAGGACCTCGGTGTAGCCGTGCTCGCGCGTGTGCACGTCGAGCATGAAGTTGGCAAGGGCGCGTTCGAGCTTCGCGCCGACGCCACTATAGACTGCGAAGCGCGCGCCGGTGATTTTGGCGGCACGTTCGAAATCGAGAATGCCGAGCGCTGGGCCGAGGTCCCAGTGCGCCTTCGGTTCGAAGTCGAACTTGCGCGGTGTGCCCCAGCGCCGGACTTCCTGATTATCCGCTGACGTGCTGCCTACTGGCACGCTTGGATCAGCGACGTTGGGGATGTTGCGCAGCATCTCGCGCAACTGCTCGTCGGCAGCCTTAGCCTTCAGAGCCACCCTCCCAATCTCCTCACCCACCACACGCAGGTCTGCCCGCCTCTCCTCAAGCAGTTGAGAGGCATCTTGCCCGCGGTGCTTCATGGCCGCGACTTCGGCTGAAATCCTGTTCCGATGCTCCTTGAGAGTCTGATCCCTCGTCAACAGATCGCGCCGCTTCGCGTCCAACGCCTCGAAGTCATCGAGTGCGCTGGGCGGAAGTCCGCGCTGGGCAAGTCTTTCTCTCACGAGCGCGAGGTTGTCACGGACAAAAGCAAGTTCAAGCATAAAGGGTTGACACCGGAATCATGGTTCAGTGAGGAGCTTTCGGACCACGCTCTGCAGCCCGGGAAGTTTATTTCGAACTACATCCCAGAGGATATCGACATCGACGCCGAAGTACTGGTGAATCAGAATGTCGCGCAAACCCGCAATCCGCCGCCAGTCAGCCTCGGGACTCCGCGCGCGTACCCCGTCCGGAACGCGCTTGGCTGCCTCACCGATAATTTCCAGATTGCGGACCACGGCATCCAGCGTTTCCCGTCCCGCGCAAAATCCTCCCGCGTGAGACCGGCTGTGTACGAAGTGATCTTGTCCGTAGCCTCGAGAATGTCCTCCAGGTAAACTCTATAGTCCCGGGGCATGAACCGTCTCGCCAAGAATCTTTTCCCGAAGGCCCGCCTTCAGCGCTCCAGCCATGACCAAATCAACGCGGCGGCCGAAAAGCCGCTCGAGGAAGTCCCTAAGATCCATGTAGGAGTCGAACGACTTGTTCTCAAACTCCACTAGGAAGTCAAGGTCACTCTGCTCGGAGCCTTCGCCTCGCGCAACCGATCCGAACAAGCCAAGCCGCCGAACGCCGAAGCGGCGAATCTCGTCGCCATTCGCCTGTAGGGCACTTAAGATCGACTTACGACTCAGGGAACCGCTCATATTCGACTGGAAGAGCCCTCCGCTTTCAACGATCTGGCAGTTCGTCCTCAACGGCGTCGATGGCGTTGGTCAAGCTTTGGATCTTGGCCTTCAACACTTCCGCCGCCACAGCGATTTCCGGTAATAGATCAAGCCGCGCCGGGTCATCCGGGGGCAAGCGGCCCAACCGACTGCGGAGTTCTTCAAGCGGCTTGTAGTATTCGTATACTTGGTCCAGCGTCCATTCGGCGTCCGCCAGCGATGCCGAACGTTCCGTCAATTTGGTGGCCACGATATCACCGTCTCCTGAGCCTCAGACTCAGCTCTTCAATTTGCTTGTTCCACCCCTCGATCTCACTGCGCCAGTGGTTTATCCGCTGGGTTTAGCCTCAGGTTTAGCTCGCTCGATCTCGATTTTCTCCTCATGCTCAGCGATGACCCGCTTCAAACCTGCGATCCGGCTCCTGATCTTTTGTTGCGCCCCATCGCTGAAGCTCATGTTACCACGCGGGCAAAGCAGCGCGACAAAACAGTCGACCGCGGCGATCCGTTGCACCATCGAGCAGTTCATCCAAGAGCCTAAAAAGCAGAACGGCCGCGATCGCTCGCGGCCATTCCTAAAACTGATAACCGATAACTGACAACTGTTCTTTGACAGCTGAGTTGAGCAGCCACGCCGGGCTGAGCGAGTCCGTCCCGAGCCTGTCTCGCCGAAGCGAGACCTCGGAACCGGTTCTCTCTTAGAAAGGAGGTGATCCAGCCACAGGTTCTCCTACAGCTACCTTGTTACGACTTCACCCCAATCATGGTTCATACCTTGGGCGCTATCTTCCTTGCGGTTAGAATTGCGACTTCTAGTACAAACCACTTTCGTGATGTGACGGGCGGTGTGTACAAGGCCCGGGAACGTATTCACCGCGGCGTTCTGATCCGCGATTACTAGCGATTCCAGCTTCATGCAGTCGAGTTGCAGACTGCAATCCGAACTGAGACCGGTTTTTTGGGATTGGCTCCCCCTTGCGGGTTGGCGACCCTTTGTACCGGCCATTGTAGCACGTGTGTTGCCCTGGGCATAAAGGCCATGAGGACTTGACGTCATCCCCACCTTCCTCCCCGTTATCCGAGGCGGTTTTCTTAGGGTGCTTCCCTTCCGGGCGAGCAACTAAGAATGAGGGTTGCGCTCGTTGCGGGACTTAACCCAACATCTCACGACACGAGCTGACGACAGCCATGCAGCACCTATCCAGCCGTCCCTTGCGGGAAGATCTCATCTCTGAGACTGTCGACTAGATTTCGAGTCCAGGTAAGGTTCTTCGCGTTGCGTCGAATTGAACCACATGCTCCACCG
>JASHPE010000251.1 GCA_030038235.1 Terriglobia bacterium
CCGAATCGGAGTCCGTGCTGGCCTTCGGGATCACCGGAGTGAGGCTCGCCACCTGGCCAAGGCTCGCCGGCCCGGTGGAAGTGGAGGTCTTTGCCGGTGCCGCGGGGACGGATGCCGCCGGTGTGGTGGAGGGCGTGGTCGATGCGATCTGCCGGGCTTGCGAAGCCTTCTGGGTCTGCTCGGCACGGTCCAGCCGCTCCTTCATTTGCTGCATGGTGGCCTGCATCTGTTCAAGCATTTTCTGCTGCGCCGCGAGTTGCTCCTTCAGGAGCGATACTTCGTCACTCGAGTTGGCGGCGCCGGCGTTCGACTGGCCCGACGGCGCCGTCGTTTGCGAAAGAACAGGTACCCCGCTGATTCCAAACAAAAGTGCGAGAGCCAGCAGGTGCCCGGCTCTTCTTCTGCATTTGTGCATTCTTCACCTCTTTGATTTGGTGATGTAGCTCCGCTTTGGAAGCCGGTCTCTTCAGGTGAACAACAGATTAGTGTCGGTCTGGGAGTGTTACGTCCCTGCTACGCGAGTGTTATATTTATGTTACGACCTGCAAAGGTGACGTGTTCGCAATAACTTACGGTTCGCCCGAGCTTCCCGAGGGACGCCCGGCTTCGCTTTTTCCGGTTGAGCGTTGCCATTCCTCTCTTCGCGCCGCTGCCATGAGCGGGACCCAGATGGGTTCCATCTCTGCCCCCGGCCGGCGAGTCCCCATTGATGATTTAGTTAGTCAATCGTTTTAATAGACATACTTGTCATTTTTTTGTTGACACAGGATCGCTCGGCAGCATAGCATGTCTATTTATTTGATGGACTAAGTGATATAACGGATTGGTGATCGTTGAACGACCGACTTCACGGAGGGGATGATGTTGCACGAGGGACGTACGTCGAAAAGGAAAAACGGGGCGAGAGGGAGGCTTCTGCTGCTGGGCCTGTGCCTGATCGCCGGGCTACACCTGTGTGTGGACGGCCGGGCTCAATCAGGTCCGGATCAGCAGCCGGCCATGGCTCAGAGCCCGCCGAACAGCGACTCTGGTTCATCACAGCTAACGGCTACCAAGAGCGCCGCCGTGGCCACCCCATCGTCCGGTGACGATGGCGATGCTGCAGCGGATACGGGTTCCACCGGCGCGACGGCGGGCTCTGCGGCTTCACAGGCCAGCGCCCCATCGCCCACGGCTACAGGCGATTCTGCTGCCGGCTGGACGCCGGCCACGGCCATTAATTCCTGGTTGCCGCATTGGCTCAAGATGAGTGGCGAGTTTCGTGATCGCTTCGAAGGGCACACCGCTTACGGCTTCGCGCCCGGAGATAACGATGAGTTTGACCTGACGCGGATCCGCCTTGGACTCGATTTCACCCCGGACCCCTACTTCCACGCCTTCGTTCAGGCTCGCGACGCGGAAGCGTTTGGAGAGAAGAATCCAGCGGATATCGCCACGAACATGAAGGACGTTTTCGACCTCAGCCAGGCGTATATCGAGTTTCGAAATGGAGATAGCGGCTGGTTCAGCCTCAAGGCAGGACGGCAGGAGCTCTATTTCGGTGATGAGAGGCTTCTGGGTCGCAGTTACTGGTCCAACGCCTCTCGCGACTGGGACGCTGTTCGGCTCTCGCTGGGTGCTGACGACGTAGGATCCTGGCTTAACCACATCGGCGCACGCCTCGATCTGTTCGCGGCCTCCGTGGTGAAGAATTATCCCACCAGCTTCGACGAGCCTCAGGCAGGCCATAACCTTTACGGGATGAACCTCGCCATGACGAAAATAGTCCCGAGGACGACGATTGAGCCTTACGTCTATCTTAAGACCGTGCCGTCGGTAACCGGCACCAACAAGAAGAGCGGCGACGAGAGACTTTATACCAGCGGGTTGCGTTTGGCTGGTACGGCTCCCGGCGGACTCGATTACCGGGCGCGCTATTCGCTCCAGACGGGCAATTATGCCGACAATTCCATTCACGCCTGGGCCGGGTACGGCATTCTCGGCTACACCATACCAAAGACCCGCTTTGAGCCGCGATTCTCCATCGAATACAACTACGCCAGCGGCAACAAGTCGATCAACAGTGACGTGAGGGGCACGTTTGACCTCCTCTATCCCACGACGCACCAGTGGGACCGTATTACCGACCTGTTCGGCGAGGAAAATATCAGGGACTTGAAACCGGGATTCGATTTCCGGCCGTTGGCCAAGCTCAAAGTGCGATTCGTCTATAGCGATCTGCACCTGGCCAGCCGCTATGACGGCTTGTACGACACTTCCGGGAATGTGCTCGTCAAGGTGCCGAAGGGCGGGGCTCAAAGCACGGACATTGGGAATGAAGCCGACATCTACGGGACGTACGACGTCAACAAGCGGCTGCAGTTCGGAGCCGGCTTCGGGCACTTGATGACTGGTGCTTTCCTCAAGGAGACCACGCCAGGCGCCAACTCGTCGTACCCTTACGGCTTCCTGGACTATAACTTTTAGCTGGAAACGGGGGAGGCCAGCGAAACAGCTATTGCGGTCTTCTCGGGATTGGCCCTTCGGGTCGTCGGTTCGAAAAGGGACGGGCCACGCCGAACGTCAGCGCCGGAGAGGCATGCCGACAACCAAGGAGATACCATGTCAATGCAACGACGCCAGAACGTCAGCAATGGGACGAACACTCTTGCCCGGGTGGGCCTGATGGCACTCGCGGTCTTTCTAGTCACGAGTCCTGCGGCACGGTCCGCGGACCTCCCGGCAGGCGCCGCAGCTTCGAAATCGAAGACCAAGCCGACGGCTTCCACGGGAATCCAGAAGACCGCCGGGACGGCGCCGCACCGCGCGGCGAACCCGGCAGCAAGAACGCCCGCCCGCGGCGCAACAAAGAAAGGTCACGCGGTGCAGCCGAGTTCATCAAGCCAGGAAGTGGCGCTGCTGAAGCAGCAACTCGCCAGCCAGCAGGCCTTGCTGGCAGCTCAGCAACAACAGATTTCGAAGCTGATGATTTCAATGGAGGAGCAGAAGCGGCTTCTCGAACGCAGTATTCAGACTTTTCAGGCGGCAGCTCCCGCCACTGGAAGCTCTACCCCGGCGACTCTGCAGTTGCCCAGTCTCGGCCAAGTGGCAAGTCTGCAGCCGATCGTTCCTCCTGGCCCGATGCTGGATACAACACTGGCGAACGCCGTGCCCGCCAGCGTTTCTCAGTCGGTCCCGCCCGGGCAGGTTGCCCAGCCGGGCGAGCCGCAAAGCTATGTGCAGCGCGTCGATCAACTGAGCAAAGCCGTGGAAAATCTCTCGGTAGGTATCGCGGGCTTTCATTTCAGCGGAGACTTTCGGGTCCGCTCCGACAACATCTGGCGCTCCGCCGACGCCGACGGCGCCGCCGAGCAGAACCTGCGCGGCCGCTATCGTGCCCGCTTCAACATCGACCGAAACCTCGGGGACCAGATCAGCGTCCACTTCCAGCTTGGTTCCGGCAATTTTGACAACCCGCTCACCGACGACACCGATTTCGGCGGATCAGCGACGCGTGGGCCCATCTTCCTGAGCGAAGCCTGGATGAATTATCACCCGAACAGTACGGT
Organism: Terriglobia bacterium; assembly: GCA_030038235.1. Lineage (GTDB taxonomy): Bacteria > Acidobacteriota > Terriglobia > UBA7540 > UBA7540 > Gp13-AA77. Next base: position 3,549 of record JASHPE010000251.1, read on the forward strand.
CAATCTGCAGGCCGGTAAAATGTACGACGTGTTTCAGGACGGCACGCGCTTCCTCTGGGATGAAGACGTCCGATTCGACGGCGCGCAGGAGTCCGTGGGAACGTCGCCAGGCGATAATCCCCTCGGGATCACCCGCATTGACTTCCGCGCCGGTCAGTACGTTCTGACAAACCCCAACATCCAGGTGTTGCCGTCCCTGAAGCAGTGCACTCCCGCGCCGCCGCAAACGATCACGACGCTTCCGACGACGATTACGACGCCTTCCACCTTGCCGGCGGCCTGCGCTTACCTCGCTGCCGGATACTCGCCGGGCGAGAACGTGCGGGCGTCGGACATGTTCGACCAGGGATTCTTCATCAAGGGCAGGATCAAACCGGGGTGGTCCCAATACTTCTATTCGAACTACGTGGCGTTCCGCAATCCCAATCAGATTGCGCTGGCTTCAACCAGTTCTGGCTTGCCGGTCCTGGTCAACAACATCCTCGGTGTTACCCTGGCAGCCACCTTACCGGGCACAGGAAACGCTACCACGATCCCGGGTGGCGGCATTTATACCGCAAGTCATTTCGACGTCGCTCATCTTGCCTATCGTTTGACCTACGACGGCGGCAAATTCAGGGGCGAGAGTTTTCCGGTCTTCCTGGATGTCCAGGGCAGCCGCAACGTAGGCACCAGCTTTCTCCGTAACGCGTGGATGGCAACAGTCAACGCAGGCGACATCCAGAAGGCTGGGGACGTGCGTTTCCAATACGCGTACGGCGAGAAGGATGCCAACTCGATGATCTCCCAATACACCGACGACCAGTTCGGAACCAACACGGGCGTCAACGTTCGCACTCACGCCATACGGTTTGACGTGGGCCTGACGCGCTACCTGCAGTGGCAGAACATCTTCTACATCCAAAACCCGATCAGCGGCAATGATCCGGCGCGACATTTCTACGTACCGGTTCCGCTCGGGGTCAATACCCAGTATCGCGCGCAAAGCAGCTTGTTTGTGAGCTTCTGACAACCAACGATGCGGGGCGGCGGCGCGAAACCCGCCCTGCATCACTCGAAGACCGCTATTGCGACTTCGGGATCCGGCCCCTCAAGTCGTCCGCCCGGAATGGACCCGCCGCTTCGATCAGTTCGCGGGCCGCATCCACCTGCCCCCATACATTCCAAAGCAGCACGCCCCGCACGCGACCATCGCGCACGTAGTAGACCACCCCCTCTCTATTCGGATCTTTCCAATCGGTGATCGTCTCGAGGCGCGAGTCCAGTTCTCCGACGGCCTCGTACCCGAGGTCGAACAAATCCGAATAGAAAGAGGGAAGGTGATGATAAGCGCTTCCCTTGCCCGCCATCGACCGGCCCGCGGCGGCGCCCATCGTATTGGCGTTATCCTCGTGCTCGACCCTGAGCCGCGCCTGAAGGGCAGGATTGAAGAAATTGGCCACATCGCCCGCGGCGTGGACGTCGGGATGGTTTGTGCGCGTCGACTCATCCACCACGATTCCGTTGTTGACCGCAAGGCCGGCGGCCCGCGCCAGATCCACGTTGGGCGTGACTCCGATTCCGGCCACCACGGCGTCCACCAGGAACTCGCCGTGCTTTTCAGTGCTCACCTTGACGCCCTCGGGCTTTTTCTGAAGACTCCTGACGTTGCTTCCAGCGACCACGTTCACTCCCTTTTGCCGGTAGTAATCGTTCAAGAATCGCGCGAGATCGATAGGGTACATGCGGGCGCCGATGGCTTCCTCCGGGAAGAGCATCACCACCTGCTTGCCGTTCATGGCCAGCGCCGCGGCGATTTCCCAGCCGATGAATCCGCCGCCGATCACGGCGAAGCGCTCGTCCTGCGCAGCGAGCGCGCGAAGCTTATGGTAATCGTCCAGCGTGCGGTAATAGATGATCGAGCCGTCGTCGAAAGGAAGCGTCCGCGGAGAGACGCCGGTGGCCAGCAGAAGCTTGTCGAAATGGTACGCCTTCCCTTCATCATCCGTCACCCTCTTCGCGGATGCGTCGAGCGATTGCGCCTTGCGGCCCAGATGGAGCGTTGCGGATCGCTTGTCCGTTCCGCGCCACACGCTGTCGGGCGCGTCGCCTTTCCAGAGCCCTTTCGACAGCGGCGGGCGGTTGTAAGGCGGATTCGAGTCGGCGCTGATCACGCCGATCGAGCCGTGGGGGTCGCTCTCGCGGATTCCTTGCACAGCCGCATCCGCAGTCATGCCGCCACCAACGATCAAGTATTTATACTCCGCCATCTTATCGCCTCCGCCGGGCGTCCAAACATGGGATCGAACGGCCGCCCTTCGAAAGTATACCTAGTGGCAAGTGCCATGCGTACGGCGGATCACACCTTCCCTTAGTCACCAGATCATTCGATGACCGAACCCGGTAGTCGAAGGCGTCGCATTAGTGTACGATTCTCCACTGCGAGGCCCCGTGCCAAAAAACAAGCGAACCTGGCTGCTGCTGGCTCTGACCGGAATCGTCTTGCTTTTCCGCGTGCTCGATCTGGAAGAGCAGGCGCATAACGCCGACTGGCGCGCGGCCGGCATCGAGACGACGTTGATTGGCGGGCACCTGGCCGTTGACAAAGTGGTCGAAAAGAACCCCGAGACCGGCAGTGCTACTCCCGCGTCTCTGGCCGGACTCAAACCGGGCGATCGAATACTGGCCATTTACAACTCGATCGGCCAAGGCGGTGCGATCCGCGGGCGCATGGACGCGAATTGGGCAATCCGGCTGATCGGCAACCAGCAGCCCTGGACCATCGTGGCGGAGCGCGGCGGCACAACGCCCGTTGAGACGGTTCGCATCTCCATGGCGCCCCTGCCGCATCAGAGCGTGTCGTGGAGGTATCTGGCTATCCGGATCGCGGCGCGCGATCTCGTGCCGCTGATGGCGATCGTGACCGCGCTGCTGATCGGCCTCGCCAAACCGGACGATCCGAACGCGCTGATGGCGACTTTGCTGCTTCTTGGCTTCACCGCGCTTTTCGGCAGTACCTTCCGCCCAGTGCTTCGCGACCTGTGGATGGTCCTCAGGATCGCGGGCCTCGATTTCACTCCCTACCTTATCCTGCGTTTCTTCCTGGTGTTTCCCTCGCCATCGCCGATCGAACGCAAGGCGCCCTGGTTGAAGCAGGCGCTGCTCGTGGTGGTAAGCGTCGCATTCGTCTATGACTCGATCTCCACTCTCATTTTCCGGGAGTCTTTTGCGCCCGTCACTTTGATGGGCGGAAACATCGCCGATCCGGTCTTGCGCTACCTGCTCTGGCTGATGCTCGCGCTCGGAGTGTTCTCGCTCCTGCTGAATCTTTTCCGGTCGGAGAGTCGTGACGAGAAGCGCCGTCTCGGCATCCTGCTCACCGGGGTCGCGGGCGTGATCCCGCTCGGCATTCTGTTCAGCGTCGGTGAAGAACGTCTGCCGGTCTGGTTCTGGGTGCTGGCGGTGGCCGCGGCGGCGCTCTTCCCGCTTTCGTTCTTCTACGTAGTCGTCAAGCACCGCGTATTCGGGATCAAGGTCTTTCTGCGGCGCGGACTTCAGTACGCGCTGGTTTCGCGCGGATTCCGCCTGGTGCAGATCGCCCTGATATTCGTATTGCTCACGCTGTTCTCGAACTGGTTCTTCACCCGTTTCTTCCCTCACGTCACGACCCTCGGCCTCATGATTTATGTCCTGATTGTGGCGATCGTCGTGAGTATGCTGGTCCGAAAGGTGAACCGGCGCGTGATGCAGGCCATCGACCGTCGATTCTTCCGCGACGCCTACAACGCCCAGCACGTGCTGCGCGACTTGAGCCGCGCGGTCCGGCAGCTCGCCACGGAGCCGCATCGCCTGATCGAGACCGTGGCGGACCAGTTGAGCAGCGCTTTGCACGCCGACCAGGTCGCGATCTTTCTGCTCGGGGCGCAACTCCAGCCGGCTCCCGCGGGTGAGCCCGAAGCACGGCTGGTGCTGGGCCGCGCGGCGGATTATCGCTGCTGCGCGCTGCGCCGGACATCGCGGGAGCCTTCGCAGGCGTTGGCGGCTCCAGCCGATTCGAGCTCGCTGCTCTTGCCCGGCGCAGCTTTCATTTCTCGCTGCCTCGAAGCATTCGCCGACGCCGAGCCTGACCCGCTCGAGGTCTACCTCGACGATCCCAAGTCGTGGGCGAACGCGCTCGCGCGCACGGACTCGCGATCGGGTGGCCTCTATCACGAGCGGCTGCTCCTCGAACAGTTGAACACGCGGTTGATCGTGCCGCTCGCCACCGGCGAAGGCGTGACCGGCTTCTTCAGCCTGGGCGAAAAGCTTTCGGAGGAGCCTTATTCCCGTGAGGACAAAGAGTTGTTGCAGAACGTGGCGGATCAGACGGCTGTGGCGCTCGAAAACGCCCGCCTCTTCGGCCAGGTCGCCGAGCAGCAGAAGCTGCAGCGCGAGCTGGAGATCGCCCAAACGGTACAGCAGCAGCTCTTCCCACAGACGCTGCCGCCGCTTGCTACGCTCGACTATGTTGGGATCTGCCAACCCGCGCGCGGCGTGGGCGGCGACTACTACGATTTTCTCGCCATCAGCCCGGAGCGCCTCGGACTCGCCCTGGGCGACATCTCCGGCAAAGGGATTGCCGCCGCGTTGTTGATGGCGAGCCTGCAGGCTTTGCTGCGCAGCCATGCGCCGATCCGCGGCCAGAACGTCAGCGGGCTGATCAGCGACGTGAATCGGCTGCTCTTCGGGTCCACCGACAGCAGCAAATACGCCACGTTCTTTTATGGGCTCTACGACGACCACGCGCGCTCTCTTACCTACGTGAATGCCGGGCACAATCCGCCGATGCTCTTCCGGCCGTTGCGGTCCGGCGCGGCGGACGGACCCGCGGAGATTCTGCGTCTGGAAGCGAGCGGCACGGTGATCGGCCTCCTGCCTCAAGCGTCGTATGAGCAAGCCAGCGTCAGCCTTCGACCGGGCGACGTGCTCTTGATCTACACCGACGGCATTTCGGAAGCGATGAACAGCCGCGACGACGAATTCGGCGAAGAGCGGTTGCAGCAGTTGGTGTGGTCGAACCTGCGCCTTTCCGCAGTCGAGCTGCAGAAGCTCATCCTTGCGGAGATCGAACGCTTTGTCGCCGGCGCGCCTCAGCATGACGATATGACCCTGGTGGTGGCGAAGGTCCGCTAGGTTACGCGCAGTTTACACGCGGGCCATCAAATCTTCACCCGGAAAATCCTTGATACCTCATTCTCCCTCTGCTTAAATCGCTCCTTCAGACAGACGTGAAGGCGGCGGGCTCGGGGCGCTGCCTGCAACACGGCTTCTGAAAGCGGAACCTGCTTCCCACCTTCTCCAGTTCCGCCGGGCAATTCGCGACGTGTGGGCGCCACTTCGCGCGCTTGGGGGGGATGAGGCGGGGGTTTTGGTCTGTTCCAAAGACACGATCTAATTCCATGTCTCCACTGCGGCAGAAAGGAGACCAATGAAACGACTCTTCTTCGCAGGAGTGTTTTCGGCAGCCTTATTGGCTTGCGGTAACCAACTCCCTCCAGGAGTACCGGCGCTTCACAGCGCCTCGCCTTCTTACCATGATGCTTCATGCGGCTACTATCCCAATCCATGCGCGCGCACGGATTTCGCCAACACTCCCGCGTTCAGCATACCCAACGTCGGAGGCCTCACCGGTGCAAACAAGCTCTTCCAGGAGCCGCTCAGCAATGAGTGGATGACCAGGCTCACCGACTACAACACCGCCGGCTCGTTGAAGGGCGCCGGATACATCACTGCGGGCAGCGGCAGCGCCGAGCAAACCTTGATGGACATCTCCGATCACTACATCGTGGTCGAGTCTCGAAACGCCGCGGTAATACCGTTCACGTGGAATCCCACAAGCATGCAGGCCACGCGGATGTACGTGAGCCAGTTCCCCTCCACGAACGGAATCGAGCTTCCATCGGGGACGCCGGAATTCAGCCGGGTGGCCACGGGCCTGATGTACGCCATGCACAATACGGGTCCCTGGAACGCTTCCACACCCGTGATTGCGAGCTATGATCTGACCTCGCCGACACCGCCCAGCGCCGTGACCATCTATAATTTCGAGAACTGCTCCAGCATCGGATTGAAGCTGGCGAACCATACCGTCTGGACCGACGACGTCTCTGTTTCTGCCGATGACAGCAGCTTCGCCACCGCCGTCAGCGTCTCGGGCAATCAGGGAACCGGGGTCTACGTGCTGTCGTGGAGCAAGACCGGCGGATGCCACTGGTACGATACGGCGACCGGAGAGACGGACGCCGGCCCGGTCAAGATGACCGGCAGCGAGAGTAATCCCGATCTGTTTTACATCCACAACGCGCGCATGGGACCGGGCGGCTGGATACGAGTCATCCGCCAACGCTGCATCAACAACTGCGAATCTGACGAAAGCATGTACATGTGGCAACCCGGAACAGATGCCGTGACCACAACGCCCACGTCCGGCCATCAGGCCATCGGCTACAACAGCTACCTCACGAACGATGGCTATCAGGGCGCCTACGGATGTCTTTATCCACAGTGCATGACCATCGCGCCGGTGTCGAACGTATCGGAGATGACCGAACTGTGGAAGAATGGCCCGGGCACGCCGCCCGGTTGGCCCGAAAAGCCGGTTTGGGATTGCCACCTGAGCTGGTCGAATGACAATTCGTCTGACAACCAACCCGTCTTCTCCGCGTCGATGAGCAATGCCATGGTGCCGACGATCGCCTGGGGCAATGAAATCGACGGCTTCACCACCGACGGATCGGGAGTGGTCTACCGGTATGCGCGCCATTACAACACCGAAAACCCCGCGGCGACCTTCAACGCCCTGGACGCCATCGGTTCCGTGAGCGAGGACGGCAAGTGGTACCTCATCACGTCGGACTGGGGCTGCACTCTGGGCTCGACTTCCGGGGAAGACAGGGCAACACAGTCGCCCTACAACTGCAGGTCGGATGTGTTTGTCTTGCAGTTGAAATAACCAGGCACAATTTATAGAATCTGCACGCATACCTCAGGAGCGGCTTCCATCCGCTCCTGGTTTCATTTCACAACCCGCGACTCTCCATTCCTATTCCTGCGCGGGAATCAACTCCAATTGCACAGTCTGCTTCTGGCCTTCCTCAAGATGCACGGACGACCCTTTGGCCTCGTAGGGCTGCAGCAACGAAGGATCGTTCAGCAGGTCGGGATCTGGATCCTCAAAGGCGAAGAGCTTGAAATCGCCGGGCGGCAGGCCAACCATCGCGAACGATCCGTCCCCCTGCGTGCGTTTCATGGAATAGAGGTCCTGCCGGTCGCGCCGCGGCGGGTCAGGCACCAGCAGTACCGTCGCCTGCGCCGGTTTATCGTCTTTGACGACGGTGCCGCTCACCGTGCTGCCGCCGGCGCTCAGCACGCACTCGAGCTGTGCCGACGCGCTGCCCGAATCCACGCTGAGGCCCGTCTCGAGCACATCGCTTCCGCCGAAGCTCACCGATTTCAGGTAGTACTCCTCGGGAAAGCCGGAAACCATCACTCGATAGTTGCCCGCCATCAGGTTCTCCAGCGTGAAGCCGCCGTCGGGCCGCACCTGGTTTCCCTGGGCGCCGAACGTGCTGTTGTCAGTGGGCATCGCCGACACGGCGAGCTTGGAATAGTCAAAAGGCCGCTGCGGGTCCACGCGCACGCGTCCCCTCAGGTCAATGCCCGCGCTGACCGGAATCGTCAGTCCCTGCACGTCCGCATCGCCAACCTGCACCAGGACGCGGCCCTGGAGCTGGCCGCGATTGTCTTCGAAAGAAACCGTGGCCGTGGCCCAATAGGACCCCGCCGGAACGCCCGTGATCTCGAATTCGCCGCGCGGCCCGTTGACGTTGGCGGCGTAGCGGCTCGCCGTCAGCATGGCGATGGCGCCCATTCGCTTGCGCGGATCGGCGCCGGCCGGCACGAGCATCACGTAGGCGTTTATGGTGCTCCTGCCGCTCGAGTCGTTCACCAGGCGGCCGCTCACGCGTACGGCGTGCACGGGGCGCACATCGATGTCAATGCCCTCGGTCTCGCTTCCGGCGTCCACCGCGATCGTTGCCGCCGTGGAGGGATCGGTGACGCCAGGGTAAAGTAGCGGGACGTAGGCTTCCTGGGCGGCTTGCTGCTGCTGGTCCTCAGCCCGCGACATCGACACCTGAACCAGGTACTGCCCGGGCGCGAGGTCATAAAGCCGGTACTGGCCGAGATCGTTCGTTTGGGCCTGGTTGCCGCCTTGAAATCCGCGATGACGCCCGACGGGAATGGCCTGCACCATGGCGGCTTCCACGGGATCGCCGCTTTCGTCGTGCACCTCGCCGGTGATGACGCCGCACGGTATCAGGCGAATGTCGAGACCGCTCACCTGCTGCCCGGCGGCCACCTCCACATCCTTGCCGCGGCCTCCGAAGCGGCTCTCTCCGTAAGACTGCACCGCGAACCGATTGGCTTCGATGCGCAGCCGGTACTTGCCCGTCGCAAGCCCGCTGATCACGAAGTGTCCGTTGGCGTCGCTGGAGACCGTCTGCGGATCGCGGGCCACCGCGTCCGTTTGCCTGCCAGACCAGATCGCCGTCACCTCGGCCTTGCGCACGGGCTCACCCGTTTGCGCGTTGACCACCGTGCCTTCGAGCGACGAGGTGCCTGCGCTCGAATTCTGCGGCGAGGATCCCGCCGGAGCGGACTGGACGACACCTACGATGCCGACCTGCGCCCGCACCGCCGGCGCTAACCCCGCGAGCACCGACATGAGCAACAACACAGCGATCGAGTGGCAGCGCATAGGTTCCTTGGAGATTCCTCCGCTAGGATGCCACAGTTTGGCAAACAGTTGACAGTCGACACTTGACAGTCGGCAGTCGGCAGTTTGCAGTCGATTGGACGATGAGCTGTGAACTGTCCAAACGGTCGACCAGAATTCGCACGCCGTCACGTCGCCCCCAAGCGCGTTCGCGGCGCTCGTAACTAGTAAGTAAAACGGCCTTTTCGACTGGTAGGGCGAAATCGCCATGTTGCTGATTCTACGTGACATTCCCATTCTGCCCGGGGGCGCTTTTTGACATTTCGAGGTTTCTCGAAATAAGCTCATCCCGCTGATTCCAAACCACATTCCCGTTTGCGACTTTTTGTAAACATTGTTCGCCATGTAGCCCCGTTTTACTGACTCTAAAGGACATTCCGCTTTCGTGCCTAGCCGACCCATTCCGGGAATGTTGTTGATTCTAAACAAAAATGCATTTGGGTTCGTGGATGTTAGAGCGGGGGCGCTTTTGCGCGTTTTTTCGACTGTAGGTTGAGGCGTGTCGGCTAGAACGGACGTTAAAAGCCGAAGTTTCAAATGGTTGCGAAATTTGAAAAATCGAGTTTTTGCAAACACGGGCGCGCCCCTTAAGGCGCATTTTCTCAAAATCCCGCCACCTTTCTGATTCCACATGACATTCCGGGTTTTGAGGGGCGCTTTGGTACCGTTTTCCAGGGTGTTTTTCGCGATGTAGGTCGATCTGCAGAGGCTAGACGGCGCGTTGTTGGCTGCGAGGCTCCGGGCGGTGCAGTCGGGATTTCCAGTCAGGGACACAATTAACCTCCAGGCGCCAGCCAGCCCCACCCAGCCGGGCGCAAGCGGATCATGCCCCACCCTTGCGTAAGCTTCTACATAGCAAGAATATCAACCATTGTCAAAGGAAAATAGGTTTGGTTTGCCGATTGCTACCCTGATTGTGCGGCTAGTGGTACAGGCATCGTGCCTCCGAGCAGCACCAAGGCGGGTGCGGCGCGTGAGCCGCTCGATACCTGATATCCCTATCACCCACCGCTTGCGCGAGGAAGGGATCGAGGTGCACATCGGTGCGCCCGTCAAAAACGTCTTGACCAGTGGAGGAGCGCTTGGAGAGCATCCGCTCGTCAGACAAGGAGCGGCTAAGCCCACTCTATTGCTTCGGCGGCGGATTCTTCTGGTTCTGCTGCTGTTGATTTGGATTGTTCACCACGCCGAGCACACGCGTCTTCACCGAAGTCTTGAACTGTTTGTAGTCGGTGTAGCGGATCACTTCCTTGATGTGGACCGGAGCGCTCGTGAAGTACAGCGTGTCGTCGGCAAGCGTAAAGGTGGGGAACCAGAACTTGCCGTCGATCTGCTCGCGCCAGGTGGTGAAGTGCGGGAAAAGGTTCTCGTTACCCTTTGTCCTGATCTCGGGGACTTGCTTGCCTTCCGATTTCACGATCTGCAAATCGCGATCGTCCACCCAGACCATGCCCTGAAAGTACTGCCGGCCCTTTTGGATCACTTTCGGACGGATGGAGAAGACGTACGCCGTGATCTCATCCACCTTCACATGACCGCGATACTGGACATCGTAGTCCGGCAACTCGTCGGTGGTTAAGACAAACGGATTGATCTGGCGGAAGGCGTCGTAGTCCTGCTCGGTCAGGAGGAGCTGCTTGAGGGTGTCCAGCGGAGCGTAGGTGACGCGCTCGATGCGCTGGCCGTTGTCGTCATAGAGGATGTCCCAGTCCTGCTGGAACTGTCCCGTGACCTCGTTATCCGGACCCAGCTCCTGCACTTTGTTGATCTGGTGGAAGGTGTAGTTGTCGCGAGCAACCTTGAACAGCGTCTCCTTTGCAGCGAAGGCTTGGATGATCTGCTGGATGCGATCGGAACTTGGATCGCTGAGGTCGACCGCGGGGCCGTGGTGCGCCGGAGCCGATGACGCAGTCGTACTGCCGGAACCGGCGTCGCGATGGGCAATCACAACAGGCGCTGGGGTTGAAGGCGGCGACAGCGTGGGCGCAGCGCCCGCGGCCGGATTATCAATGGTGCTGTCCGGCGACTTGGGGACAACCGGTGGCGGCGCCTTAGCGCTTGCTGAAGGCGCCGTTGAGTTGCTCGGAGGACTGTTGACGACCGGAGCGGCTGTGCCGCCGGACCCCGACAGCGAGGGATGGAAAGGCGCCGGCGCCGAGGTTGTTTGCGCCGACCCTCCAGAAGCCCCACCGCTGCTGCCTGCGCTTCCCTGCTGCGCGCCGGCCTGACTGCCAGGCTGGCCGCCGGACGGAGACGCGGCGCCCGATGCAGCTGTGGCGCTCGCAGACTGCGGCGTTTCCTTCCCCACGTTTTCCAGCGCCTGGATCACGGAGTCGTCAGCGCCATCGCGACGGAACTCCGTTGCCAGCTCTGCCGTCATCTGGAAGGCGATGCCCCGCTGCTTGACCAGATCGACCACCTTCTGGCTGCTGGCGCCGCCGATCAGAAGCAGCGTGACGTCATCCTGCGTTAGCGGCTTGTCTGCAGCCCTCGCCACGCGCGCGCTGCACGCGCACACGAGCACCCCCACGACTATGATCTTGAGGTATGAAAAGAAAGCTCTGGCCACCTGGAATCCTCGTTACGAATTCACTCCCCGTGAACGGTTGACGAGCCTCGTGGGCGACTCAATCGCGCGGGCTCTTTACAGATAGACTCAAATACTTCGCGCCCGGTTGCTTGAATCGAAATGGCGAGCGCAGCGCCAGGCTCGGATGGACTTCTACAAACGGCCGCGATAGAGCCCGGACGCGGCTGGTTGCTCGCCGGGCTAGCGGGCGCGCCGCTTGTTCTTCAGGCGGGATTGCCGCGTCTTGCGCGCGCTCCGCTTCGGCTTTGAGATGGCGAAGGTCACCGGGCCGACCCGGCGCACGCTCCAAGGCGCGTTCTCTTGCTTGTTTTCCATGAAAGAGACTCTCTCCAATCCAACTTGAGATTGCCGCGAAGTCTTACTTCGCGAGTTCGATCTTATACGTCACGATGGTGTCGCCTCGCAGGCGGCCATGGATCACCACGCTCTGGCCCGGAAAGCGGCTGGCCTTGGCCTGATTGCTCAACTGATAGACCTTGTTGTGAGCCGTGTCTGCCAGGATGTACTTCGATCCTTCCTTGATGCACGCCACGGTGCAGGCTTTGTCGCCGCCGGGCATCGTGTGCTTCAATCCGCACATGCTGTCGCCGATACTGCCGTAGAACACGGTCTGGGTGTCCTGCCCAAACGTCAGACTGCAGCCCACGATTGCCAGCGCCGAGATCAGCACCGCCATGCCAACAGATCGCTTCATCCCCGCCTCCATTGAATTCCATGCCCGACGCGCTCGAACCGCCGACTAGACGGCGCGGCGCGAGCGCGGGAGGACCAGGCCTCCCGCGCTATTCATAATGTCACCGACTGCCCGTGCAGTTACCAGTGGCAGGCGACTGTGGCGCAACGGCAGGCTATTGTGTGACCTCGATCGTTCTGGCCATGTTACCTCTCTTTTTCTCAGCCATGAACGTCACCGTCGCTTGCTTGCTGGTGTCGCCGGAAAGGTCCGCGAGCTTGGCCTTGCTGCCGCCCACCGTGATCTTGGTAGCGCCGCTAACCATAAAGTCGTACGGAACGCCGTTCGAACCGTTCACCACTACCAGCTTCTTGTCCGCATCCACCGCGCTCAGGGTCCCCGACAGGGTCTCGGAAGCGCCTCCCATGGCCATGGCGTGGTGTTTCATCGGCTTGGTCGCATTTCCTGTAGCTGGAGCCGCTGCCGATTGGTCCTGCGCCGCCGGCTGGTCCTGCGCCATGCCAGAAATGGCTCCGAAAAGCACGAGCGCGAGCACCGCTACGAGCGTTACCATCTTCTCTTTCATCGCCATTCACCTCACATATTTGGAGTTGCGATCCCTTCATCATCATAGCCGATTTCGCGCCTTTCAGGCGATATTCCCACCTTGACCCAAGACCGATAGCGCTGCTGCTAAACTGGACAGCCCGAGTCTCGACCGCTCTCAGGGAACCCAGCAAGGAGGCAATCGTGAGATTCATCAAATGCCGACAGAAGCCACTTCTTCTCTTGACAACCATCCTGTTCGAAACGGCAGTGACCTTCGGCCGCCAGGCGGCTCCGCCCGTTCCTCAGACTGATACGACCACCATCGATCCCGACGGCACCGCACAGATCACGCGCCTGGTTCCGGTGCCGGGAACCATCAGCCCCGAAGCGCAGAAGTTCATCTCACGGCAGGTCCCCTCGACTGCCGGGACCGGCGGCCTTCCTGAGCGGCGCAAAGCTACCGACGCATTCCGCATCGGACGCGCGGCCGAAGCGCGCCGTCTGTACCCGGTGAATGTCGAGGAGCAGACGATCGCCAGCGTGCGCTGCGATGTCATAACACCGCTGAAGATTCCCGACGACAAGCGCGACCGCGTGCTGATCAACGTGCACGGCGGCGGCTTCGTTACGGATTCGGGGTCGCTCGTCGAGGGGATTCCGATTGCCAACCTCACCGAGACCACCGTCGTCTCGGTCTACTACCGCCTGGCGCCAGAGCATCCCTTCCCCGCTGCCGTCGAGGACACGGTCGACGTCTACAGGGAGATGCTGAAGAAATACAAGCCGGAGCACATCGGATTGTTTGGCACCTCGGCGGGCGCTATCCTCACTGGCGAGGCCGCCGCGGAAATGAAGCGGGAGGGATTGCCGCTGCCCGGAGCGCTCGGCATCTTCTCAGGCACAGGCGACCTGAGCCAGGCCGGTGACTCCGAAGCGCTCTACACGATCTTTGGATTCGGCGGCGCGATCGAGCCGCCGTCAAAGAAGCATGAATCCGGCGCGTACGTTGGAAAGACTGACCCCAAGGACCCCGTTCTCTCGCCGCTCTACTCGGATTTGCACGGCATGCCGCCGACGCTCTTGGTGAGCAGCACGCGCGATCTGCTGCTGAGCGGCACCACGATTCTGCATCGCGCCTTTCTGCGTTCCGGCGTGGACGCTCAACTGGTGGTATTCGAAGCGCTCCCGCATGCTTTCTGGTACGACTATCAGTTGCCGGAAACGAAGGAGGCTCTCAACATCATGGCCGATTTCTTCAACGCGAAGCTCAGCAGGTAATCGATATCAGCCACGCTGATTCAGTTCCGAGATTTCCTCAACTTCATGGTCGAGATCGCGGATCATCCGCGCTGCTTCCTTCTGCTCTTCGGCACTCGCATGGCCACGTTCCAGGGCCGCAACGATCCTGGCCTGTTCGTCCGTCATACTTCGCCTCCTCACTCCCGGTTAGACTCTCTTGTGGCGCCCTGGCATTCACTGAAGCCGCCTCCGGTACCGCTCCGCCGTTTGTTTATGGTAGGCTCGTTGGTCAAGCGGGAACCCGGTAATACCACATGACCAGAGGGAGGAAGTATGCATAGGATTCGTGTGACCAGGCTGGTTGTCTCACTGGCGCTTGTCGTAACTGGAGCGGCCGCCGTGCTGCAGGCCCAGGCTGGATTCGAGGTCGTCATCGGCAAGGCGTTTGATTCGGCCTTCGTCAAGGACTTCTACCTCGAGGGCAACTCCATACCGACGGAGAAACGCAACGCCGTGCTGATCAAAACGCCGTCCGGCGCCCGAGTGGAATTCGCCTTGCTCGACACCAGCGGTTACAGCTCGCAGGTCCAGGAGAAATACAGCGGCATGATCATCAGCGAAGGCCCGATCAGCGTTTGCGGAGTCAAGCTCGAAGTCGGCAGCTATGGATTCGGAACCAAGCTGCCTCATCCCTCCGGCAGCGGAGACGGACAGGTGTTTTTCTACGATCAAGCGGGCAGCAAGGCCGGCGAGTGTAGCGTCTCGAAGGATGCCCATCTCAAGATGCCAAAACCGCTGCAGGTGATCGTAAGCGGCGGCAAGGCGCGACTGTATCTCGGCGTCTACGGGCTAGATCTCGAGTAGGCGCGTCTCGGTTGATTTGGCGAAGAATCGGCAATGAAACTTGCGACTTTTGAGCCTCAGCCTGGGTTGCGCAGGATCGGCGCGGTCACGCATGATGGCTCCATCATTGATCTCAACACCGCCTGTGCCCTCTGGCTGCGCGACGCGAAGGGTGAGTCCGCATTCTATAAGCTTGCGGACACCTCGATTCCGTTGGACATGCGGCGCCTTTTCGAGGCCGGCGATCGCAGCCTGGAAGCGGCCGCGGAAGCCTTCGCGCACGCAACCGCGCAGGGGCCCGACGCGCGCGGACCGTCCGGCGAGCCGCTGCACTACGCTCTCGATCAGGTCAAGCTCAAAGCCCCCATCAAGCCCATCAAATTCTTCCATACTGCCGGAAATTTTCGCGAGCATCACGAGGAAGCCACACGCTCCGGATTCTCGCATCCGGTGCTTCCCTGGATCGTGTTTTTCCAGAACGTCGACGCCATTATCGGGCACGACGAGCCGGTGATCTATCCGGACCACCTGACCGGGGAGCTTGATTATGAACTTGAGCTCGCGGTGGTGTTGAAGAGGGCGGGCAAACACTTCAGTGCCAGTGAGGCCGAGGACTACATCGGCGGCTACGTAATCTTCAACGACATCACAGCGCGCGATATTCAGCGTGAGGAGATGAAGTCCGGCGTCTTCAGCTTTTGCAAGGGAATTGACACCTTCTGCCCGCTCGGTCCGTGGATCGCGACCGCCGACGAAATCCCCGATCCCCATAACCTCGCCATGGAGCTGCGCGTCAACGGCGAACGCCGCCAGCGCTCGCATTCGAGCAAGATGTCCGTGACGATTCCTGAAATCCTGGCGCACTACTCGCCGATGGGGTACAGTGCCGGCGACGTTCTCTCGACCGGTACGGTTTCGGGCGTGGCGGCTTTCAGCAACGATCCCAAGGCGTGGTTTCTGAAGCCGGGTGATGTGATGGAATGCGAGATTGAGCGAATCGGAGTGCTGCGGAATCCTGTGGTTTCGTGGAATCAGGCTTACCCCTCAAGACCCAGCCCCGCAAAGCGGCCTTCCTGAAATCCGGCAGCTACGCCGCTTTGAAATGCGGCAGCACTGCCTCGCCGAACAGCCGCGCTTGCTCCGCGCGGTCATCTCCCCAAAGCTCCAGCAGGATGTGAGTGCAGCCCGCGTCGTGATAGCGCGCTACGGCTTCGATGCAGTCTTCCGGCGTTCCGGCGATCGGACAGACCTTGCGGAGCACGTCGTCGCTGACGGCGCGCGCCGCGGCTTGGCGTCCGCCTGATTCCATGGCCTCGGCAATGGGCCGGATCTCGTCAAGCATCAGCCCGGCTTTCTCCAGCAGCACGTCGGCTGAGCCCTGTATGTTCTGGACCTTGTTGGCCAGATACATCGCAGCCATCTCGCGCGCGTTGTCGCGCGCCTGCGCCCGATTGTGGCTGATGCTACCCACGATCACGGAGCCCAGATCGAGCCTCGCCGGATCTTTCCCCGCCGCGCGAGCGCCTTCCTCCATCACGGCGCGCGCATAGCGGACGAAGTCCGGCGTGGTGATGCTGGCCGTGAGCAGTCCGTCGGCGTGCGATCCCGAGAGGCGCTGCAGTACCGGTCCGGTTGCCCCGATGTAGATCGGAACCTGGCTGCGCGACGCGTAGGCGTCGGATTTGAGCGGCGGCGCATAAGCGGAATAGGCTTTGCCCTGGTAGCGGACTTCGTCGCCGGCGAGCATCGCGCGTATGATGTCGATGCATTCGTGAATGACCGTCGCCGGACCCGCACCCTTTCCAGATTCGCCTTCGCCGATCTCCTTCATGAAGATCTTGGAAGCGCCAAGCCCTAGTAGAAATCGTCCGTCTCCGGCGACGTCCTGCATTACGCGCGCTTCCATCGCGATTTGGACCGGATGCCGCGTGTAAGGCGAGATGATTCCCCATCCCACGGCAATCCGCCGCGTCTCGCGCGCGATGATCGCCGTGATGGCGGTTGACGATCGCGCTTCCATGGAGTGCTTGCGCCACCACGGGTATGCTTCGGCCAGCCAAAACGTATCGAAGCCGGATTGGTCGCATGCGCGCGCCATCTGCACGGTCTCCTCGACGGGTTCCATGCTGAGTTGGAGTACTCCGATGCGGAAAGGGGTCACGGCGTCCTCAGTAGGTCAGTGTCTCAGTTTCTCAGTATGTCAGTAAGTCAGTTTGTCAGTTCACACGCCTGCCCATGAGTCTGCGTAACAGACTAACGCACTGACAAACTGAAATACTCAACGACTATTTCTGTTTCCACGATTCTTCGAGCCCTTTGATCAATGCCCACATCGCTCGATTGAGAGGAGTCGGCACGCCGACATTCTCGCCCCACTGGACGATAGCGCCGTTCATGAAATCGACCTCGGTCTGGCGGCGCGCGAGCACATCCTGAAGCATGCTGGCTCTGTGCCTGCCCGGAGCGCGGGCGCCTTTCTCAACGAGCACGCGCGGATCCTGATCGAGCCTGATGCCGAGCGCCTGGGCTACGGCGCAGCCTTCGTCGATGAGCGCGTCGAACAGCTCACCCGTGGGCGGAAAGCGCGTCGCAGATCCGTGATCGAGACCCGTGAGAGCCCCGACCGGATTCGTGGCGGCATTGAAGATCAACTTGGTCCACTGCGCGCCCCGTGCATCTTCTAGGGCGATAGTGTTCATGCCGCTGCGGCTTAGTGTGACGGCGAGCTCCCGCAAAAGCTGCATGGGAGTGGCGGTGGGCTCAAACGGACCGATCCAGGTGTCGCCCTGAATGTCGTAGCCGACATGTCCGGGTTCAATCAAATGCCCGGCGGGAAAGGTTGTGCCCCGGATCACATAGCGGACGTAGCGCGCGATGATCTCCTCGTTGCCGGCGCCGTTCTGCACGGAACATACGGCGCTGGCTCGATCAAAGACGCGTGCGGCAGCCGCGATCGCTGCCTCTGTATGAATGCTCTTGGTGGCCACGATGCCATAATCGCAGCGTGGAATTTCGGCGGGATCGGTCGTCGCGCGAATTGGCGCCGTGAACTCCTCCGCGCCCGAGAGCCGCAGACCGGCGTCGTTGATCGCTCGCACGTGATCGGCCGCCACATCGTAAGCGTAGACCTCGACGTCAGGCAGACGACCGAGGTGCGCGGCGAATATTCCGCCCACGGCGCCGCATCCGATCACACAGATCTTCACTCTTCCACCTTCGCGAGCGGCAACGGTTCCTGGCTCACCCTCTCCGGCACCGCGGCGTGGCGCCGGAACCAGAGAAAGTACACCGCGCTGATGAACGCAATCCAGGGCACGCCGGCGAGCAGCGTGTCGCGCATGCCGGGCACCCACCACGTCGTCACCATAATTCCGAGTAGCAGCGCCGCGCCCAGGATCGAAGTGTAGGGATATCCCGGCATCGACACGGGCAGCCGGGGATGTCCGGCTGCGATCCACTTCGGGCGGAAGAACAGATGAGTGACGAAGATCGTGCCCCAGACGAAGAGTCCGCCAAAGAGCGACACTCCGAGGAGAATCACGTACGCGCTGCCCGGCGAGAGGGCCGCGACCGCTGTAGCTACGAGCATCCCGGCCGCCGAGATCAGCAACGCCGGCACTGGTGTGCCTCGGGACGAGACGCGTCCGAACGCGGCTGGCGCGTAGCCGGCGCGCGCCAGCGAGAACATCATGCGCGCCACGAGGTACAGGTTGCAGTTCAGACTCGAGAGCGCCGCAGTCAGCACTACGAAGTTGACGACGTTGGCCGCGCCCGGCACCTTCACCAGCTCGAAGACGCGGACGAACGGGCTAGCCGTCACGTCGCTGCCCGGCTGGATCTGGTTCCACGGCACGATGGCGAGCAACACGGCCATTGACCCGAGATAGAAGAAGATCAGGCGCGCCACCATGGACCGCATCGCTTTCGGGATCGCTTTCGAGGGCTCCTTGGCTTCACCCGCTGCGACCGCGATCACCTCGCTGCCGATGTAGCCGAAGATCACAAACGCCAGCGCCATCCACATGTTCAGAACGCCGTTCGGGAAGAAGCCGCCGTGCGCGGTGTAGTTCCGCAAACCGGCGACGGACGTCGAAGAGACGCCGCCCGCGAGCACCGCAATCCCGAAGATGATGAAGGCCACGATCGCCACGACCTTGATCATCGAGAACCAGTACTCAAACTCCCCGAAGCTGCCGACGTTCCGCAGGTTCACGAAGAGCAGCAGCGCCGAGAACAGCACCACCCAAAGCCAGGCGGGAGTGGACGGAAGCCACCAGCGGCAGTAGATGCCTACGGCGATAGCCTCGCTGCCGATGGCGATGCACCACGCCGCCCAGTAGGTGTAGCGCACCACGAAGCCGGCCCAGCGCGAGACGTAGAGATCGGCGTAGACGCCGAACGATCCCGCAGTCGGCTGCGCGACCGCCATCTCGGTCAGAGCGCTCATCAGAAGCAGAGCGATGAGCGCGCCCAGACCGTAGGACAAGAGCACCGAGGGACCCGCCAACCGCACAGCGAGCGAGCTGCCTAGAAACAGGCCTGTGCCAATCGCGCCGCCGATGGCGATCATGCTCAACTGGCGTGCGGTCAACTGCCGCGCGAGTCCGCGCTCCAGTTCCAGCAGCGAATCGCTCCGCGGCGCTTGCAACGCGCTTGCGCCTTGATCCCTCATCTTCGTTCCAGTCGCCTCAGATACTCACGCAGTACGCGCCGGTAAGCCGCCGGCGTGTCGAAATCTTCCGTGATCGACGAGTCGCGCACGGCGATGAGCTTCACGCGGCGAGGATCGCGGTAAATCACGGCGCGCGCACTCTCAGCTCGCGCCAGCTCGCGCCGAAGGTCAGCCGCGAAGATCACTGGATGACCCGCGCGGTCTCGAAATCTCGGCAGTACAATCGACTGGTGCGCGCGCCTGGTCTCGAATGCCTTTACCAATCGCCGCACCACGGCCGCAGTCAGCAGCGGATAGTCTACCGCATAGACCATGAACGCGGACTCCATCGGTACCAAGCCCAGGCCGGCGAGCAGCGATCCAAGCTGGCCGCGGCTGCCGCGCCGATGGACAACAACAGGGCATCCGAGCACGGCCCGATTGCCGCCCGCGAGCAGCCGGCAGAGCTTCGGGCTCGCGACCACGATCGGCGGCGCCAAGCCCGCACAGTTATCGAGGGCGATGTCGAGCGCCGTCTTTCCCCCGAGAGGCGCAAGCGCTTTGGGAAATCCCAGGGCGCAGCCGGAATCGGCGGCAAGAACAATGGGCGTTACGGGAACGCCGGCTGATCGGGACGCGACCGCGGACGGGTTAGCAAAAGCTCTTCGCAAGCGCGAGAGTGTAGAGGATGCGAGCGGCCGGACGCAAGGGCCAGTTCGTGCGATGCCGTTCCGCGAACTCACGTTTAGGCGCAGCACCAAGAAAACCAGGCCTAACCTCAGGGGTCGATGACCGGATCGAACAGAAATCGAATGTCAGGCTTGCCGTCGGTGAAAACCGCATACCCTTACCCTTTCCCTTTCGCAAACCGCTCTCTCTTTGATAAGCTGACCGGCGCCCGTTTCGCGAGACAGCGCACGCCTGGAAATCCGGGCAACGGGCTGAAGACGGAGCACGATGCATCCCGGCCGCTTTCGATATCATCGCGCGGCTTCCCTCGAAGAAGCCGCCACCATGCTCCAGCAGCTCGGCGACGAGGCCCGGCCGCTGGCGGGCGGTCAGAGCCTTGTTCCCTTGATGAAGCTGCGCCTCGCGCGTCCCACCGATCTCGTGGACCTTGCTTTTGTGCCCGGCCTCTCCTACGTGCGGCACGAACGAGACGAAGTACGTTTCGGCGCTCTCACGCGCCACGCCGAAATCGCCGACTCCGACGCTGCCGCGCGATTCCCTATTCTGCACGACTGCGCGGCCGGAATCGGGGATGTGCAAGTGCGCAATCGCGGCACGATCGGCGGATCGCTGGCCGAAGCCGATCCGAGCGGCGATTGGGCGCCGGTCCTCCTCACGCACGCTACCGAGGTCCGGTGCGTGGGTCCCGGCGGCCAACGGACTGTACCGCTCCGCGAATTCATCCTCGACGCCTACACCACGGCGCTCGGGCCGGGCGAACTGGTCCGCGAGATCGTCATGAGAGCGCCACCGCACGCCAGCGATGAGCGAATCGGCGGGGCCTACATCGCTGCCAAGCGCTGCGCCCAAGTGTATGCGACCGCGAGCGCCGCCGCACGCCTGACGCTTGCCGGCGACGTGTGCCGCGACGCGGCGATTTCTCTTGGCGCCGTGGGACTGACGGCCGTTGACGCCACGGAAGCAGCGGAAGCCTTGCGCGGCCGGACACTCGGCAGGGAGACTATCGAGGCAGCGGCGAAAGCAGCCGCGGCGGCCGGCGATCCGCAGCCCGACATGCGCGGATCGGCCGAATACAAGCGCGTCCTAGCGGGGGCTCTTGTGAAGCGGGCCATCGAAATCGCCGCCCGGCGGGCGCGCGGCGAGCAAGTGGAGGTCAGTCACGAGTATGCCTGAGGCGGGCGATCGCGTTGCCATCCGGGTGACCGTCAACGGCAAGCGTCACGAACAAGAAATCGAGCCCCGGCAGCTCCTGGTGGACTATCTCCGCGAGACCCTGGGCCTGACCGGCACTCACATCGGTTGCGACACGAGCTTCTGCGGCGCTTGCACGGTGCTGCTGAACGGCGCCAGCGTGAAGTCTTGCACGGTGCTTGCCGTCCACGCCGATCAGGGCGAAGTGACCACGGTCGAAGGTCTCGCGAAGGACGGCGAACTGCACCCCATCCAGCAGGCTTTTAAAGATCACTATGCACTGCAATGCGGGTACTGCACGCCTGGACTGCTGATGTCCACGTGCCACTTGCTGGCGAGGAATCCAAGCCCGACCCAGAGAGAGATCCGCAAGGCGATCGCGGGCAATTGCTGCCGATGCACCGGCTATCAGAACGTCTTCGACGCCATCGCCGACGCGGCTAAGCGCGCCGCGGCCGACGTACCGCCGGAAGCAGAGCGGGCCGCCACGTCCGCAGGAGAACGATGAGCAACAGCATCCGGACCGCCAGGCGTCCCATCCTGGTATGGTTCATTTCGGCTTTCTACATCGTCGCTGGGCTGGGCACCTTGGGTTTCTGCCAGCTGGCATTCATGGGGAGCGTCTTGCCGCCCGGTTATCTGCTCGCCGTGGCTGCCACGGCGCTGCTGACGATTGTGGCTGCAGTGGCGCTGCTGTTCGCTCGGCGCCAAGCATTTCCCCTATTCGCGCTGGCGCTCGCTGCTGCGCTTGTCATGTATGCTTGGCCGTTCTTCCAACCACGGGAATTTCCCGGAAGCGTAGCGGGACGCATTGTGAGCGCGATCGTGGGTCTTGCTCTGATGGTGGCGGTACTGATGTACACGGGCAGTCTCAAGAACAAGGGAGTTTTGAAGTAGAGTTGCGAAAACCAGCGACTCCGCCGCCTGCCTTGCGGAAAGGCTCAGCCTTTCCGCAACGCCAGGGATAGAGGATTTAGAAATAAAGGTTTGCCGCCGGGCCGGAAAGCCGCAGGCTTTCCGCAAGGCAGGGGGTAAAGCCGTTCCCAACGGTTATGGCGTTGCAATTCGGCGGTGAATTCGTGGTGCAGCGAACCCTCGAAGAGGTCTATGACTTTCTCACGGACCCGAATCGATTTGGGCCCGTGCTTCCCTACTTTCGAGGCCTGGCCGTGGCGGACGACAGGAACTTCGAGGTGAGAGTCAGCGTCGGAATCTCTCACATCCGAGGCATGGCGGACGTCAAACTGAATCTGGCAGAGGCCGATCGCCCCCACCGGCTGGCTTATCGCGGGCGAGGGAGCCTGGCGGGAGGCTCGGTCGATTTCGGCGCCAGCTTCGATCTCGAATCAACCGGGAGCCGAACGAAAGTGATCTGGAGAGGCGAGGCTCAGGTATTCGGCGTGCTGACCTCGATCGCAGGCGGCCTGCTGCAACCGCTGGCGCAGAAAAATGCGCAAAAGGCCATCGACGGGTTGCAGGCGGCGCTCGGACTTGCAGTTGTCAGTGGTCAGTCGTCAGTAGTC
>JASHPE010000022.1 GCA_030038235.1 Terriglobia bacterium
ATAGACGTCAAGGCTACGAAACGGCCCAATGCCGTCGAGATAGCCGGTTTCCCGCGCAACCTGGATGATTCGCTCCATCGCGCGACCGACAACGACGACCTCGCGACCCGCCGCAAAGGCGGCCTCAGCCGTCGCCCGGATCCGCGCCACGTTTGACGCAAAGGTGGTGACGGCCACCCGCCCCTGCGCCGAGCTGATGAGCTCTGCCAGCGTATGAGCCACGTCGGATTCCGACGGCGAGCGTCCGTCGCGCACCGCATTGGTCGAGTCACCGACCAGAGCGAGCACGCCCTCTTCACCCAGGGCTTTGAGCCTGGCTTCGTCGGTGGGCGGCCCCAGAGTGGGCGTCGGATCGAGCTTCCAGTCGCCGGTGTGCAATACCGTGCCATGGGACGTGCGGATAATCAGGGCGTTAGATTCTGGTATCGAGTGCGCGACGGAGACGAGCTCGATATCAAATGGGCCGACCGTAAAGCGCGAGCGCAAGTCGACCACCTTGACGTCAATCTCGGGGGCTCCCACCTCCGACAATCGTTTGGCCTCCAGCAATGCTGCCGTGAACGGCGTGGCATAGACCGGCACCCGCAATTGCGGCCACAAATCAAGCAGCGCGCCGAAATGGTCCTCATGTGCATGGGTCAGGACGATGCCCACAAGGTTGCGGCGCTCTTCGACGAGGAAGCGGATATCCGGCATCACCAGATCAACGCCAGGCAAGTGATCTTCGGCGCCGAAGGCCACCCCACAATCGACGGCGAGCCAGGTTCGACGGCGCTCACTGCCGACGCCGTAGATCGATAGATTCATCCCGATCTCGCCAACGCCGCCAAGCGGTGCGAAACACAGCTCGTCACCAGCTCGCTTCATCGCCCGAATTCCTTGCCCTTTCGGCAGACATCGGCAAACCGTGCTTGCGCAAGTTTCAAGCTCGCGTTCCCCGCCCTTTCCCCTCAATCGGCGGCGACGGCGCTGACGTCAAGTCGCCCGCTTGAGGCGGACTACTGCGTCGCGCATGCGAGGTGGTTTCCCAAAAGGAGGGTAGCATTTGCTCTTCTGAAATCGGAAAAACATCCCCGGCGGTGATGATCTCGGCACGGCCATCCCCGAGCCTCAGCACCAAGCGCCCGCAAGCATCGAGTGTCTCGAAGCGACCCTGAAGTTGCCGATTGGCAAAATTGACGCGTATCGGCATGCCGATGTTGGCTGCGCGTGCGAGCCATGCGGCGCGGGTCGCAGCAAACCCCCGCCCCCGATCCCATTCCTTTAGACGCTCAAGCATAGCGCGCGAGAGCGCTGTGAACAGTACCTCGGGGGTCACGCATTTCCCAGCAGCCAGCAGGTCAGTCGCGGGGTGATCGGTCTGGGCGGGATGGTGAGCGCAGTTGATCCCGGTGCCCACGACGGTGACGAGCGGCTGGCCCGACGCGCTCTCCCCTTCGACAAGGATGCCGGCGAGTTTGGCGCCATCGCACAAAAGATCGTTTGGCCACTTCAAAGCGAGCCGCGGTCCGAGCTCGGTTGCCACGTCGACGACCGCGTCGTGCGCCGCCAACGCGGCCACGAAAGCGAGTTCGGCTGCGCGCTCAACCGGCGAGGCATCAGTCACCAGCAGCGTGGCGTAGAGGTTGCCACGCTCGGATACGAAGCTGCGGCCGCGACGGCCGCGCCCCGCCGTCTGGCACGCCGCCGTAATCCACAAAGGCCCCCGCTCGCCAGCGCGCGCCCGCGCCAAAGCCTCCGCATTGGTCGACCCAAGCGTATCGAATGTGAGGAGTCCCACCCCCGCGGCAGCAACAGAAGCGTCAAGATTCATTCGTCAAAACAGCGATTTAGCCGCAACGTCTGCGGCCGCGATTAACGGCGCCGGGTATACGCACAGCAAGAGATTGAACAGTCCGCTGGCGCCGAGCACCGCTCCAAGGTCATTGGCCATCGGCTCAAAGCTTCCTTTGGGCTCATCAAAACACATAACCTTGACGATCATCAAATAATAGTACGCTCCGATTACGCTGGTGAGAATGCCGATCACCGCCAAGGG
Source organism: Terriglobia bacterium (assembly GCA_030038235.1). Classification (GTDB taxonomy): domain Bacteria; phylum Acidobacteriota; class Terriglobia; order UBA7540; family UBA7540; genus Gp13-AA77. The sequence continues at coordinate 2,039 of JASHPE010000022.1, forward strand.
GTAGAGACCGGCTTCGATGGCGGCGAGAAAGACATAGAATTTGGCGAAGAAGCCGGCAAGCGGTGGCACGCCGGCGAGCGAGAACAACAGCACCCCGAAGAACAGGGCCATCGCCGGTCTGGTGCGGACAAGACCTGAAAGATCGGCGATATTCTCGACGTTGCGGCCGTCGGTTCGCATTGCCATGATGAAAGCGAACGCCCCAAGCGTCATGACCAGGTAGATCGCCATGTAGACCATCACCCCGCGCACCCCTTGCTCGGTGCCGGCCGCAAGCCCGACGAGCGCAAATCCCATGTGGCCAATCGAGGAGTACGCCATCAGCCGCTTGATATTGCGCTGCCCAATGGCCGCGAACGAGCCGAGCGCCATGGATGCGATGGCCACAAAAACCAGAATCTGCTGCCACTGCGTCGTAATCCCTGGAAACGCCGAGATTGTCGCCCGAACGAACATGGCAATGCCGGCGACCTTCACGGCGGCTGCGAACAGCGACGTGATCGGCGTCGGCGAGCCCTCATAGACATCGGGGGTCCACATATGGAATGGCACCACTGAGACCTTGAAACAGAAACCCGCGAACAGGAACACCAACCCGAAGATCAGCCCGACCCCACCCGCCGAGGACGCCTTGGCGATGCCCGAAAAGCTCACCGTCCCGGTGAAGCCGTAAATCAATGACGCGCCGTAAAGCAGCATTCCCGAAGACAAAGCCCCCAGCACGAAATACTTGAGCCCAGCTTCGGTCGATCTCACTGAGTCCCGCCGAATGGCGGCGAGCACGTAGAGCGCCAGGCTCATTATCTCCAGACCGAGATAGAGGGCGATAAGGTCGGCTGCCGATGACAGTACCATCATACCGAGCGTCGACAGCAGAATCAGGATTGCGTATTCGAACCTCTGTTGGCGCTCCGTCTGCAAATAGCGCGACACTAAGATGATCGAGATCGCTGAGCCCCCGAGCGCCAAGATCTTCATGAATCGCGCGAAACCGTCGAGCACGAAGCTGCCGCCGAAGGTGACGAGCCGTTCTTC
>JASHPE010000252.1 GCA_030038235.1 Terriglobia bacterium
ATTCCCCACGTCTATAACGGCCAAGACAAGACATTCTTCTTCTTCTCTTATCAGGGCACGCGCAACGTTGTGCCCGAGGGTTCACTCGAGCAGACGGTATTCACGCCGGCCGAACGTATGGGAGACTGGGCTGGTCTCTCCAGCTCCGGCGGCATCTCGGCTATTCCCCTGGTCGGCGACAGTGGCGCCACTTACCCGGCCGGAACACCTTACGCGACGATCTTCTCCAACAACACGATTCCTCAAGCCGATCTCAATCCCCTGGCTCTCAAGCTGACAAATCAGTTTGTACCCTTGCCGAACGTGGGAACGAATCAGTACGAGTTCAATCCCTCTACCGTCGGCCTCGATGACCAGTACATCACGCGCATCGACCAAACGTTCAGCAGCAAGGACTCGATTTGGGGTTATTGGCTCTGGGAGCGCAACCCCACCACGAGCACGTTACCGTTTGCGGGCGCAAGTCTGCCCGGCTTCGCCGAGTCGAATACGCTTCATGCCCAGCAATACGCCCTCGCCTGGAATCACATTTTCAACGGGACAACCATCAATGAGGCGCGCTTTGCCTATTTTCGATTCAACTTCAACGCGGTAAATCCCGTGAACCCGATCAACCCAACCAGCTACGGGTTTACCGGCATCAATCCCCAGAATCCGGCCGTTGCTTCCATACCGTTCATCAACATCGTCGGGTACTTCGGCCTCGGATTCAGCGAAGAGGGACCTCAGCCTCGCCTCGAGAATACTTACCAGGCCATCGACAACTTCTCCAAGATTGTGGGCAGACACTCGCTGAAGGCGGGATTTACCATGAACCGCTACGAAGTTTACAACCCGTTCTACTTCGCTCTGAGCGGGGCCTTCACCTACGCAGGAGAGGGGACGTATTCCACGGGCAATCCGGCAGTTGACTTCCTGTTGGGGCAGCCTGACAACTACGTGCAGGAAAACGGCGCCACCATCAACGCCCGGTCGAGAGAGTACTACTCCTATGTCCAGGACGAGTTCAAGCTGCGGCCCAACATCACCCTCACCTTCGGCACCGGCTGGGACATCGACACGCCGTATCTGAACCTTTCAAACGGCGGCCTGAACGTGAACGCCTTCCGGCCCGGAGTTCAGTCGAAGGTATTTCCCACCGCTCCTCTCGGCGTTCTCTGGCCCGGCGACCCCGGGATTAACAGCGCCGGCGGGGTGAACACGCCGTATGGGGATTTCGCGCCCCGGCTTGGTTTCGCCTGGAGTCCCGGCAACTCGCAAAAGTGGAGCATCCACGCGGGCGCCGGAATCTACTACAACCGCACCGAAGAAGAAATCGCCCTGCAGAATCTCTCCACACCGCCGTTCTCGACGATCTCCTTTGGAGTCGGTGGCATCGGCGGAAGTCCCAGCTTCGCAGCACCCTATACGGGATGGTGCGGCACACCGACCCCGGCAGCCTGCTCGGCGTCGAATCCGTTTCCTTATACGCCTCCCAAGCCGGGAGCGGCTGTCAATTTCGCGGCCTTGGAGCCCCTCACCATCAACACCCTCAGTCCCAATTTCGGCGTGCCGATGTCAGAGAACTACAACCTGACGGTCGAGCGTCAATTGAGCGGATCCATGACCCTGAGCGTTGCCTATGTCGGCAACGTTGCCCACCACCTCGAGGGAAACTTTGAGACAAACCCGGCCGGCCTCGCCAACGGAACGAATCCGGTTGCCGCAGCCGCCGGTTGCAATGAATCGAATCTCGGAACCTGCGCGCCCCAGACCTTCCGCTACAATCCCGTGACCACGGGCCTGGCGGCGATCAATGAGCAGGCGACGGATTTCAACTCCAACTACAATTCTCTGCAAGTCTCGGTTAACAAGCGGTTGAGCCACGGCCTTTCCTTCCTGGCAGCCTACACCTGGTCCCGATACTTCGACCAGAACTCGACGGCCGACAACCAGGACGGCTTCACTCCGCCCGGAATCAATCCTTTCAATTTCACCAGCATGTACGCTCCATCTGATAACGACGCGCCCCAGCGCTTCGTTTTGAGCTACGACTACAACCTGCCGTTCTACCACTTCGTCCATTCCCTACGTCCGTTGACCGACGGCTGGAGGATGGTGGGAATCGTGACGTTCCAGGAAGGATTCCCCGTGCTGGTATCCGATACCGCCAACCCCTCGTTGACCTGCTGGAGTTCTGTGGAAGTTGACGATGTGCCCTGCTGGGACCGTCCCAACATTCTGGGCGCCGTGCAGATGGAAAATCCGCGGACGAATAACCTCGTTTACAACAATGCCGGGTTGAATCCTACAGGCGCGACTTTGCCGAACTACTGGTTCAATCCCAACGACTTCGCCATGGCCTCACCGGGTACGGGAATCGGAAACTCGTCGCGCAATCCGATCTATGGACCCGGAATCAACAACTTTGACATGTCGCTGCTGAAGGACATTCACATTACTGAGTCCAAGTACATCGAACTGCGTTTGGAGGCCTTCGATACCATGAACCACGCGCAGTTCGGCGCGCCGGTCGGGGACGTGAACAATCCCAATTTCGGACGCGTCCTCGCGACGTATAACGGCGGCGGCAACGCCGAGCGTCTCCTGCAAATCAGCGGGAAGATTTACTTCTAGTCGCATCACAACCAACTCAGAAGAATCGGGGGCGCCCAGGCAGCATCGGGCGCCCTTTCTTTTTGAAATCGCAAGCGCTTTGCAGCCTCCGGGAGTCAAGATGGGACGAAGTGCCTGCCGCGCTCCTTCTCCGCTTGTGGCTTCAGAGCCACGAGGGCCGCCCGTACGTCTGAGATTAGGACGTTACGCAACCTATAATTTACTTGACAATCATCTTATCATCCGCAATAATCAGCTTTGGGGCCGGGGGGCAATTTACCGGCAGGCGCTTGGAAGGCGCCTGACAATCCGGAAGTTGTCGTTATGTCCATTCGCCGATCCCCTCGACTCACGCCGGCTGCACTTGCCGCCCGCCGCGCCAACGCTCTCAAGTCCACTGGACCGCGAACCGAACAAGGTAAGGCTCGGGTTGGGCTTAATCCCTTGCAACACGGCCGCTACACCGTCAGTCTGCCTGAGCGGCTGGCCCGCGCCGGCGATTTCCGCAGCGAGGCCGATTGGCGTAAAATTCGCACTCGCATCGCCCAAGTGTTCGAGCCTACGTTCGGCTTCAAGGACTCGTTGGAAGCCGCACCGGCCGACCCGCAGCACGACACCCGCCCACGCTCTGACCCGAATTTTCACCCCGGCTTCGAGAAGATGGGTCTACGCCTCGAAAACAGAATGGACCGCCTGGCGAACTGGGTCTGGTGCTCCCATCGAAATTGGCAGCAGCACTGGGGAGCAGAGCTGGAATCTCCTTCAAAATACAGGGCAAACGTGTCGGGAGTCTCCTATGGTGTCCAACGGGCCCCGGACCATTCGGCAGGCTGGATTCCGTCCCAGATTCGCATCCACAACCCGTGGGAGCGGCTCGGGCTCGTCTTCTACGCGCAGCGCCGGCGGGGCTGGATGCTGCAGCAGTTGACAGAGCTGATGGTGGCCCGGCAGCCGTCCGGTCCCGCGGCCCGCGCTGGGGCACAGCCCGGAGTGGCTGTGCTACCGCCCTGCCAGCGCTCGATCTGGCGTCGGAGATGGAGACCGGACTTCGGTCACGGGTTTACGATCTCGCCCGGCCGCGCTTCTGGGAGCGCATGCGCTACTGCCTGGACCCCGAAGGCAACTACCACCCTGAGTGGCAAGGCCGGTTCCGCGAATATCGCCGCAAGCTGCGCGAGGCAGGGCTGGGCGCGTTGCTGGAACCGCACCCGATCCTTACCATGCTGAGGCAGCAAGAGGAGGGGGTGGATGTAACCGGTCTCCCCGGACGATCTACCGCGTCAAAAAAGTACGAAGATTTTCGTTGACAATACGAATTCCTTCGTATATTGTAGGCCCATGGTGAATCGAAGCACGATTAAACCGACTGTTGGCGAGCTTGAGATCCTCCGCGTTTTGTGGGATCGCGGCCCGTCGACGGTGCGTGAAGTACACGAAGAATTGAGCCGAAAAAAAGATGTGGGCTACACCACGGTGCTGAAGCTGCTCCAGATCATGGCCGCCAAAGGCATGGTGAACCGCAACGAAACTCAGCGCGCGCACGTCTATGAGGCGAGGCGTCCCGCCGACGAGACCAAGCGCGACCTGGCCGACGACGTCCTGCAGCGCGTATTTGGCGGATCGGCAAGCCAGCTCATGCTGCACGCGCTCGAAGGCCGGCGGACGTCGCGCCAGGAGATCGAGGAGCTTCGGCGGCTGCTCGATGACTACGAAAGGGGACTGTGATGATCCACTTCCTGCTCTCTTCAGCGGTGCTCGATCCGCTTGGCATCGTGCTGATGCACTTCCTCTGGCAGGGCCTTGCGTTGATGGCGCTCGCTTGGGCGCTCATGGCCGCTTGCCGCAGCGCTCAAACGCGCCACGCGATCGCCGTCGGAACGCTGGTGCTGATGCTGGCAGCGCCGGTGGCGACTTTCCTGGTGGTCCGCCCCAGAAGCTCGGCGGGCGCGTGGCCTTTGGCGGGGTCTTCCCCGGCGGCCCACCAGGTTTCTCGCACCACGGCCCGCCTGTTCGCCGCAGGTAGCGCCCTGATCAGCGCCGTTCCGGTGTCGCGGCACGTGCCCCGTCCGCGGCCCGATCTCTTTCTGTGGCTGGCGGAGGCGTGGTTCGCCGGTGTGATCTTCTTCAGCCTGCGCGCTGCGGGTGGAATGCTGGCGCTGGCGCGGCTGCGGCGGCGCGAAGCGCAGCCGCTCGGCGCGGATCTGCTCGATACATGCCTCAACCTGCAGCGCCGCCTGGGTCTGACCCGTGTGATTCGCTACTGCGAATCGCGGCTGCTGGACGCGCCCGCCGTGATCGGGTGGTTTCGCCCCATGGTGCTGCTGCCGCTCACCGCGCTGACGGGTCTTTCAGCGCCGCAGCTCGAAGCGGTCATCGCACACGAACTGGAGCACATCCGCCGGCTCGACCCCTTCATCAACATCCTGCAGGCCGCGGCGGAAACTTTGCTCTTTTATCACCCAGCCGTGTGGTGGGTGAGCGCACGCGTCCGCGCCGAGCGCGAGAATTGCTGCGACGATGCCGCGGTCGAGGTGTGCGGCGGCGCCGCGGATTATGCCCGCGCCCTGATGCTCATGGAGGAATGGCGCACATCGCCCGTGCTGGCGCTGGCCGCGAATCAGGGTTCGCTCCGCGCGCGTGTGATGCGGCTGCTTGGGCCACGCAAGGCAGGCCCGGAGATTCGCAGCGCCGGTGTCGCCGTCGCGCTCCTCGGCGTCGCAAGTCTGCTGCTGGCCGGCAACTCGGTACTGGGCCTGGCACACAGTCTTCTCGATTCCCGCGAGTTAACCTCAACTGAAGCAGCGGTGACGGCGCGAGCCGAGGCTCACGTCATCGTCCGCGAGACGCTGTCGCGCACCTTGCGCGCTGAACGCGCCCTGGCCGCTGTGCGCGTGGCTGGAACGGTCCGGCACGCGGTCGCCCAAGCCACGGAATCGTCCGCGCACGCGGCCTACGCCAGTCTGAACGCCGTGCCAATGGCCAAGTTGAATGGCGGGCGGGCGGCATATGCGAGCACGGAAGCCGTAGCGGTCGCGTGGAATCATGATCAGGACCAGAGCGCGAGCAGTGACAGTAGCCAGGAAGAGAAGGAATCTTACGTCGATGGACTTGCCTCCGCCGGCTTCAAGAATCTTTCGGCCGACGAGTTGATCGCGCTGAAGGTCCAGGGCGTGACGCCCGCTTACGTGCGCGCAATTCACGCGCTGGGGCTGAAGCCAAGCGTCGAGGAACTGGTCGGCATGAAAGTCCAGGGGGTGACGCCGGAGTACATCCGTGACCTGCGCGCTGACGGATTCAATCCTGACATTGACGAAATCATCGGGTTCCGGGTTCAGGGCGTCTCACCGGAGTACATCCGGGATATCCGCGCGTTGGGCTTTAGTCCCAACGCCGACGAGATTATCGGGCTCAAGGTCCAGGGCGTGACGCCGGATTACATCCGGGAGATGCATGCCCAGGGGTTCGATCTGAAGTTGGACGAGATCATCGGAATGAAGGTGCAGGGCGTGACGCCGGAATACATCGGCGCGATGCGCGCGGCCGGGTTCAAGGTGACCGCGGAGGAGGTGATCGGCATGAAGGTGCAGGGTGTGACCCCGGACTACATTCGCGACATGCGCGCCGCCGGAGTGGATCCCAAAGCCGACGAACTCATCGGGCTCAAGGTGCAAGGCGTGACGCCCGAGTACGTCCGTGACCTCAAGGCCGAAGGCTTCAAGCCGTCGGCAGACGAGTTGATCGGGCTGAAGGTGCAGGGCGTGACCCCGGAATACATCCGCGGCCTCAAAGCGGCGGGCGTCAATGTCGATTCCGATGAACTTGTCGGACTAAAGGTCCAGGGCGTGACGCCGGAATACGTCCGCGGCATGAAGGCCGCCGGATTCAATCCGACCACGGATCAACTGATCGGCATGAAGACTCAAGGCGTGACGCCGGAGTACGTGAAGGCGCTGCGCGCGGCGGGCCTGAAGGATCTCAACCTCGATGACCTGATCTCGGCCAAGGTGATGGGCGTAACGCCGGAGTTCGTCGAGAAAGCCAAGAGCCACGGATTCCAGGATCTGAGCCTGGAAAAACTGATCGCACTCAAGCAGGCAGGCGTGTTTTAGGGGGTGTTGAGAACCCTGATTCTCGTCATTCCTCGCTTCGCTCGGAACGACGAGGCTCGAGAGCGTTTCAATACCCTGTTGGTTTAGGGAGGCGTCATGAAATCTCGACGGATCGGGACATTCATCGGATTTGCAACTGCCATTTGCGCCCTGTCGGCGTCGCAGCCGGCGCGCGCGGCGGCCGCAACCTCGACCGGCGACTGGACGCTCAGCCGGTCGGACGAGCCGGGCAAAGTGCGCTTTGCGATTATCCGGCATGAGCGCGGAGGCCACGACGAATCGAGCTCCGATTGGCTTCTGAGCGAGTTCCAGGGCCTGGACGTTTCCACGTCGGGCCGCCACGAAGTGAAGTTCGCGGTCTCGCGCGAGGCCGGGAAGTTCGACTGTGAAGGCTTCCTCGACAGCGGCGAGGGCGCGGGCTTGTTTCACTTCTATCCGAACGAACAGTACCCGCAGCAAATGAAGGCGCTCGGGTTCGACGGCGTCGATACTGAGAAGCAGATCACGATGGCCATCGAGGACGTCACCGTCCAGTTCGCGAAGGACATGAAGAACGAGCACCTGGAGGGTCTCGACACCGACAAGCTGATCGCGTTCCGCATTTTCGGCGTAACCACCCAATTCATCGAAGAACTCCGCAAGGAAGGGCTGAACGTCACGGACAGCAACAAGCTGGTCGCCTTCCGAATACACGGCGTGACGCCGGAAATGGTCCGCACACTTCACCAGGAGGGCTACCAGCCCGACGAAGACAAGCTGATCGCTATGCGCATCCACGGCGCCACGCCGGAATGGGTCGGGCAGCTCAAGAAGGCCGGATACGACCATGTGGATCTCGATCAACTCATCGCTTTCCGCATCCACGGGGTGTCGCCGGAATTCATCGAGAAGCTGCAGGGGTTGGGTTACTCGCATCCCGACGCCGATCAACTGATCGCCTTCAGAATCCACGGTGTTTCGCCGGAGTTTATCGCGCAGCTCAAGGATCTAGGCTACTCGAATGCACCGCCGGATGAGTTAATCGCCTTCAGGATTCACGGCGTGACGCCGGACTTCATTGCCAAGATGCGGGCGCGCGGTATGAAGGACCTCACGCCGGACCAGTTGGTCGACCTGAGGATCCACGGGATCGACTAACAGCCGCTGCGGGACAGGCATCCTGCCTGCCGGCCCGCAAACGCCGGTCGGCGACCGCCATGACCCCGTGCGGCGCTCTTCCTTCAGCCCACCTCGGCCCATTTGAATCGGCAGGTTGACAGCCGTCGCTCACCAAGCATTCCTTACCGCTGGTCATTGGTCAAGCATTGGTCAAGCATAAGCTCTTTAAACCGGCGCCTGATAGCAGCCACCTCACCTCACATCGCGCGGCGCCCATGGGACCGTTCTATGACTGTAAATTGCACAGTTTGGAACCCCGCCCTCGTTGACACGCCGCCACGCTGCTGATAGGCTATTTTGGCGCCGTTTGTCATTCTTTCCCCGGTGATGCCACGCTAACCGGAAGAGACTTTGGAGGCTTCATGACTGATCATAACGCTCGCCGTGTGCGCCGAATGGCGCGGGCGGTAGCGATTTCATTATTGTTTTCAGCCGTGGTCGGAATCACGGCTTTGTGGGGCGGCTCCTGGATGCGCGCTCTCACTGCGCACCGGAGCCCGAGTCGTATCGCGGCGACGGTTCCGCTGGCGGTGGGGTCAAAGGTTTCGGAAAACTCCCGCTGGCGCGACGTCTACGCCCAGTTGCCCCTCAGCTTCGAGGCCAATCAGGGACAAGCCGATTCACGAGTGCGGTTCCTGTCGCGCGGCGAAGGTTATGCCCTGTTCCTGACCCGTCAGGAAGCAGTCCTTGCCCTAAGAAAGGCATCGGGGAGCAAGGGCTGGCAGCCCGCAATTCCTGCTCCTCAGGTGAGGCGCTCCGTTCTGCGGATGAGCCTGGCTGGGGCGAACCCGCGGGCCGCCGTTTCGGG
>JASHPE010000253.1 GCA_030038235.1 Terriglobia bacterium
GATCGTCGAGGCTGGGGAATTCCGTTGTCGTGCATCGCCGAATTCTGGTGTGTGGTCACGCATCCGGCAAGCAGCGGAGGCCCATCGCCGGCCAAAGAAGCGCGCGCTTTTCTTCACGAGTTGATCGGGAATGGCGGGGCGAATGTTTGGACTCCCGGCGCGGGATTCTGGGAGCGACTGACTCAATTGGCCAGCGACCTGAAAATGGCAGGCGCTCGGGTGTTTGATCTGCAAATAGCCTTGATCGCGCTTGAAAACGGCGCCACGGAACTTTGGAGCCATGACCGCGCCTTCGGAGTTCTGCCCGGGCTGGTCGTGCGCGATCCCTTGTAGATAACCCGTGTACCGCAGCCAGCTTGGAGCGGGTCTGATTTGTGCGGCGAATCCGGCTCCGCAAGGTCGCCTTCTTCGCGACCGTCGAGGTGGCGGCCTGACGCAATCGGCGGACAACTCAAGCATCCATCGCCCATCGAGAATCGGCATTGGGAGGACCTGGAACACCTCTCCGCGGAGCGACGTTGGAAGAGACTCGGACTTTCCTCAGAAGGGCGTGTGCTTCTCGTCGTCTATACGTTGCGGAGGCTAAGAAATGGCATCGAAACGATTCGCGTCATCAGCGCACGCCAAGCGAGCCGTCGGGAGCGCAAGGCCTATTCCGGATAGCAAGATCGATTTTTCCGAGATTCCGGAGTCGACCGAAGCCGAATTGAAGCGAGCGCGGCGCGTGGGCCGGCCCAGGACTGGCAACGCCAAACAGTTGATCGCCATCCGCATCTCGCCGCGCTTGCTGGCCCTGCTCCGCCGTCTGGCTGCCAAGCAGTCCAAACCCTACCAGACCTTGATTCACGAACTGCTGGAAAAGGCGGCCCGGAGGGCGGCGTAGTGACAATCGGCGTCTCTGCGCTCGCTGGCCGCGTGGTCGATCACCCGGTCGCCAATGCCTTGACATCGCCCCTGCCCGGCGATATGTTGGCCGCCGGGTCGTCAGGGCACCTCGATTAATCTGGGGACGCGAGTGAACCCGTTGTGGCGCGGTCTCATCACCGTGCCGCCATTTGAGCACGGAGACCTTCGGTCGTGGCGGTGGCGCGGTCGGGAGACCGCGCCACAATGAGTGACCCGTCGTGAATTACGGTTTACAGCGCAGATTGCGCTTTTGACGGATCAGGTTAAGGCCACTCGTGACAGTGTTGAAGGTGAGGAGAGACCGTGGATATACGTGTCTGCCCTTAATCAGACGGACCAACAAGCGGGCGTCCAGCTTCCCGTAGAGTTTAAACTGTCCATCACCAATGTAGGTTTATAGCAAGCGTGCGCGGACGCCTTGCGACTGCAGCACGGAGACAGCTTTCGAATCGAACGAGACAAACTCTTCGGCCCCCAGCCAGTCTCCCTCATAAGCGATGACTCCGTCCGCAAAGTCTCCTCCAGCCTTCAGTGAGGCCAGCCCAGCTTCGATTGCCGGCCGGTTCATGACCGCATTGGCGCTCTTCATCAGCCGGTGAATTGCGTCCGAAACTTCCGAAGCGGATCTCTTGTATCCGCGACGGAGCACCCACACAAATTCGCAAAGAACCGGGACGGGCACCGCGACTAACTCGGCCTCTCGCAACAGCTCCGCCGCCTGGCGCGCCTGATGGGGTTCGTCTTGAACTGCGGCTCGAATGAGCACGTTCGTATCCGCTGTGATGTTCATTTCGCCTGCGCCCATCCCTTGGCGGCAATCTCATTCATTTCCTGGATGGTGAGCTTTCGCCCACCTCGCCGTGACAGACAGCCAATGAAGTCAGCAATCGTGCCGTCCTGTGCAGCGGCTCTCACCATGATCCGCCCGTCCGGCAGCTTGTCCGCCTCAATTTTCTCCCCTGGAGCCACACCCAGATGGTTGAGCAGGTCCTGTTTCAGGGTGACCTGGCCCTTCGTCGTAACGGTGAGCGTCGTCATGAACTTGCCTCTCCCCAGTTCGTATGGTAAGGCATTATTGCCTTACCGTCCAGCCTTATTTGACCTGCTGCTCGCCGGTGGTCCGTCTTACGTCTGTTCTTGATTCTGTTTCCCATCCAAGTCGACGACGCCCGTCACCACCCCCCAACTCCTTCCTCAATTGAGGAGGGGACTTCGCGGATCTGGCCTGGGCGGCGAGCCTGCGCCGCGCCCGCCACATCGGCGACTTTCGCAATTGGAAGGATCACGACGCGTTCAAGAAGGCATTCGAGAGACTGCTGCGGGACCTCAAGAACAGTGACGAGTGACAAGTGACGAGTGGCGAGCGCGTTCACACGGGTGGCGACGACGTCGTATCTTATGTCGTCGCCACCCGGTTCCTCAGGGACAGTCTGTGGCGCGCACATGAATGGCGATGTATGCGCCACCCGAGATGGACGCTGCCCCGTCGCTCTGTCCAAGTGGATTCCCGCTTTCGCGGGAATGACGCAGTGACGGGTGACAGGCAAGCGGCTTCGGCCCCCTTTTATGCCAAACTGGAGACAGGCTTGAAGTTGTGCTCGACACCAACGTGCTGGTGGCTGCGCTGCGGTCGAGTGTGGGCGCCTCCTTCCGGCTGCTGCAAACGATCGAGGACCGCGTGTGGCAGCCGGTTGTGTCGCCGGCGCTTGCCCTCGAATACGAGGCTGTACTGAAGCGCAATGCCGCAGACACGGGGCTGACTCCGCAGGATGTCGACGACTTCATCGAGTACATCTGTAGCAGGTCCAGGTTGCTCCAGATCTTCTTTCGCTGGAGACCGGTGTTGCACGATCCCGACGACGATCGTATTCTGGAGCTGGCGTTTCGCGCTCAGTGCGCCATCGTAACGTTTAACGCCAGGCACTTCACGGGCGCCGAGCGCTTTGGTATTCGCCTGATGACCCCAAGGGATGTGCTAGTACTCATTGGAGAGCGGAGAGATGAACCTCACGATCAACGTATCTGACGAGCTCTACCGCCGGGCGGCTGAAGTGGCGGCTGTGGAGAAGGTCTCCGTTGCAGATCTGTTCGCTTCGGCCTTCGAGGAACGCGTGCTTGAGTTCGAGCGCCTCAAGGAGAAAGCGTCCAAGGGCAGCTACGCAAGGTTCCTCCGCGTAATGTCAAAGGTTCCTCCCTCCGCCCCTCCCGAGCACGACGGTCTATGAGATCTTCGACCAGTAATTGACCGCCGCCCGGCCGGCTGGCGCAGAGATAGGACGTATCAAAACGCCAACCGGATTTCACTGGCCCAGGCCCGCTTCAATTCTTCCGCATCGATTTCGGCTACGGCGCCGAGACGGCGGCGCAGGAGGGTTTGTTCCAAGCAGTCGAGCCGGGATAGCCTAACCGTGGAAGCCACGCGCAAACCGGCTCCCGACCAGTTTTTCAGGGCGACGTCTGTCCGGGTACGCGGCGGCGCCGAAGTAACCGCCGCCACCACTACGTCGGCAGCGTCGGTCCACAGCACCAGCACGGGACGGAGTGTCGATGCCATGCCGCTGGTAAAAGGGATTTCGGCAATCCAGAGCTCACCCGGCTGCGGCATCGTCGTAAAGCCCCTCATCCTGCGGGGCATAGCTGTTTAGAAAAGCGCTGTGGTCGCGGGCGGCAACGGGGCTCCCGCCGGTCTGCGGGGAAGAAATCGCAAGCTGCTGGCGGCGCTGCGCAACCCAGTCCGCTAGTCGAACGAAATCCTGGAGGGGCAGTTCTTCCACCGCCTGCTCAATTTCCTCGATATTTCTCATGTTCCGTCACCCTGAAAGGATTCTACTACACTTGATCCGTCCGCGCCCACGTAAGAGCCGGGAGGTGGAGGGCGACGCTTGAAAAGCAGCGGCTAGTGGCAACTGGCGAGTCGCAAGTGGCAAGTGACGAGAGGGGGCGACAAAAAGGTTGCAATTCTCGACCGGGATGCGCTAATATGCAACCTGGAGGTTGCCTAACATGCCGAATATGCCAAACGTGCCTGGTGTTGACGATCGCATCGAGAAGCGCGTCGAACTCAAAGCGCCCATTTCGCGGGTGTGGCGCACCCTCACGGATCACCGCGAATTCGGCGAGTGGTTCGGTTTGAAGCTGGAGGGCCCGTTCGCGCCGGGCGAGACCGCGCGCGGCCGGATCACCCATCCCGGCTACGAGCACGTCCAATGGGAGGCCGTGGTGCAGAAGATGGAGCCCGAACGCCTCTTTTCCTTCACCTGGCACCCATATGCCGTCGATCCCAAAATCGACTACTCGAAGGAGACGCCCACGCTCGTCGAATTCAGGCTGGAGAAGACGGCGAGCGGCACACTGCTGGTGCTGACGGAGTCGGGCTTCGACAAAGTTCCGAGCCACCGCCGGCTGGAAGCATTCCGCATGAACGAGGGCGGCTGGACGCAGCAAATGAAGAACATCGAAAGCCATGTCGCGCAGAAGTCGTAGCCGCATCGCCGCCAGCGGGCTGCGTCGAGTGCCGGTCTTTGCCGCGCTCGGCGACGAGACGCGCGTCGAGCTTGTCGCCAAGCTCTGCCGCGGGCGGCCGCGTTCGATTTCTCAGCTTACCGAGGGTTCGAGGCTGACCCGCCAGGCGATCACCAAGCATCTCCGGGTGCTGGAGACTGCGGGAATCGTCCACGGCGTCCGCGCGGGCCGCGAGAGCCTGTTTGAATTCGATCCGAAGCCGCTTGAAGAAGCCAGACAATACCTGGACCTCGTCTCCGAGCAGTGGGACCAGGCACTGGCCAGGCTCAAGCGGTTCGTCGAGGGTTAGGATGCGCCTCATTCTTGCTTCCGGTTCGCCTCGACGACAGGAAATCCTGGGCAACGCGGGCTTCGACTTCGAGGTGCGGCCAAGTTCGGTCAGCGAGGATCTGCTGCCGGGCGAGGCGCCGGAAGCGATGGTGATGCGTCTGGCTCAAGCGAAAGCGCTCGAAGTGGCCGCCACCGCGCCATCGAACACTCTGGCGCTCGGAGCCGACACAACGGTCGTGGTCGACGACGAAATTCTGGCCAAGCCTGTCGACGCCGCCGATGCGGCGCGCATGCTACGCCGTCTATCCGGGCGCGCGCACAGCGTCCTGACAGGCATTTGCATTGTGGAAGCCCCGGAGCGTGTCGCGGCCTCTGCTTGCCAACGCACTGAGGTCTGGTTCCGGGCGCTTGCCGAGTCCGAGATTCTTGACTACGTGGCGAGCGGCGAGCCATTCGACAAGGCAGGCGCTTACGCCATCCAGGGACGCGCTTCACGGTTCGTCACTCGCATCGAAGGCTGCTACTTCAACGTGGTCGGGTTGCCGGTGGCTCTCGTGGACAGGCTGCTGGACTCGATCGACGACGGTCGTGGACCCACGGCTATAAAATGATTCGCGCGTCGCCCTCGCGCCGGGTCACGCGCTCGCGATCGAGATATTCCAGCAGCGGGATGGCGTATTTGCGGGTTATGCCCGTCATTTCCTTGAACGCCGCCACGTCAAGGCGGGCGCTTCGCTTCTTGCGCTCGGCCACCAAAGCGCGCAGACTCTCGAGTGCCGCGCGATGAAAGACGAGCCCCTCCGACACCTTCACCAGCGTCTTCTCCCGCATCAGGATCTGAAGGATTTTCTCTGCGCGGGCGCGGTCCACGGGCAGCTTGGCCAGAACTTCCGCTGCCGGAGGCACGGTGAGCGCAGCCTGCTCGAATGCCCGGCTGATGCTCTCCTTGGCCGCGGCTTCCTGCCCACTCAGCCGCACTTCCCGACCCGCGAGCCGCACGATCTCGCCGTCCGTTTCGAGCTTCCCTTGCGAACTGAGCGACTGAAGCGCGGCATTGAACAACAGCAACGAAGGAACCGAGTCGCGGATCTCGCTGTCGCGTGCGGGGCGACTGTGCGGCGGCGCCAGACGGCCGCGCAGGTCCTCGCGGGAGAGTCCGCGCACCAGAGGATTGGCGGAGTGAAATGCCTCCAGAACTGCGAGGATCCTGTTGCTAACAGTGGCGAATCGCTCCGCAGACACGATTTGTGCAGGCGGCCGTCCGGCGATGATCAGCCGGCCATCGCTTACAAGCGGCTGTGCCCGGTGGAGCACCTGCTCGGGGAACCATCCCAGGCGCGCGGCCAGAGCGGCAAGCGTGATCTCGCCCGCTTCGCGCACGAACAGCAGCAGACGCCCGGCGGCGTCCGCTTGTTCGAGATGCTCAAGAAGCGTGCGCGCTTCCGAATCGGCGGCACGATGCTTCCGCGGCCGATTGTCGAGCACCGCGCCGCCGCCGATGGTGGTCACGGGGGAAAATTGCCGGATGATGAAGCGATCGCCCGGCACAAAAAGGCCCGGTGCAGACAGTCGAAGCTGGGCGTGGGCGCGCGTGCCCGGCTTCATCTCGCGGCCGTCGAGAAGCACGACCTCGGCCAGCATTTCAGCAGTTCCAGAGTGGAAGTGGACCCGGGCGCGATTCTTCAGCGGGCGGGCGGAGTCGAGCAGGGCGAGGACGCAATCGAGCCGGTCGGAGCTGTGGAAGATGCCGGGTGAAGCCAGCACCGTGCCGCGCGGAATCTCGCCATCGTCGATGCCCGCCAGATTCAACGCCGTGCGCTGACCGGCCAGCGCCTGGTCCGCCGGCTGGTTGTGGACCTGAATACCGCGCACACGGACCTTGCGGCCGGAGGCGGCGTTCGCAGGTGAAAAGACCTCCGCTTCACTCTCTTTGGCGATCCGCCCGGCCGCCAGCGTTCCCGTCACGACCGTGCCGAAGCCGTGAATCACAAACGCGCGGTCCACCGGCAGGCGGAAGGGCAAGTCTGCCGGTCGAGCTTCGGCGGCCAGGCTCAGGCGCTTCAACTCCGCGCGCAGCTTGTCCAGACCCTCGCCCGTGCGCGCGCTGACCACTACGGCCGGGGCACCCTCCAGGAAAGACCCGGCCACGAATTCCCGGATCTCGAGGCGAGCTGCCTCGAGCAGGTCGTCGTCTACGAGGTCGCGCTTGGTCAGCACGACGAGGCCGCTGCGCACGCCCAGCAACCTGCAGATCTCGAAGTGCTCGCGCGTCTGCGGCTTGACTGACTCGTCCGCCGCGACAACCAGCATCACCAGGTCGATGCCGCTCGCGCCCGCCAGCATGTTGCGGACGAAGCGCTCGTGACCTGGCACGTCCACAAATCCCACGCGCACGCCATCGCCGAGATCGAGGTGCGCGAAACCAAGGTCGATCGTGATGCCGCGCCGCTTCTCCTCGGCGAGGCGGTCGGGATCCGTGCCGGTGAGCGCCAGCACCAGTGCGGACTTGCCGTGATCGATGTGACCGGCCGTGCCGACGATGACATCCTTCATGGATTCATCGTAACCCGGTTTAACCCCGGACTCGCTACGGGGAGTCCGGAGTGCGGAGGAGGCTGTGACAAGCCCCGCCACGGCTCGAACGTCACTGGCCCGTGCCAGAGAGCGCGACCGTCTGCGGGCTGCCCCCAGTGCCATCCGCGACTGAAAGCGATGCCGTGCGTGAGCCTGTCGCCTGCGGCGTGAAGGTGAGGGTGATCGTGCAACTCGCGCTGGCTGGCAGCGACTTCCCGCAGTTGTTCGTCTGAGAGAAGTCGCCTGGGTCGTTGCCGGTGAACGAAATCGACGTGATGCTGAATGAACTGACCGTACTGACGTTGGTCAGCGTCACCGTTTGTGGAGCGCTGGACTGACCCACGCTGACGGTACCGAAGTCCAGGCTCTCAGGAGATAGTTCGGCATCGGTGCCGGTTCCGGTCAGGCTCACGGTTTGCAGGGTGTTGCCGGCGCCGTTGTCGCTGACGCTGATTGATCCTGCCAGCGTGCCCGACCTCGTGGGCGTAAAGGTGACATTGATCGTGCAACTCGCGCCTGCTGCAACGCTCGATCCGCAGTTGTTGCTCTCGCTGTAGCTCGACGGTGCGCTGATGCTGTTGATCGTCAGGCTGGAGTTGCCCGTGTTCGTGAGCGTCACGGGCTGAGAGGCACTTGAGGTGCCTACCACCTGAACCGCGAACGTCAGGCTGGTCGGGCTGAGAACCGGCACTGCGCCCGCGCCCGTGCCCGTCAGAGGGACAGCCTGCGGGCTGCCGGGAGCGTTGTCAGTTACGTTCATCGTACCGCTGATCGTGCCCACGCTCTGCGGGTCGAAATCGACAGTTACGTTGCAACTCGAGCCAGGGTTGAGAGACGCCGGACATGTGTTGCTGGTCACGTTGAAATTGGTGGTCGCTGTCACACTCGTGATGCTGAGCGCTACTGTCCCCGTGCTGTAGATCACCACCGTTTGCGATTTCGAGGTGGTGTTGTAGTTCTGGTTCCCAAAACTCAAGCTGCTCGGGCTCATGGTGATTTGCGGACCCGTGCCGCTGGCATTGCCCGTGCCCGACAGGGCGACGGTCTGCGGGCTCGCGCCGCCGCTGTCATTGACGTTCAGAGTGGCGGTTCGGGGTCCGGCGCCGCCCGGGGTGAAGGTCACGTCGATGGTGCATGTGGCTCCCGAGCCCAGAGTAGACCCGCAATTGTTGGTCTTGCCGAAGTCGGTGCTGTCGGTTCCGGTGACGGACACCGATGTAATCGAAACCGAGCTGGAGCTCGCGTTCGTCACGGACACAACCTGAGGTGCGCTTGTCGAGCCCAGGTTCACGGAGCCGAAGTTCAGGCTCGTCGGAGTGATGCTGATGGCTGTCCCGGTACCCGAGACCGAGACGTTCTGCGCAGCGCTGCCCGCCGAATTGTCCTTGATCTGGACGCTGCCGCTCAGAATACCGAACTTCGCCGGCACGAAGGTCACGTTGATGGTGCAGCTTGATCCCGCGGAGAGGCTCGACCCGCAGTTGTTGGTTTCGGCGAAATTCGTGGGCGCAGTGATGCTGCTGATTGAGAGTGCCGCATTGCCGATGTTGCTGACGGTCAGAGGCTGCGCCGCGCTGCTGGTTCCGATCAATTGCACGCCAAAGGTTAAAGTGGTTGGAGTAACGCTCGCCATGGCACCCACGCCGGTACCCGTCAACGAAACGGATTGCGGGCTGTTGGATGCGTTGTCGACCACAGTCAGCGAGCCGTTGTCGGTTCCCACCACGGTTGGGGTGAAAGTGACCGAGATCGAGCAGTTAGCGCCCACCGCCAATGACCCGGAGCAGGTGGTGGTGTCCGTATAATCTCCGCCGGCCGTGATACTCGTGATCGTCAGCGCAGCGCTGCCCGTATTGGTGAGCGTCACCGTCATGACCTTAGATTTGGTCTTGTAGTTCTGATTGCCGAAGTTGAGACTGGCGGGATTGAAGGATGCGACGGGACCATCTCCCGTAGAGTTCCCGGTTCCGGAGAGCGCGACGGTCTGCGGGCTGCCGCCCCCGTTGTCACTAAAGTTGAGGACAGCCGAAAGTGAGCCGGCGCCGCCAGGAGTGAAGGTCACGTCGAACGTACAGGTGCTGAGCGGCTGGACGGTGTTTCCGCAGGTTCCGGTCTCCACGAAATCGGTTGGGTTGTTGCCGGTCATCGATTCCTTGAGGCCTGTCAAAGTCTGCGTGGTGCTGACGTTGGTCAGAGTGACGGTCATGGCTGAGCTGGTGGTGCCGAGGTTCACGCTTCCGAAGTTCAGGCTGGTGGGACTGACGCTCACGATAGTGCTGGTGCCGGAGAGCGATACTTGTTGCGAAGTGCTGCCTGCCGAGTTATCCGAGACGGTGAGCTTTCCGGACGGCGTGCCTGAAACCGTGGGAGCGAAGACCACGTTGATGGTGCAGGAGGACCCGGCGCCGACGCTGCCACCGCAATTGTTCGTCTGGGTGAAGTTGCTTCCAATCATGATGCTGTTGATGGTCAGCGTGGCGTTGCCCGTATTGGACAGGGTGACGGTTTGGGGCGCGCTGTCGGTGCCCACAAGCTGCAAGGCATAGGTAAGGCTGGTGGGCGAGAGGCCGACCATCGAACCCACCCCGGTGCCGGTCAGCGGCACGCTCTGGGGGCTGTTGGTGGCGTTGTCGGTTACCGTGATTGAGCCGTTGTCGGGTCCCACCACGGTGGGCGTAAAGGTAACCAAAATTGAGCAGCTTGAGCCCGCCGACAATGACGATGGGCAGGTGGTGGTATCTGCATAGTCCCCGCCGGCCATAATGCTCGTGATGCTGAGCGCCGCCGAGCCGGTGTTAGTGAGGGTCACCGTCATACTCTTCGACGTGGTCTTATAGTTCTGATTGCCGAAGCTGAGGCTCGTGGGGTTGAAAGATGCGACCGGACCGTTCGAGGTTGAATTGCCGGTCCCCGATAGGGCTACCGTCTGTGGGCTTGCTCCGCCATTGTCATAGACCGAAAGCGTGGCGGTTCGCGTCCCTGTTCCGGCAGGCGTGAAGGTAACGCTGAAGGTACAAGTGGCTCCTCCTCCCACGGAGGTTCCGCAGGTGTTGGTCTGGGCGAACTCGGTGCTGTTAGTACCCGTAATGGTGAC
>JASHPE010000254.1 GCA_030038235.1 Terriglobia bacterium
TCGGCCTCAGCAGCCGGCGAGCGAGAACCTGCATTGAAGCCAAATCCGTTCTGGCTTCGCCGGAGCCTCCGACTCTTGTCTTTACCGACACTGAGCTGCCGGACGGCGGCTGGCCGGAAACCGTGGGCATGGCATCCCGATCGCGGCCCCCGATCCCTGTGATCGTCGTATCGAGGGTGGTGGACATCAGTCTTTACCTTGATGCCATGCAGGACGGGGCCGCGGAATTCATCGTGCCGCCGTTTCGGGACGCTGACATCCGGTACGTGGTACAGGGTGCCCGAATGGGCAGCGGCGGCAAAACATACGGTCGCGTGCGCGCTGCCGCGTCGGCCGCGGTTGCAGCGCCCGGCCTCCCGGTGCTCAGATCCAAGTGGGACCACCGGGGGCAAGCTGCCCCGAAATTCACATTGTGAGATGTTTCTGTAGTGGGAGAGTTCGATGTAGCGGCGGCTTTTTACCGCCATCAGACGGGGTAAACCGCCGCTACATGGAACGGGCCGGTGAGAGCGTCTGATGAATCGCCATGGCATAGCAGTTGCCGGCTGCTGAACCCGACGGCGGCAACCGGTAGCGCCAGCAGCCCCAACGATGGCTGTCAAGGCCGACTGTAGGTGATGATTACGGCCTCCCGACGCGCCCGTAAACCACCTGGAAATCGTTCACGGTGTGCAGCCGGTCCCGGAATAAGCCGCGCTTTACGGCATCTCGCATGACGGCCTGGGAGCGCGGGCATCCTGCCTGCCACCGAAAGTGAATCCATCAAGAAGCCCGAGAGCAGGCAGGATGCCCGCGCTCCCAGGCCGTGTCAGCCGTCTGCTCATTTTCTTGACAACCCCACCACTGCTGCGAGATATTGCGAGAAGGCGTTCACATGCGTCGGGTGAAGACGCATGGCAGGACGTGTAAGCGCGTCGGGTGAGCACTCTCGGGGAGGTTCCGATGAAGCGAGCGCTGAGCTTGCTCGATCTGCTTCCTGCCCTCGTGTGGGCCCCACCATTCCATTTACCCAGGCCGACGTGGGCAGCGTCTGCGGCAACGTCTCCAGGCAGAATCCTAATCCCCCGCGTTCAATTCCTACCAGGCAAGCCGAAGAAGGAGAACTCATGAAAAACTACATCTTGAGCTTGTTCTGCGCGACAGCTTTCGTCCTGCTGGCCGGCTCACCGCTTCTGTATGCTCAGGCGGTTGGGTCTATCACGGGAACGGTGACGGATCCGAGCGGTGGCGTCATCCCCGGCGCCAAGGTAACCGCCGCTCGCATCGAGACCGGGGTCTCCCAGTACACGGTGTCGAGCGGCGCGGGAACCTACACGATTCCCAACCTGATCGTCGGCACCTACAATGTGACCGCTGAGGCGGCGGGCTTCAAGACCGGGACAGCATCCAACATCACTCTCGACGTCGCCCAACAGCGCGAGGTGAACTTCAATCTCGCCCTGTCGGGGGTGACCTCGGAAGTCAAGGTGACAGCCGCGCCGCCTCTGTTGAATACGACCAACGGAACGCTCGGCGGCCTGGTGTCCGCAGAGCAAGTGCAGGATCTTCCGCTGAACGGCCGCGACATAACGGGTCTGGTCTATCTCCAACCGGGCGTGGTCTCGAATACCGGCGGCATGGGGTGGATGGACGCGCAGGGTCAGTGGATCAGCAACGGCAATCGCGGCGAGACCATGACGGGAACGCTCGATGAAGGCGACATCAGCGATGCGGAAATGGGCACCTTGCAGTTCACGAACTTCAATCTCGATGCCATCGCAGAATTCAAGGTGCAGCAGAACAATTACTCCGCCGAGTACGGCCAGGGCGCCGGAAGCATCACGCAGATGGTGAGCAAGTCCGGCACCAACGACTTTCACGGCAGCCTGTTCGAATTCCTGAGAAACAGCGCCTTTGACGCGCGAAACTTTTTCGCCACTGGACCCGGAATTGCCGGAGGGGTCCCGCCATTCCGGAGGAACGAATTCGGCGGCACGTTCGGCGGACCCATCAAGAAGGACAAGACGTTTTTCTTTGTCGAGTACGCTGGTTTCCGGCAGCGGCTGGGAGAGCCCAACATCGTCGCCGTGCCGACGCCTGCGGAAAAGGCCGGCATGGTCACCATCCCCGACCCCGTGACCGGCAATCCCGACACCCTTCAGGTGCCCTTGAACCCGGTGGCAGCGCAGGTCCTCGCCAAATACCCGGACCCCAACCAACCGAACGGAATCTTGGGCGCCAATACATTCAACTACGTATTCTCCCAGCCCACGAATGATGATCAGTTCTCCGCACGCCTTGACCATCATTTCTCATCCAAGGATTCTCTCTTCGCTCGAGCGTCGTACGTCAACAACATCGCCAAGGAGACGGATTCCTGGGCGGCCGAGCTTGCCGGGGCCAACTTCTCAACGAGCAACATTGGCGAGGCTCGCAATTACACCCTCAGCGAGACTCATCTTTTTTCGCCTACCTTACTCAACGACTTCACTTTTACGCTCAACCGCGGAATTGAAGGTGTCCCCGAGGCCCCGGCGGAGTTCACCACCACAAACACCGCATTCGAGGATGGCAGTCTGCAGGGCTGGGGACCTGACACGTTTGAGACCAAGTACGTCACCACGGTTTTCGAATACAAGGACAACGTCGCCTGGACCAAAGGCCGTCAATCGTTCAACATCGGCGGGAGTTTTCGCCGCGAGTGGGACAATGGCACGGGCGTCACATCCTACGGTCCAAGCGGCCAATTCAACTTCAATGCCGGAACGACGCTCCCCGAGGCGATCCCCTCCATCAGCGGAGGTACATCGCTGCCCGCCGGAACGGCGAGCCCCAGCGGTCTTATCAGCATGATGGAGGGAGCTGTCGATTATTACGCACGATCAACGGCAGCCACAGGCTACGGTCCGCCGGGAGGTGGATTCGTCTGGTGGGGACTGCGGCGCTCCATGCTGGCCGGGTATATTCAGGACGACTTCAAGGTCACTCGTAGCCTGACACTCAATCTCGGCCTGCGATACGAATACGCCACGGTGCCCTGGGAAACGGGCGACCGCTTGTCGTTGCCGGCCGAGCTGGGCGATCTGTATGGCCATTTTGTTGTGAATCCCAACCCCCTTTGGCTGCCCGACCGCGTGGCCGGCGACTTCGGTCCGCGCTTCGGCCTGGCCTGGGACATGGGGCACAACACGGTGCTGCGAGGCGGGCTCGGAATATTCACCAACATGATCCCCACCGTCTACCCGGATCAGTCGTTGGTGGATTTTCCGGTTGCTTCTCTCAGCATTTTGCCCGGCGCGGCCTACTCCCTGTCTCCACTTCAAGTTTCTCTTCCCGTGTTGACAAGCACCACGGGGCAGCCCCTGGCAGCCAACGGGAATACCAAATCCGTGCCGCCCAACACCCCGATCAACTATGCGCCGTTCGCGGCCGCCGTCGGGCCCTTGATCGGGGATTTTCCTTCCGACACCATGCGAAACGGCTACACGATCAGCGGCAATTTCACGCTGGAGCACCAGTTTGCCGGGGGCGTGGAAGCCCAGGCGTCTTACGTCGCGAACGATGGTGTAAGCCTCTACACGCAGGATTATCCCAACGCCATGGCCGGCGCCGAACCGCAATATACGCCTTTCAGCAACATCACCCCCGGACTGTCCGAACTTCAGTCTTTCCACAACGGGGCTCACTCCGCCTACAACGCTCTACAAGCCCAGGTGCAAAAGAACTCGCCAGCCCATGGCATCGAGTTTCAGGCCAACTACACCTTCGCAAAGGACATGACGGACGCCGATGCCGTATGGAGCTCCGGCGGGCAGAACGGCGCCATCATGGAGAACAATCCCCAGTGCCGCAAGTGCGAATATGCGCCCGCCAGCTATAGCATCGCCCAGCGGTTCGTGGCCAACTTCGCGTACAACCTACCCTTCGCACGGGTGCTGCCCCAGCTTCCCGGGCGGCTGACCCAAGGCTGGAAGATGCTGGGTATCTTCCAGGCCCAATCCGGCTTTCCCTTCACCGTCGTCAGCTCTTATGGCAGCGTTCAATACGGTTTCGACGCCTACGACGGTATCGGCGTCCGGCCGTTTTTCCTGCAGAAGGCGACGCGGAGCCCCGTCGTGCAGGAGGGCTGTGGACCGCAGTTCTTTTCCGATGCTGTAATCGGCTTCGATTCCGCCACCTGTACCGGCCCGGCTGGAGCGTCCCCGCTGGAGGGCATCGGGACTGGCTACTTTGGCGTTCCCCTCGTTACCAGCCCCGTCGCCGGAGTGGGCGCAGCGCAGGCAGCTCCGGGTAATCTGGGGCGGAACACCTTTACGGGCCCCGGCTGGTCGAATCTGGATTTCTCCATCATAAAGGACACGAGAATCACGGAAACGAAAACGCTGCAGTTCCGCGCTGAGTTCTTCAACGTTCTCAACCAGGCGACCTTTGGGAATCCCGGCGCCACTCTCGGCTCAACGGGTTTCGGCGTCATAACGGGCACGGCAACCACAGAACGCCAGATTCAGTTTGGGCTAAGGCTGATGTTCTAACCAAATTTGCCGGCGGAGAACCTGTGACTCGCGAAGCGAAAGTGATGGCCGGAATCATCCTGATCACCGTGCCAACAATTCAATACGGAGGAGGCTATTTTCTGCTGACATCTTTGATGAACGAGAACAGCAGATATAGGGAGAATCCATTGCGGCAGAATTTCTTTCGCGCCGGACACGCCCATGCGGGTGTGATCGTGATTCTTTCGGAATTCTATAGTTCACAGACCAGCTTAACGATGAACCCTTCCGGGTCGGCCGTGGCATCCCCTTGATATGGAGTCAAAGCTGGATCGCTCTGCCATCGAGAAATCAAAAGGGATCATGCTAAGGTCGGCAGAGATCATCGCAGAAACCCGACAGGTAATCGAACGGTCGCGCCGAATCCTTCAAGACACGAGAGAGCGAGTGAAGGACACGTCGCCTTCCCGCAGTCGTGTGCTATCATCGGGCCATGAAACCGAAGACCCGCAAGGATGACGCGGTGGACGTTCACAACCTGGCCGCAGACCTTGAGGAATACGAGAACAACCGCTGAAAGCACGGCACCGGCGGTATCAAGATCGACGTGCCGCTGGAAGAGGCGCTGCGACGGATCGCCAAGGTGAAGCCGGAGAGGAAGAGGAAATCGCCGTCACTCTGACCTTTCAGCCAGCCACTACTCAAATCCTTTAACAGGGGTGAAATTCAGCGCAATATCGCCCCAAAGAACACCAGGGCGACCATCGTCGCAGCTGTAGATGCAATCGCCGCCATCTCCCTGGCTTTTTCGATCACCTTGGCGTCAGTGATGAACTGATGCCGCTCGGCCAGCGGAAATAGTTTGTGGTGAGGAATTGATTCCTGGTCTTGGCAGCATATCGAATCGCGAAAGTGGGGGGACCCAGACCGTTCAACTGCCCAGGAAGGGGGAATTCGAACCCTCCCCACCTATAAATTTTGCACGCTTTTCGCAAAGCCAAGCCAATCAAGTCGTTTATAATCAGTAGCATTGCCCTGAAAACGAAGTAAATGAAGCTAACTTTTCAGGCAGTTCGGGTGCAAACGAAGCCGGCTGCTGTCTTCAGGCCGGAACCAAGTCAGTTTGAGGTGGCACGGCCACCTTGGCCGTTGGCTAAACGGTTGTCAAGATGTGAACATGAGGGTAAGTCCCACGATGTCGTTGAAAACAAAGGATCGACGTAAAAACCTAAGGGTAAGTCCCACGATATTCCTGAAAGCAAAGAACATGCGCTTTTCGTTGGTCGGTTTTCATGTAGCCTCGGGCGAATAACCGTGAATAGCCGGTCCATTTTGCGATCGTAGCGGCGAGTTTACCTCGTCAACTGGCGGCGTAAAGCCGCCACTGCGTCAAACTGAAGCACTGCGCGGCGGATGCTCCGCTTGTAATCTTCGAGGAACCGTGAACGTCTCAAGAGCGTAAGCACCTGCAGGGCATCGTTTGGCTCCGGCAGATTCTGGACGACGGAGGCTTCTCATGGCGGGATTCTGGCAAGACATTCGATTCGGGCTTCGGATGTTGGTGAAAGAGCCGGGCTTCACCGTGATCGCCGTGGTGACGCTGGCGCTTGGCATCGGCGCCAACACTGCGATCTTCAGCCTGGGCAACGTCTTCATGTTCCGGCCGCTGCCGGTCAAGGATGCCGACCGCCTGACCGTGGTCGCAGTGCAGACCAAGGCCGACTCCCAACCGAACCAGATATCCTTCCCGGATTATCTCGACTATCGCGCCCACTCCTCCGCCGTCCTCACCGACATGACCGGGTACGTACTCGACCTCGTGGGCCTGAGCTATCAAGGTCACGCCGACCGCATGATCGTGGCTTACGTACCCAGCAATTTTTTCACCATGCTTGGGCTTCGTCCGGCGGTGGGCCGGCTGATCGATCCCGGCGAGGGCGACGCGCCCAAGACCGGGCCGGTGGTGGTCCTCGGGCACAGCTATTGGCACAAGCGTTTCGCGGGCGACCGTAGCATCATCGGGCGCACGGTCAGTCTGGACGGCGCTGCCGTGACCGTGATCGGCGTAGCGCCGGAGGAGTTCCAGGGACCCTACGCCATGGTTGAACTCGATGCCTATGCACCCGTCGGAATGTTCCACGCTGCCCAGGGCGACACCTCGATTTTCACCTCGCGCACCGACCGGGGGGTGCGCGTACTGGGCACACTAAAGCCCGGTGTCAGCATTGAGCAGGCCGAGGCGGCGCTCAATGTCACGGCGAAGCAGCTCGCCCAGGAGTATCCGCAGGCGGATGAGGGCCAAGTGGCGCGCGTCTTTCCGGAAAAGCTTGCGCGGCCCGAGCCTGCTGTCGCCACCACGATGCCGCTGGTAACCATCATCTTCCTGACGATGGTTGGGCTGGTGCTGCTGGTGGCCTGCGTGAACGTGGCGAATCTACTGCTGGCGCGCGCGTCGGCGCGCGAGCGTGAGATCTCGATTCGCGCCGCCATGGGCGCGGGACGCATGCGGCTGATCCGGCAATTGCTCACCGAGAGCCTACTGCTGGCGATTCTGGGCGGCGTGGCCGGGGCGGTGGCGGGCAACTGGGCTTGTCATCTGCTGAACGGGCTGCGTCCGTTCGGCGACTTTCCGTTGCGGCTCGCCTTCGTCTTCGATTGGCGCGTGTTCGGCTACACCACCGGCGCCGCCGTGCTGGCGGGAATTGTCGCTGGTTTGGCGCCCGCCCTGCGCGCGGCGCGCGCGGATGTGAACGAAGTCCTGCGCGAAGGCGGGCGCGGCACGATCGGCGACAGCGGCCGGCATTGGCTGCGCCACGCACTGGTGGTGGCGCAGGTCGCCGGATCGCTGGTCCTGCTGGTGACCGCGGGACTCTTCGTGCGCAGCCTCCAGAATGCGGAATCCACGGACCTCGGCTTCGATCCGCACAACGTGCTCAACGTCGGAATCGATCCTGGCCTGCAAGGCTACGACCAGAAGCGGTCCGAAGCGCTGCTGCGCTCGGTGATCGATAAAGCCAGGACGCTACCCGGCGTGGAGTCGGCCAGTTTCGCTTACTCGATTCCTCTGAGCTATTACAACGACGGCGCGCGCGTATACGCCGAGGGTCAGCCGATTCCGCCGGCCACGCGCGTGCCGGGCGCCAGCATGAACATGGTGAGCGAAGACTATTTCACCACCATGCGCATGCGAATCCTCGAAGGGCGCGCCTTTACTCTGGCCGATACGTCGGCCTCTGAGCCTGCGGCCATCGTGAACAAGACCATGGCGGAGCGCTTCTGGCCCCATCAGGACCCCATCGGGCGGCGTTTCAGCTATAAGGCCGCGTCGGGGCCGTTCGTCACGGTAGTCGGCGTGGTCCGCGATTCCAAAGAGACCGGCCTGCTGGACGCACCCGGAATGTACTTCTTCCTGCCCGAGACTCAGGAGTATCGCTCGACTCACGTTCTGCAGCTTCGTACCGCGGTCCCGCCAGCATCTCTGGCGCCGGAAGTGGAAGGTCTGGTGCGGCAGATCGATCCGAGCCTGCCCGTCTACGACGTGATGTCGATGGACCAGGCGCTCCAGGGCGGGAACGGATACTTCCTTTTCAAGATAGGCGCAGCGTTCGCGGGCACGCTGGGCGCACTCGGCCTGCTGCTGGCGATCGTGGGCGTGTACGGCACCGTGTCTTACTCGGCCAGCCGCCGCCGGCACGAGATCGGCATCCGCATGGCGCTGGGCGCGCGCTCCGGCTCCGTGCTGAAGCTCGTGATGCGACAGACCTCCATGTTGATTCTGGCGGGCGTCGGTATCGGCACGCTCATGGCGCTCGGCATCACGCGCGTCCTGGTCAGCTTTCTGGTCGGGGTGGCTTCCTACGACCCCGCGACCTACGCCGTGGTGGCCGCAGCCTTGATTTCAGTCGCGCTCGTGGCGTGCTATATCCCCGCGCACCGGGCCGTGCGCGTCGATCCCATGGAGGCGTTGCGCGATGACTGACATCAGTGCGAGAATACGGGTTTCAAGTTTGCTCGCGCAAGTCCACGTATGTTTCGACGCGATTGTCTTCAGCGGTTGGCCGCGATCGCGGCGGGCGTCGGCCTGTCAGCCGCGCCCAAAAATCTCGCCGGGCGGGAGGCTCCTGTCTCGAGCCTC
The DNA here is from genome assembly GCA_030038235.1 of Terriglobia bacterium. Taxonomy (GTDB): domain Bacteria; phylum Acidobacteriota; class Terriglobia; order UBA7540; family UBA7540; genus Gp13-AA77. The sequence continues at coordinate 8,608 of JASHPE010000254.1, forward strand.
GGCGATGACGCCCAGAAACGCGGTATTCAGTACGGGGCCACGCCCGAAGCGGACATGGGGCAAGCTCCGGCGGCCTACACTGATCTCTTCGCAGAGCACTGCAGATTACTCGCGCCCAACCTCTCCTGGGCTCACGTATCGAATGCTCTCGGCCAATACGATTTTTCGAGCGAACAAGGCAACCTCGACTTCGCGCAATCGTACTCCATGAGGCTGACCGGAGCGCACCTGCTGTGGCACGAGCAAACGCCGGCATGGTTTGGGCAAGCAAGCGACCGCGCGGCGGCGGAGCGGCTGGTCGTGGACCATATTCGCGCCATGACCACGCGCTTCGCGGGGCGCGTTTACTCCTGGAACGTGGTCAACGAGGCCATCAACCCGCGCGACGGCCGAGCGGACGGCTTGCGCAACTCGCCTCTTCTCGCGAGACTGGGCAACGACTACATCGAGTCCGCCTTCCGGACGGCGCGCGAGTCCAACCGTGAAGCCGTGCTGGTGTACAACGACTACGACCTCGAGATGGACAACCCCGACCAGGAAAGCCGGCGGCGCGCGCTGATCGGCCTGCTCGACAGTCTGGTTGCTGCCAGAGCGCCGATTGATGCTGTGGGGCTTCAGTCTCATCTCAAGCTGAAGAATTGGTCCTTCCGGCCGGAAGTCTATCGCCATTTCTTGAGCGAAATCGAAGCGCGCGGCGTAAAAATCATGATCACCGAGCTTGACGTGCTCGACAACGGCGCGCCTTCCGATGTCAAGGAGCGTGACCGCGCCGTGGCCGACGCATACAAGCGGATTCTGGATGTCGCTCTGGATAGCCGCGCGCTGATCGCAGTTGTGACGTGGGGTCTTTCCGATCGCTACACGTGGCTGACAGCGCGCTACAGCCCGAGTTTCGCGCGGCCCGACGGGTTGCCGGGACGTCCGCTCCCCTTCGACTCCGACTACGCGCCCAAGCCGGCTTACTGGACTTTATTGCGCGCACTTCAGGAAGCTCCCAAACGCAAAGCGCTGTACGCGGAGTGAAGGCGCAGACGCGAAGGAATCAGCGGCTGCCGCCCGCAGGACTGTTTGCCATCTGCTCGGCCTGCGGAATGCCTGTGGTGACATCCCATCCGCCACCCAGAGCCTTGATCAGATCGACGCTCGCGTCCAGACGCCGTCGCAAGATGTCCACCGCGGCGCGCTCGTCCGTGAGCTGCGCCGTCTGCGTGGTGAGCACTTGAAGATAGTTGGTGATTCCGCCGCGATACTGATTGAGCGAAAGCTGGGTAGCGCGTGTGGCTGCGCGCACGGCCAGATCCTCGCTCTTGCTTTCCTGATCGAGGATGCGCAACGCGGCGAGATTATCTTCAACATCCTGGAATGCGCCGAGCACGGTTTGGCGGTACGTCGCTACAGTCTGGTCATAACTGGCCCAGGCCTGCTCGTTCATGCCGCGACGGCGGCCGGCATCGAACACCGTCTCTGCCGCTCCCGCGCCGAGCGTATAAAAGAGCGCAGGTCCCTGCAGCAGGGTTCCCAGCGTTCCGCTTTCAAAACCGGCCGACGGAGTGAGCGTGATGGTGGGATAGTAGGCGGCTTTAGCGATTCCAATCTGTTCGTTGGCTGCAGCCATGCGCCGCTCTGCAGCAGCGACGTCCGGCCGGCGTTTGAGGATTTCGGAGGGCAGTCCTGCGGGAATGGACGGCGGGGGTTCGCTGGCCGGGGAAAAAGCAAGGGTCAGATCGGCCGGCGGCTTGCCCGTGAGAACGGCGATCGCGTGTTCAAACTGGGCACGCGCCACACCAACGTCTGTAGCCTGCGATTCCGTGGCTTCGAGCTGAGTTTCGGCTTGCTGCACGTCGAGATCGGAGGCCAGGCCTCCGGTGTGCCGCGTCTCCGTAAGCTGCAGCGTCTTTTGATAGTCGCTGACCGTGGAGTTGAGTAGCTTTTCCTGCGCGTCGGCGCTGCGCAGCTCAAAGTAGTCCACCGCCAGTTCCGCTTCAAGACTCAGATTGAGCGTGGCCAGATCGGCGGCGCTAGCCTGCGCGCTCTCGCGAGCGTACTGAATGTTGTGCCGGATGCGTCCCCAGGCGTCGATCTCATAGGAGATGTCTCCGGGCAGAATATAGTCGTTGAAGGTGGCCCCGGATTCTGAGCTGATCGGAGGCTTGTTGTTCGAATAGTGGTACCGCGTGGCGGTGGGATCGGCGCTCACAGTCGGATAAAGGTCGGCGCGATAGATGCGCACCAGAGCGCGAGCCTGGCGATACTCCGCCTCGCTCTCCTTGAGATTCTGGTTGGAAACCCTGATCTGCTCCTCGAGCGCGTTCAGTTGCGGATCGTTGAACACCTGCCACCACTTCTCCGGCAGATTCTGGCTCGCAGTTTGCGCGGTTGGCTGTTCCTTGTATCCAGCAGGCACTTCGGCGCTCGGCCTCGAATACTTCGGGCCCACCATGCAGCCCGCCATGCCAACGACCGCGACGCCAATGAGCACGATCGCGCACCGGCGGATCACTGTGGACCTCCTCCGGTGAGCGCGCCGCCTGCTGAGCGCTCCACCGGGCGGACTTCCTCACCATTGGTGAGCGAGTCCGGAGGATTCACAATAATCGAGTCCTCAGCGGTAAGGCCTGATAGCACTTCCAGCTCGGTACCGAAATCGCGACCGATCTTGACGTCCTTCAACAGCGCGTGGCGGCCGTCGTCCACGGTCGCCACCTGCGGGCCTTCAGAGCGGAAGATCAGCGCCGGCACCGGAATCAGGAACGTGTGGGCGGTCACCGGCGGCAGCTTGAAATGCGCCTCCGCGTAGGCTCCCGAAAGCAGTTCGCCCGAAGGATTCCTGACGTCAACCTCCACCAGCAGGGTGCGGGACGCCTGGTCGATGGCGTCCGCCGTGCGCACCAGCGTCCCCGGAAATCGCTTGCCGGGGAACTGCGGCAGCGTGAGATCGACCGTCATGCCGTGCCGCGCCGAATTGGAATAGATCTGCGGCACGCTGACGTAGACGCGAAGCACATCAACTGCGGCAATTTGAAAAAGCGCTGCGGGCTGTCCGCTTGAGCCGGAGTTGATCAATTGTCCGATGTCGGTGTTGCGCGCGGTAATCACGCCGTCAAAGGGCGCATAGATCTTCTCGAATGACTGCAGGTCTTGAAGCCGCTTGACGTTCGCCTCAGCGGATTGAAGCGTGGTCTGCTTGGCGGCCAAATCGCTGGTCGCGTTGTCGGTGTCCTGCTTCGACACCGAGTCGGACTTCAGCAGTTCCTGGTACCGCGCCGCGGTGATCTGAGAAAGGTGCAGGTTGGCTTGAGCCGTGGCAACATCGGCCTGGGCCTGACGGAGCTGCGCATCCACCTCCGGAGTCTCAATCTCGGCCAGCAGTTGGCCTTTTTTTACCTGTGCGCCGATATCAAAGTACCAGTTCTTGAGATAGCCGTTCGTCCGGGCAAACACCGGCGCCGAAATATAGGGCTGGATGTTGGCCGGCAAGACGACTTCCTGCTCGGCGGTCGAAGGCTTCAGGTGGATCACGCCGACGGTCGGTACTGCAAGCTGATCGGTGTCGGCGCGTAACTGCTGCCGCGCTTTGAGCTTCGGCAGGATGCCGCCGATCACCACGAACGCCACGATACCGACGGCAAGAAGCGCGAGGAGCAGCTTCAGTCCATGACGCGGGCGCTTCGGAGTCGCTTCGGGGCCGGAAGGCTCCAGATCTGTCGCCGGGTCCGGCTCATAGGAGGTCGTAGTTTTCATTGCGAGTTCTTTCCGCTCCCGCCTTGATGCCCACCTTCACTTCGCTCGTGAGCGCGTCTCTCAAGAAAGCCATGGAAAATGGAAAACACGGCCGGCACGAAGAATAGCGTGGAAACCGTGGCGAACACCAGACCCCCGATAACGGCGCGTCCGAGGGGCGCGTTCTGTTCACCGCCCTCGCCAAGACCGAGCGCCATCGGAAACATGCCGATGATCATGGCCAGCGCGGTCATGATGACCGGGCGAAAGCGCGTAAATCCGGCTTCGAGCGCCGCCTTCAGAGGCGGTTGTCCCTCGGCCATCTGTTCTTTGGCAAAGCTTATAACCAGGATGCTGTTCGAGGTAGCTACGCCCATGCACATAATGGCTCCGGTCAACGCCGGGACGCTTATGGTCGTTCGGCTGATAAACAGCATCCATACAATGCCGGAGAGCGCCGCTGGCAACGCCGAAATAATGATCAGCGGATCGAGCCAAGACTGGAAATTCACCACAATCAGCAAGTAGATGAGAAGAATCGAGAAGGCCAATCCGCCCAGCAGACCGAGGAACGACGAGCGCATGGTGAGGATCTGCCCGCGCACAATGATACGCGAGCCCCGCGGCAGATTCTTTTCCGACGCGTTCACCACGCGATCGAGGTCGCTGGCGAAGCCGCCCAGGTCGCGGCCCTGCACCGCACCGTAGATGTCGATGACCGGCGCCACGTTGTAGTGCGAGACCAGGGCCATGGAACTGCCGCGCGAGATGTTGGCAAGGTTCCCCAGAATCTGAGGTGGCGCGCCGCCCGGCGCGGCGATCGGAATGTTCTGGATGTCCTGGACGGAATCGACATTGTACTGAGGATACTGAGTGGCCACACTGTACTCGACGCCGTTCCCGGGATCGACCCAGAACGAAGGCGCGGTCTGGAAGCTGCCGCTCAGCGAGATCAGCAGATCGCGGGCCACGTTGTTCTCCGTGTACCCGACCTGCGCCGCCCGCGTGCGGTCCACGTCAATCTGGATGCGCGGCAGGTTGAAGGCCTGCTGGATGCGCAGGTCGGCGGCTCCGGGGATGTACTTGATCTTCGCCAGCAACTGGTCGGCAAAACGCCGGTTGGCCTGGAGGTTCGTCCCGACCACTTGGACG
>JASHPE010000255.1 GCA_030038235.1 Terriglobia bacterium
AAGAGCGTCACCACGGCCCAGGCCATCGCGTACTTGCGGGCGAATCTCCTGGCTCCGGCCGGAGAGTTGGGCCGCCGCGTACCCGTTGACGAGTGGCTGCGAAAGCCCGGACTGCCGGATTCCGCGCCGAAAATCGAAGCAAGATTGCTCGAAAAAATCAGCGACACGGCTCGAAGATGGACCAACGGCGAGATCGAAGTCACTGAGCGCCAAACGGCGGACTGGGACACCCATCAATGGCTCTATTTTCTATGCGAGTTGCCTGCCGGCCTGGGACACGACAAGATGTTGGAGCTGGATACAAATCTTCGATTGTCCCGGATGACAAACAGCGAGATCCTGGCCCAGTGGCTACTCATGTCTGTCAAGAATGATTATCATGAGGCGGATCCCTACGTCGAGAAGTTCCTCGCCTCAATTGGACGTCTCAAGTACATCAAGCCGATTTACGAGGAACTCGTAAAGACCCCGCAGGGACGCGGCCGGGCTCAGAGAATCTACGACGAAGCTCACTCCTTCTATCATCCCATCGCCCGCAGCGCCATTGAGCAGGTCCTTGCTCGCCAACCGGCGCCGGTTTCCGGTTCAAACGGGAGCCAACCCTCTTCCCAGACTCGCGAACCACGGTCCGCGCCGGCGTAACGCTGTCTGAAGAGGGTGGCGCAGCTTGCGGCGGGGCTTCGGTACTCGCTCCCTGTGAGCGGTTGGTTTGCGGAACGAGCTGAGGAGCCACAGGGCCAAGAACAGGCGCCATGCTACAGCCGGTTGGCTCAGCTTTCCGCCCTGGGCGGTGAGTCCTGTCCTTGCGTGGAAGCTTTGAGATGGCCTGGGACGCGGTTTGCACCCCCGTTTGCCGGGCCAGACTGCTAGAATAGAGGGCGTGGCCGCCTCGGCCTTCTGAATATATCCCGTATGAGCCTCAACTTCGACCAAGCTCTCGATATGCTCCGCTCCCATGACCTGATCGGTCTCGGCATGGAAGCTGACGCGCTCCGGCGGCGCCTGCATCCGGGCAACGTGGTCACTTATCAAATCGACCGCAATATCAACTACACGAACGTCTGCACCGAGTACTGCTCCTTCTGCGCATTCTACCGGCCAGTGGGCTCGCCCGAAGGTTACCTGCAGCCTCTGGAATCGATCTGCCAGAAGATCGACGAAACCATCGCGCTCGGCGGCACCGGCATTCTGATGCAGGGCGGATTGCACCCCGATCTCAAGCTCGCTTACTATACGGGGCTGCTCTCGACGCTGAAGCAGCGTTACCCGAAGTTGCATCTGCACTGCCTGTCCGCGCCGGAAATCCTCAACATCGCCGACATCGAGGGTCTCAGCGTGCGTGAGGTGCTGGTGCGACTGCAAGCGGCGGGCCTTGATTCGATTCCGGGCGCGGGCGCCGAGATCCTCGATGATGAAGTGCGATTCCGGATCGCGCGGCTGAAGTGCACGACCGAAGAATGGCTGCACGTCCATCGCGAAGCGCACGCCGTCGGTCTGCGCACCACTGCTACCATGATGTTCGGCTGCGGTGAGCAGCTCGAACATCGAGTGAGGCATTTCGAGCGCATCCGGCGTCTGCAGGAAGAGACGGGCGGCTTCACGGCGTTCATTCCCTGGTTCTTCCAGCGCGAAAACACGTCGCTCGGACGCTTCGTCAAGGAAGAGGTGACCGCCGTCGAGTATCTCAAGACGCTGGCCGTCGCGCGCCTTTACCTCGATAACATTGAGAACGTACAGGCGAGCTGGCTGACCCCCGGCCACAAGATGTGCCAGATCGCCCTGCGCTTCGGCGCCAACGATGTGGGCAGCATCCTGATCGAAGAGAACGTGGTCTACGCCGCCGGCTGCCGCAACAAGTCCAGCGAGGAAGCGCTGCGGCGGCTGATCAGCGATGCGGGCTACAGGCCCATCAAGCGCGACACCTTGTATCGCACCTATTTCCTGAATTAGCTTCGTGAGAATAACAAAGTCGCTTATTTCGAGAATAGCTGTGCCGGTTCTGGCGATCGCGCCGTCTTTCATCGCGTCCTGCAACCACAACACCGATCGCGTTCGCATGGCGCACCCGCTGCACAGCGAGAAGAAAGGTACCGTTTACGACAGCGGTGAAATGGCGGGACGCGTCATCTTCGCCACCGGAACCGAAGGCGCACCCGCGACCGGGGCGAGCGTGGTGGTGATCGACACCGCGGCCGGCAAGCAGGTCCTCGAGCAGCTCCAGAAGGAGCCCGATGCGACCTGCCTCAAGCGCCTGGCCGACATGCAAGGGGCGTTGATGAACGTTGCCAAAGCCAGCGCGGACGCAGGCCACACGCCGCCCACCGCCACCGCCGACGCCGACGGCTACTTTATGCTGCCGCAAGTGCGGCCCGGGACCTACATGGTGATCGCCTACGGACGCGCGGGCGACGTGCAAGCGATCTGGGAGCAGCCGGCGATGGTCGATCCGTATCAAGCGGTGGTTGTGAAGCTCGTGGAACCGCTCATCTCCTGCGCGGCCGAGGAGGAGGAGAAGTCGAAGCGGCCGCCTCCGCTGCCGCCGCCCAATACGCCGCCGATCCAGCCGACCGTACCGCCGGTTCCGAAGCCTCAGCCAACGCCGGCCGTGCCAGCACCTTCAACCACACCAACACCACCTTCTTAACCATGGCGCGCGAGCGACTCATCGTGATTGGAGGTGTGGCCGCGGGATTGAGCGCGGCGAGCGAAGCGCGGCGTCATAACCGTTGGATGGAGATCCGCGTCTACGAGAAGGGTCCGGACATCTCCTATTCGAATTGCGGCCTTCCGTACTACATCGAGGGCCTCGTTCCCGACGCCGACAGCCTGCGGATTCACTCGCCGGAGTTCTTCCACGCCGAACGCGACATCGACGTCTTCACGCATCACGAGGTGATTGAGATCTCGACCAGCTGCCGGCGCGTCACCATGCTTGCACCCGGCAGCGCTCCGGAAGAGGTGCCTTACGATCGACTCGTGATCGCAACCGGCGCGGAGCCTGCGCCCGCGGAAATCGAAGGGCTCTCGCTCGAAGGCGTGTTCAACGTCAATACGTTGCAATCGACCATTGCTCTCAAGCGCTATCTTGACTCTGCGGACGTGCGTCGCGCCGTGATTGTCGGCGGAGGATACATCGGACTCGAAATGGCGGAGGCGCTGAAGACGCCCGAGCGCAGCGTCACGCTGCTCGAGCGCGGGGCCAACCTGTTCGAAGCGGCCGACGCCGAGATCGTCGAGGTGATCCGGCAAGAACTCGCGCGCAACGGAGTCGAGGTGCTGACCGGCGCGAAAGTCCTGGCGCTCGTCGGCGACGCCCATCGCGGTGGAGCACGCGATCAGAGAGGAACCGTGCGTCGCGTTCACTCGGAAAGTGGCAGCTTTGACGCCGATTGCGTGGTTCTCGCCACAGGCGTGCGTCCGCGCGTGAAGATCGCGGCCGATGCCGGGATCGAGCTTGGTGCGGGCGGCGCGGTCGCGGTCAATGAATATCAGGAGACGAGCGCTGCCGGCGTGTTCGCGGCCGGCGATTGCGCGGATGCTCTTAACCTCGTCAGCGGACGCCGCACTTACGTCCCGCTCGGCACGACGGCCAACAAGCAGGGTCGTGTGGCGGGTGAGAACGCGGCTGGCGGACGCGCGCGATTCGCCGGCATCGTGGGAACGGCGGTTGTCAAGGTCTTCGGCCTCGAAGTGGCGCGAACAGGTCTGAGTGCTGAAGAAGCGGCTCAAGCCGGACTCCGCACGGCCGAAGCCGTGGTGCGCGCTGCAGCCCGCGCGCGATATCTTGGCGGTCAGGACATCCTGGTGAAGCTCATCGCGGATCGGTCTACCGGACGCTTGCTCGGCGCGCAGATGGTCGGACCCGAAGGCGTGGCCAAGCGTATCGACGTGCTCGCCACGGCTTTGCACGCGCGCTTGACCGCGGAGCAGGTCTATCAGCTCGACTTGAGTTACGCGCCGCCGTTTTCGAGCGTCTGGGACCCGACTCTGATAGCAGCACGGCAACTGTTGCATGCGCTGAAATGATAGGATATCCGCGAGAATTTGGGATTGCCCAGTCATCAGAGGCGGTCTTGGGACCCTTGTCATGGCCAAGCGCCGCAAACCGAAACCGTTTAGCGCCGCCAAAGAAGTGAAGCGGCTGGCGCGCCTCCGGGTCGGTACCCCGCCGCCATCACAGGTCCAGCCGGATGAGAAGCGCAAGCCAACCAAACATAAGAAGAAGGAGCTTGAGCAGGAGCTGCTCTAGGTCGGTAGTCGGCGGCGGCGCGAATTGCGGACGAACCGCGAGCCGCGGAGGAAATATGAACAGGCTTGGCTGGTGGAGGACCGCCTGCGCCGTCGGTGTGTTGTGCGCAGCGGCCAGTGTTATCGCGCGCGGTCAGACTCTCACGACTGTGGTTAACTTCAACGGGATTGACGGTGCCGCCCCGACCCTGATGTCTCTTGTCCAGGGCTTGGATGGCAGTCTATACGGAACGACGGCCGAGGGCGGCCAACACGATTCCGGCACGGTTTTCAAAGTGGGCCCGTCCGAAGGCCTGACAACGCTTTACAAGTTTTGCTCGCAGAAGTACTGCACCGACGGGGCTGCCCCTTACGCCGGGCTGCTGCTGGCCACCGACGGGAATTTCTATGGGACCACCTACGCCGGCGGGCCTACGGACACTGGTACGATCTTCAAGATCACCGCTGCGGGTGTCTTAACTACGCTACACACTTTTAACGGCTATGCCGAGTTGGCCGCCGGGCTCATTCAGGGCACAGATGGGAACCTGTACGGAACAACCGAATACGGCGGGGCCCACCCGTGCGGCAACGAGGGGACCGGCTGTGGGTCGGTGTTCAGAATCACTCCCGACGGCGCGTTCACCACTCTGCACAGCTTCGATGCAACTGACGGCAATTATCCCATCGCGGCGCTGGTTCAGGGTACCGACGGCAACTTCTACGGAACAACTGAGTTTGGCGGGGCTCACGACAGCGGAACGGTGTTCAAGATGACACCGACGGGAACACTCGTCACGCTCTATAACTTTTGCGCGCAGGGCAGTAACTGTCCTGACGGTGCCCAGCCTTCCGCGGCCCTGGTTCAAGCCACGGACGGGAGCTTCTATGGATCAACCTACGACGGCGGCGCCAACAACGAGGGCGTGATCTTCAAGATCAACTCCGGTGGCAGGCTCACGATCATTCACAACTTTGACGGCGCTGACGGAGCTTTGCCTTCCGCGCCTCTGGTTCAGGCTACGGACGGAAACCTGTATGGCACAACCGTGTTTGGCGGGGCGAGCGACACCTGCACCAGCGGCTGTGGCACCATCTTCAGGATCGCTCCAGACGGCACATTCGCCAGTCTCCATAGTTTCGACTCTACTGACGGATCCTACGTTTCTGACGGACTGTTTCAGGCCACGAGTGGGACGTTCTACGGAGCCACCCTTGATGGCGGGGCCGACCACAGGGGCACCCTCTTTAGCGAGGCATCGGGTCTTGGCCCGTTCGTGACGACGCTGCCCGCAGCCCGCAAGGTAGGTCAGAGCGTGATCATCCTTGGCAACAATCTCAAAGGATCAACGAGCGTCACTTTTAACGGCACACCTGCCGTCTTCACCGTCGTCTCCGAGACGGAAATTGCCACCACGGTTCCCTATGGCGCAACCAGCGGTACGGTCCAAGTGGTGACGCCGGGCGGCACACTTTCAAGCAACGCTCCCTTCCGAGTGATTCAGTAGCGGACCACAACCGGCCACCGACGACGGTCAACAGAAGTGGCGGAAGTGTGTCGGAGTCGAACCGACCGGTCCACCTAAGCAGACCCACAGGATTTGAAGTCCTGGGCGAACACCGGCCCGCATGCACTTCCGCATTGATTCTAGGCAGCTTGCGTTGTTCCGTCAACTTCGCGAACCTCGACTGTAGCGGGAAGTGTAGCAGGTAACTGTTGCACCGCCTTTGGCGCGCGCACCTTTGCCGACTTCGCTTGCTCTCGCAGCCGCTCGGCTGCCCGCTGATTCCGCTCCTGCAACCTTTCAAAGGCTCGCTCGAGCGTTTCGGGCGTGGGGTGAACATAGCGCTGAGAAACAGTTACGGTGCTATGTCCCATGACCCGCATGATTGTGAACGCATCTGCCCCAGATTCACCAAGCCGCGTGCCGAAGGTGTGCCGGAGTGAATAGATGACAAACTCCGCTGCGATCTTCATCGCCTTGCGAACCTCATCGTGCTGGTCACGCAGCGTGAACCGCGACAGCGGCGCCTTTCCGGTCCCGTCGGTGAATACCCAAT
>JASHPE010000256.1 GCA_030038235.1 Terriglobia bacterium
CCGTAATAAGGCATAATCTTGCGGCCATAGGGTGTCTGTGTCCCTTACGTGTCTCCGGGCAGGCGGGCCCGGCGCTGCCGAGAGCGGCAGCGATTTCTTGTGTGGGAGTGAGGAGAAAACATGCCCAGAGTCAGAGGCCAAAGATTAATGAAGTACGTTGACAGCGCCATATCCGTCACGGCGGGCGCAGCCTTTGATAGCATCCAGTTCTTTAATAAGTACCGTCCGAATCCGGCTTTCACGCCGAAATGGTCAGACAAGCCGATGCTGAAGTCCTGGGAGAAGACCCGCCCGCAGCTTGGCTGGCCGCGCCAGACGGATTCGCTGTGCCCCACCTGCGTGAAAGAAGCGCGCGAGCGCATCATCAACGGCGAGCAGGACCTGAGCACGCTGCGCAACGAAAAAGTAGGCGAGATCAAGGCCACGATCATCGAGCGCGACGGCCAAGTTTGGATGATCAAAGATTGCCCTATCCACGGCCACTTTGAAGACATGATGGCGGTGGACTCGAAGTTCCTGCAGTGGATCGAGGGGAACTTCCCGGGCCGCGACATCCGCGCGCACAACGACAAAGACCTGCACAATCACGGGTCGAGCACCATCAAGCACGGCCGCGGGAGCGTCCTGACGGTCGATCTCACCAATCGCTGCAACATGATGTGCGATCCCTGCTTCATGGACGCGAACCAGGTGGGCTTCGTGCACGAGCTCGCCTGGGAAGAGATCCGGGAAATTCTCGACAACGCTTTGAAGATCAAACCGCGCCGGCAGATGAGCGTGCAATTCTCGGGCGGCGAGCCGACTATGTCGCCGTACTTCATCGATGCGGTGCGCTACGCCCGCAAGCTCGGTTACAACAGCGTGCAGGCGGCCACCAACGGGATCGAGTTCGCCAAGAGCAAGGATTACTGCCGCCGCGCCTTCGATGCCGGCTTGCGCTATGCCTATCTGCAATTCGACGGCATCGGCAACGACGCCAACAGTCATCGCAAGGTCGGTAACCTGTTCGACGTGAAGCTGCAGGCGATTAACAACATGCACGAGGCGGGGATCGAGATCATCCTGGTCACGACGCTCGTGAACGAGGTCAACAACGACCAGGTGGGGCCGATCATCCGCTTCGCCATGGATAATCCGAAGAAGATCGCCTTCATCGCCTTCCAGCCGGTCTCATTCACCGGCCGCGACGAGGACGTAACGCCGGAGCGGCGTTTGCGGCAGCGCTACACGCTCTCGCACATGGCGCGCGACGTGAAGAAGCAGGTCGGCATCACAGAGCCCACGCGCGACTGGTTCCCGATCTCGCTCTTCAGCACTTTCTCGGACTTCGCCGACATCGCCCACGGTCCCGATTATCAGTGGGGCATGGTGAGCTGCGGCTGCCACCCCAATTGCGGCATCGGCACGGCGCTGATGATCAACAAGGAGACCAAGGAAGCGGCGCCGGTTCCGCAGTTCCTGAATATCCCACAATTGATCCGCGACATTCAGAAGATCACGGACGCGAGCCGCGGCAAATGGTTCTCGAACGCCATGATGGGTCTCGCGCTGCTCAAGAATTACCGGCCCTTCCGGGCGCCGAAGAGCCTGGCGCTGGTGGATCTGCTGAAGAAGTTCGACAAGAGCTTCGCGCTCACCGGAGAAACCAAGAAGAAATACGGCGATTCGAGCCCCGAGCGTACCTATGAAGATGCTTTGAAGCGGCGCTCCGATCCCTGGAATTTCCTTTTCATCGCCGGAATGTGGTTCCAGGACCTGTTCAACTACGATTTCCGCCGCACTGAGATGTGCATCATTCCCTACGCCACGCAGGAGGGTGAGATTTCCTTCTGCGCCTACAACACCGGCATCGGCTGGCGCAACATCATCGAGAACATGCACAAGAACGCTACCGTGGCAGAATGGTACAAGACGCACGGCAAGCACGAAATCTACGCGCGCGGCAAGAGCGTGGATCTCGCGAGCTATGAGCACTCGCTCAAGCTTCGCGAGGCCGACGTCACGGCCGTGCGCGACCGCGCCACCGATATCCCCATGACGGCCGCCGATGAAGACAAGATGCGGCGCAAGGCTGCGTACGAAGCCAGGCAGGTCCGCGAGATCTACGAGGAGATGGTGCTGAAGAAGCCCAAGCCGGAGCTGGTGTCGATCGGGCCGGTGATGGCCAAGGCCAATGGCAACGGGAATGGTCATGCCAACGGCAATGTTCACTCGAACGGTAACGGTCATGCCAATGGCAACGGTCACGCGGAGCTGGTAGGGATCACGGAGAAGGCTTCGGTGTAGTGCACGGTAATCAGAGCCATAGCTTTTTGAGGGCCGCTCGGATGTTGTGGGCGGCCTTCGCATTTTCAGGGCTCATTCAACCAGCCGATGCCGGGAAGGCTCGTGCGGGGTTATAATCGCGAAGGCGTATGGGCCGGAACAGCACGCTGAAGGAGCGGATTGCTACGCTGAAGCGACGCGTCGTAGAACATGAAGGTGATCGGATTATGTCGAGGAAGAATCGGGCAGTGGCAGTGCGCTTTGGCGTCCCCGAGTACTGGATTGTCGATCCCGAGGCGCGGGCCATCGAGGTCTATCGGCAGGGCGCCGGGGGGTACGAGTTGCTGTCGGTGTGCGGCGAGCCCGACTCCGTCACGTCACCCCTTTTACCGGAATTCGTACTTCCCGTTGCACGCGTGTTCGACATTTAACGAGGGCATCAGGGCAAAGGCCGCAGTGGCGACATTCGAAAGAACAACGCTAAAGCTCAAGGATGGCCACACCTGGAAATGCAGCCCCGGGTACAAGATTTGCGTCCTGGCTGAGGGTGCCTTGCGCTTCGATGTGCCTCGCGAGTGGGTGTACGAGCCCAGCGAAGCGTCAGTGAAGGTGTACGATGCGACGCCTCCCGATGACAACTGCCGCCTGGAAGTCTCCCTGCTTCGCCATTCACAGATCGACTGGAGCGGACTCGATCTCGATGGGCTGATCCGCAACTCGACAGGGGCGAAGGCAGACGCGGACATTCGTCGCCAGCAGCGCCCGGGCGTCGAAATCGCGTGGACCGAGAGTTCGTCGGTTGAGAACGGCAAAGAGGCGTGCTCGCGGATTGCTATCGTTCGTGGCGTAAACGCCCACGCCGTGCTCACCCTCGACTTCTGGGCTACGGACGCGGACCGTCTCGCGCCTGTTTGGGACGAGATCATGCGGTCGATCGACCTCGGGCTCAAAGTACAGGATCCGACCGTCGGCGTCAGACCCGTGTAACCTGCTTTACCGTTTGCGACGGCAGCCTCCTGTGCTGGTAGAATGATGGTGTCTGAGGTCCCTGGAGTGTCTCCAGTCCTGCCCTGGCGAGGTGATCTATGGACGTAGCGGTCTTCGCGCACCGCATCCAGTTCGCCTTCACCGTCATGTTCCATTACCTGTTCCCCATTCTGACCATGGGGCTGGGTTTCTTTATCGCTCTGCTCTCCACGCTGGAAATCCTGAAGAACGACCCGCGTTACGGTGCCGCGGCGCGCTTCTGGGCGAAGATCTTCACCATCAATTTCGCGCTGGGCGTGGTTACGGGCATTCCGCTCGAGTTTGAATTCGGGACCAACTGGAGCCGCTTTTCGGCTTATGGCGGCGGAGTGTTCGGACAGACGCTGCCTCTCGAAGGCGTCTATGCTTTCTTCCTCGAGTCCGGATTCCTCGGCTTGTTCCTCTTCGGGCACGGAAAAGTGAGCCGGGGCGTGCACTGGCTGGCCGGGATGGGCGTGGCGGTGGGCTCGCTGCTCTCGGGCTACTTTATCGTGGCAACCAACGCCTGGATGCAGCACCCGGTGGGTTACGCGGTGGACGCGAACGGCACCCTGCGTCTCACTTCGTTCTGGGAGGTGATGCTCAATCCGTTTGCGGGCTGGCAATACCTGCACACCATCAACGGGGCGTTGCTCACTGCGGCGTATGCCATCGGCGCGGCTGGGGCATATTACGTGCTTTCGGGCAGACATCCCGAGTTCGGCAGGCTGTCGCTGAAGATTGCCGTGATCGCCGGCGTGATCCTCTCGCTCACTCAGGCTTTTCCGACCGGCGACATGAATAGCCGGAACGTCACCGACTATCAGCCCGTGAAGCTCGCGGCCATGGAGGGTCTGCTCACGACTCAACCGAACGCTCCGCTGGCCATCATCGGCATGCCGGACCCGGCAACCGCCAGGCTGATCGATCCGCTCTACGTTCCGGGCTTGCTCAGTTACCTGGCCTACGGAAACAGCCGCGCCAGCGTCAAGGGGCTGGACGCTTACCCGAAGGACGTTTTGCCGCCGATCGAGCTGACCTACTACAGCTATCACATCATGGTGGGGCTGGGCACGCTCTTCATCGCCCAAATGCTGCTCGGACTCTTTCTGCTGTGGCGGCGCAAACTTGAGAGCAGCCGCTGGTTCTTGTGGACGCTCATGCTGGCAATCCCGTTCCCTTACATTGCCAATGAAGCGGGCTGGACCGCGACGGAGGTGGGGCGCCAGCCATGGCTGGTCTACGGGTTGCTGAAGACGCCGGCGGGCACGTCGCCTACAGTGGCCTCGGGCGAGACGATCTTCACCATGCTCGGCTTCGCGGGTATTTACGCACTGCTCGCCTTTTTGTTTGTCTTTCTGGTCGGACGCATAATCGTGCAGGGTCCGGACGAGGCTTCCTCTCACTAATCCGCAGGGCTGCAGGAGGTAGGAATTGCCATGACATTGAACGCGATCTGGTTCTGGATTCTGGGCGGCATGCTGATCGCCTACTCCGTGCTCGACGGCTACGATCTGGGTGTGGGCTCGATCTACTTGTGGGTGGCGAAGTCCGACGACGAGCGTCGCACCGCGTTGAACGCCATCGGGCCGGTGTGGAACGGCAATGAAGTGTGGCTGCTCGCGGCCGGCGGCATGCTGGTGGTCTCGTTTCCCAAGGTCTACGCTTCCGGCTTCAGCGGATTTTATCTGGCCTTGATGCTGGTGCTGTGGTTCTTGATCCTGCGCGGCGTTTCCATCGAGTTCCGCAGCAAACTCGAGAGCCCCTTGTGGCGGTCGCTTTTCGACGCCGGATTCTGGCTCGGCAGTTTTGCGATCGCTCTGCTGTTGGGCGTGGCGCTCGGTAATGTGCTCCGCGGCCTGCCGGTCGGCGCCGACGGCACATTTGCGGGCAGCTTTGCTTTCACGCTCAACCCGTACGCGCTGCTCACCGGTCTGCTCAGCCTGACCACTCTTGCCTGGCACGGCGCAAATTATCTGCGGATCAAGACCGAAGGCCCCCTGCAGGAACGCTCGCGGACGTGGTCTGCGCGACTTTACTTCCTGGTGCTGACGCTTGCCGTGCTCGCGACGATCATCACGTTCTGGGTGAGCCCGACGGTGGCCGCGAATTACCACCGGTATCCCGTGGCCTGGGCGTTTCCCTTGCTGGCGCTCCTGGGACTCTCCTGGGGATTCCGCTCGCGCCAGGCCGGCCGCGAACGATGGGCCTTTCGAGGTTCCATCGTCACCATCGCCGGGCTTCTGGGCGCAGCCGCCATGACGGTTTATCCCAACCTGCTCTACTCCACCGTAAGTCCCGGCTACAGCCTCACTATCTACAACGCCGCATCCTCGCAGCACGCCTTGCGCGCCGCGCTGCTCGCGAACGTGGTGGGAATGATCGGCGTGATCCTCTACACGAGCTACGTTCATCGCACTTTCAGCGGCAAGGTCCACATAGGCGATCACGGATACTGATCCGATCATGCTCTTCCGCGCCGCCACGTTTGACGAAGCAGACTCTCTCAGAACCAGCCGCTGCGGTAGGCGATCCACCAGCTCAAGACCACGATCGGGAGCGTGGCCACCGCCGCCCAGATCAGGGGCAGTGTAAAGTCCGCAATCAGGCTGAAAAACGCGAGGCTCAACCAGAATATTTTCTTTTCCATAGCCAAACTGCCCGCGACGCGCTCCGCGTCCCGGGGTCTGTTCACATTCTATCGCGTTGAGGCTCGTGCCTGCGAACCTAGCGGGCGCTGAATTCCGGAGTAGCGTCTTTGCGCGCCGCACCGGCGCGCAGGCTTGCGCATCCAAGATACCATCTACACAAGGAGGTGCTGTATGTTTGCAATCACAGGAGCGACAGGAAACACTGGGGGAATTGCGGCCGAAAAACTGCTCGCGAGCGGTGAAAAGGTTCGCGTGATCGGACGCGACGCCGGACGATTGGCGCGCTTCGTGCAGAAGGGCGCCGAGCCGTTCGTTGCCGATATCACCGATGCCGCGGCGTTGACGCACGCCTTCCAGGGTGCGAGCGCCGTCTACGCTTTGATTCCACCCAACAATGGCGCCAATGACGTGAGAGCGTATCAGGAGAGGGTGTCGGACACCCTGGCTTTGGCTCTGCGGCAGGCGTCGGTGCCGCGCGTGGTCGCGCTGAGCAGCGTCGGCGCCGACAAGTCCGACAGAGTTGGTCCGGTGACCGGGCTGTACCATCTGGAGCAGAAACTTAACGCGATTGCCGGGCTCAATGTCATCCACTTGCGCGCCGGATACTTCATGGAGAACTTGCTGCCCCAGGTGCAAGTGATCCGCAACTTTGGCATCGTCGGTGGGCCGCTGCGGGCGGACCTGCCGGTGTCCATGATCGCCACGCGCGATATTGGCGCGGCCGCCGCCGAGCTGCTGACATCCAGCTTCAGCGGAAAGCAATCCCGCGAACTGCTGGGCCAGCGCGACCTGAACTACAAGGAAGCGGCGTCGGTCATCGGCAAAGCGATCGGCAAGCCGGAGCTTGCCTATGTCCAACTGCCACCTTCGCAATTGAAGCCGGCCATGGTGCAGATGGGAATGTCGTCCAATATGGCGGACCTGCTGTTCGAGATGTCCGAGTCGATGAACAACGGCTACATGAAAGCCCTGGAGGCGCGCTCGGCCGCGAACACCACGCCGACCTCGATCGAAACCTTCGTGGCCGAAGAGTTCGTCCCGCGATTTCAAGCCCAGGCAGCAAAGGCCTGACGGTCTCGGAGCGTTTCTAACGCCGGTCTTCGGGCTCACGTGTAATCTCCGGATCAATATCGCCTGAAGGCCGGCGCTGGGCCGTTCAGTTCGAGTTGGCTGATCTCCTTGCCGGTGATCGTGCCCGAAAGCTCCGAAGACTGCGTCTCGACCTGGGCCACGGAGCGGCCGCTTACCGTCACCAGGCTGCTGGTCGCGCCCACTTGGAGCCTTGCGTCCGCGCGCGCGTTCTCCGCTACGCACAAAACGATCCCATCGACTTCGTACCTCTTGAAGCCTTGGGCCGTGATTACCAGGTTGTAGGGTCCGGCCACGAGGCTCGCCACCAGGTAATCGCCTTGGGCATTGGTCGTCGCGCTGCGCGTCACCCCGGTGGCCGGACTCGTGATCTGGACCTGCGCGCCAGGCACGATCGCTCCACTCGGATCCATCACCGTGCCGGTGATGGATCCGGTATCCTGCGCCACCGCGTTTGCGGCCAGCGACAGAGCGAGTGCGACACCCAACAAAAATCCGCTTCATGGGCGTTCCTTGCAGAGTTCGGAGTTTTCCAGTTCGGAGTTGCTCTGCAACAACTCCGAACCCGCGCTGAATTCCGAAGTCACCGCCGAGCGATGTGCTAATTCAGACGTACGGGCGGCCCTTGTGGCCGCCCAAATACGCCGTATCCCTTGCGGGAATTATCGGTTGGGCGGCCACGAGGGCCGCCCCTACGTGTGGAATCAGGACACTGCTCAGTGCTTCATTCATAACCCGCAGCAGACCCTCGAGCGAGCGCCGCGTTGTCTGCTGATGCGTCATCCCCGGCGCCTCAAATTCAGATTCGAGCGACATCGTTCCTTCGTAGTGATCCCGCGCCAGCGCCCGCAACTGGCCGGCAAGATCGATCACACCCCGATCGGCGAATGACTCGCGGCAATCATGAAGGCCGGGGCCGCACGTCATCCCTTTCAGGTGCAGGTGCCAGATGCGGCTCTTGTCGAGAGCCTGGTAGCCGTCCGGATACGAGACCTCGCCGTGCATGTAGCCGTTGCCCACGTCCCAATTGATTCCGAGATTCGGCGCCGGCGCCATCTTGAAAATCGCCGCCAGCTCGTGGCCGGTGCCGCCGTTGCACGATTCTTCGTCTTCGATCACCAGGCGAACGCCCTCGGCGCGTGCGGCGTCCGCGGCCCTGCCCAGCTCTTCGGCAATCCGCGGGTAGATCGAAGACGGGTCGGCAACACGCCAGAAAGTGAATCCGCGCACCTTGTCCGTCCCCCAGGCGTGCGCGCGGTCTGCGGCGCGCTTCAGCAGATCGATCTGGCCGGAGTCCGGGTAGGTGTCTCGCTCCGTCGTGACCGGGTTGGTTCCGGGAAGCGTGCACTTGTAAAGGGCCGAATCCACCACCGAGCACTTGAAGCCGTACTGGTCCATAAGCTGCCGGATGCGTTGAATCTCTGCGGGCGTCGCTTCGGTGTTGTATTTTCCCCAGACCTCGCGAATTTCCACCCAGCCGAGACCATAGCCTTTCATGATCTTCAGGGCTTCCTCAAAATCGCCGGAGAAGCCGTCGCTGATGGCGCCTATCTTGAATTTGGTATCCGATCTGTGCTGGTGGATACCATCCGAGGCCTGCGCCGGAGTCGCTTTCGGCGATGAGGTTGGGCTGTGTGCGGTGATCGCAGATAGCGCGTGGAATCGCGGGGCTAAGAGTGCGGCCCCGGAGACTGCACAAGCGTTCTTCAGGAAGGCGCGGCGGCGCATACAAGGACCTGTGGCAATGGCTTCCGCCAAATCGGAGCAAATTATCTTACCGCATGTCAGGCGATTCGCCGTTCCCGAACCCATTTCCCCTCCAAAATCGGCACATCGCATCGCTTCCAAGCGTCTTCGCCGCGCCCGTTACTTGTAAGTAAAATGGCCGTTTTTGTTCTTGCCCGTGATTTCTCAAGTTGTTGATTCCACAGCACATTCCCGTTCCAATGGAGGGCGCTTTCTTGCACTTTCGCGCCCTCGTTTTTCGATCATGTCCCTGATTCCATACCACATTCCGGCTTTGGCATTTTTCGTAATTTTTTGGAGCATTTTGGATCGTTTTATTGATTTCAAAAGACATTCCAGCTTTGGTTATGCGCCCACACTCCGGGAATGTTGTTGATTCTAAACAAAGGGCATTTTCGGTCGTGGATGTTACAGCGGGGGCGCTTTTACGTGTTTTTTCGATTGTTGGTTTATCACAGTAGCCTACTGCGCCTACTAAGTCATGACGAGTCAGTGCGATACAAAACTCGAAAAAGTGGGATTTTGCGAGCGCGGGGGGCGCTATTTCCGCCCCTTTCGAGGAAATCGCGCTATGGCCCTGATCCTGAAGCGCATTCCAGGTTTGGCAGGGCGCACGTCTTCGCCCTACGGGGCGTTTTTCCGGCGTTTTCGGCTGAGTAGGCTGTGTATGATAGGCTAGACACCAAACCGGCGGCGGAGCAAGGATCGTCGGGGTAATCTGCCAAATCCGCCGGCTCATGAATTCGCCTCCAGATGCCGGCGCGACTTCGGCCGCCGCGGGCGCAGGCCGTCTTCCGCCGCCGTCCTCATCGCCCGGACCAAGTGGGAGGCGGCAGCCCACAGCGTCTGATCCGCGCGATCGGGCAAGGCCG
>JASHPE010000257.1 GCA_030038235.1 Terriglobia bacterium
CCCAAGCGGCGGTGCCGCCGCTCGTAGCCCGCCTGCTGCGCTCGCAATGCGTCGAGACGCCGCGTGTACTCAGCCTCGGGCGTGTACTCAGCGTCGGAATTGTGCGGGAATGGTGCCCTCTCGGTTCCAGCCACCGCAACATGTTACTCCGCGGCGGGAGGCGATGCCAGCAATTGGCGGATGTTGCGCCGGTATCAATTGAGGGTAAACCGGTTTCGATGTCGTCGGGCTGATCGTTCGGCCCTCGGCATGCAAACCGGCTGGGGGATTAATAACCGGCCTTAAGCCGCTTGTGGCAGCGAAGGAGAGGGCCAGGATCTAACTGAATACGGGCTGGTTATCGTCCTGGTTGCGGTACGGATCGAAGTACTCGGCGGGGGACAGCACCGTCAGGAATTGGCGACGCTTGCCCCGCGGCCGGGCTCTCCACTTGTGCTCACTTCGTGATTGCTCGGAATCCGGACTACTGGCCGAGACGCCGTGTTCGGATGAGTCGAGGAGATGGTCGGAGTGAATTTCAATTTGGCTTCTCCATTCTCTCGGCGTGCCAGGAGCGAACCGGAACGGACGGCACTGTGGATCGAGCGGCAGGCCTGGTCATACGGGGCACTCGGTAGATACGCCCAGCGGATTGCGTCGTGGCTGAGTCTGCGAGGCACGCAGCCGCCGACGCGCGTTGGGATCTTGGCATCGCGAACCCTGGAGACCTACGCAGGCATTCTCGGCGCGTGCTGGTGCGGAGCGGCGTACGTGCCCATCTCGCCGAAATTGCCGGCGGAGCGCCTCGCCTGTCTTTTCGATCGTACGAAGCTGGATGCGCTGGTCGTAGACCCCTGGGGGCTGGACCTGCTGTCGCCTGCGTTGCTTCAGATCTGCCCCAGTCGAGTGCTGGCCCGAGCCTGCAATGCGGGGACGGTGGCGCGCGCCGCGGATAGCGGCGTCCATATTCAAACCTACGATGAGTTGCCGCCGTTCGATGCCGCAGACGAACCGCGGTTCATGGATGATAACGCGCTGGCGTACATCATCTTCACCTCGGGCACGACGGGAACGCCCAAGGGCGTCATGATTACCGCCGGGAACGTGCGGAATTTTGTTTGTTCCATACAGCAACGCTACCGGTTCCAGAGCGACGACCGCGTGGCCCAGCCGAGCGAGGTGTCGTTTGACAACTCGGTCTTCGACCTGTTCAATGCCTGGGAGGCGGGCGCAGCGCTGTACGTGGTTCCGGCGAATCAGCTCCTGGGACCGTTGCGTTTTCTGCAGGAGAACGCCATCACGGTGTGGTACTCGGTGCCGTCCTTCGCCGTGTTCATGCAGCGAATGAAAATGCTGCGTCCGGGCGCCTTGCCGGCGCTCCGATACTCGGCGTTCGCGGGCGAAGCCTTGCCGCACAGCACCGCCGAAGCATGGCAGAGCGCGGCAAAGGGAAGCATCGTGGATTGCCTTTACGGCCCAACCGAGACGACGGTGGTGTGCACCGGCGACCGATTTTCCGGCGAGGCGCATGTAACCGCAAGCCGCGGGATCATTTCGATCGGCAGGCCGTTTCCCGGCATGGAAGCGATCGTCGTCGACCCGGCCGGCAACGTTCTTCCACCGGGGCAGCAAGGGGAGTTGGCGTTTTGCGGCAGCCAGGTTGCAAAGGGCTATTTCGCCGATGAGGCGCTTACGCAGGCGCGTTTCCCGATGATCGACGGCCGGCGGTGGTATCTGACCGGAGACCTGGCGTATCAGGATGAGTCTGGGCTTTACCATCACTTGGGCCGCGTTGACAACCAGGTAAAGGTGCTCGGGAACCGGGTGGAGCTTGAGGAGGTGGAGGCCCAGTTACGCGCCGCCTCGGGATCGCACACGGTGGCTGCAGTTGCCTGGCCGATGCAGCACGGAACGGCGACCGGATTGGTGGCGTTCGTCAGTGGCGCCTCGACTTCGCTTTCCGACGTCAGCAAGGCGCTGAAACAGCGGTTGCCCTCGTACATGGTTCCCGCGCGAATCCACGAGCTGGACGCCATGCCCATGAGCGGCAACGGCAAGACCGACCGCAAGGCGCTCGCTCGGATGCTGGACGAGAACCTGCTCTAGCGCGGCACACCTGCAAACGGTGGAGCGGCAGGAACTTCAGAGGACATTGTCAGTGGGACAGCTCGCGACCTCCGCGGCGGCACCTCAGTTGGACGCAATTCCGGGGGGTGAAGGCAAAACCTCCTGGATTGGGACGCTGGGCGATTTCCGCCTGATACCAGCCCTCGACCGTAACGAAAAGAATGTCGCCTTCGCCGCCACTATCACGGGCAAGCTAGTTCTGCTCATGTTATTTGGGGGCGGTCTCCTCATCCAAAACAGTTGGCGGAACACCACCATCCTGTTGGCTATTCTCGGAGCGGCCGCATTCCTGCCGAATCATCGCCGCCGTGTGCTGACGATCGGCAGTTTGCTCTGGCTCGCTGCGAATCCCTACTGGTTCGACTGGGCCGTACCGCAGTTTATCTCGGGATCGAGCCCGTCGACGGCCGGCTGGGACTTTCGAGCGCTGTACGGGCTCAGCCTGGTAGCCTTGCTTGGCCTCGCGATGGCGTGGATCGGCCTGGCACGGCGTCATCCGGCCTTGTTCTTCTGCCGTCGTCCGCTCGTCACCCTGCTCCTCGTCTACAGCGGCCTGGTGATGCTGGCGTCCTTCACGCCTTTGGACCGCGTTCGCGCCGCAGCATGGATTGCGATCGTCGTTCTCGGAGCGTATCTCTGGTTCCTGGCCTACGCGGTCTCAGACCAGAGCAGCCGGGATCCGGACTCGCCTTTGAGCGAGATTGGGACCTTCCACCCCTTTTGGGGCTCAACGGCGACGCCGTTGCCGAAGGGCGCCGCGTACTTGCGGCGGATTGAATCGAAGACTCCTCGAGACCTGGCGATAACGCAGTTGAAAGCGCTCAAGCTGCTCCTGTGGGCTGACATTCTTGCTTTCTGTAATCTGGGGTTTGGGAAGCTCGCTCACGGGATGCTCGGCATTCCCAGCTTTCAGGACGCTTTTGACCGAAGTGCGGCTCACGTGCCCTATCCCGGGTATCTGTGCTGGCTTGTGCTGTTGGCCGCGTTTGCGGAAAAAATCTTCACGATTTCGGTGTGGGGCCACACCGTCATCGCGTGCTGCAGAATGGCCGGTTTCCGGGCGCTGCGCAATACCTACAGGCCGCTCAGTTCGAGGACCATCGCCGACTTCTGGAACCGCTATTACTTCTACTTTAAAGAACTCCTGGTTGATTTCTTCTTTTATCCGACATTTTTCCGATACTTCAAGCGGTGGAACCGGCTTCGTCTGGCAGCGGCCACATTCGCTGCGGCTGCCGTCGGTAATATGCTTTTCCACTTCATTCGCGACATCCGCTACGTCGCCGAACTCGGCCTCCGGCGCGCCGTGCTTGGATTCCACGTCTATGTCTTCTATTGCTGTGTTCTGGCAACGGGCATCGTGGTTTCGCAGCTCCGGACCTCCGGACGCCGGGCGCGGCCGCCATTTCTGGGAGGACTGCCCGCTCAGTTCGGTGTACTCCTCTTTTTCTGCCTTATGCAGGTCTTCGATGAGGCTGGGCGAACTCACCCGATTACCATGCACTTCGCATTCTTGCTGCACCTGTTTGGCATAGGAGGATAACCATGGAACCGCGCGAGATCACAAGGACGATGGTTGCGGGTCTTTTGACCAATAAGGGAGACCGAAGCCCCTTTTCAGACGCCGACTCCCTGGTCGTGAGCGGGCGCCTTCAGTCCCTCGATGCCGTCAGTATCGCGCTGTTTCTCGAGCGTGAATACGGCATCGATTTTTCCAGAGTTGGGTTTGATCAGACTCAAATTGACTCGGTGGATGCGATCGTTGCATTAATCGAACGCGAGTGTCATGCGTGACGGGAACCGAAGTCTTTGTACCTGAGACCCTCCGGCACCATGGGTGCCGTTTCCAGCCAAACCCGCAACGCGTTCGGGTCATCAAGGCTGATGTTGCGATCTCGCATGCGCTCGATCAGGTGGTCGTGGACGGCGGCGGGAAGCCGGGACCACGTTGCGATCTGCGGCATCGCTCACCGAAGACAAACTGCCCCAGTTTTTCACCCAGGGACTCACTTGCGCGGGGTCGCTCGCCGCGCGGAACCGCGTCGCCAGATCGACAAAGGCCTTTTCCTTCTGCTGGCGCGCCGCGATTCCCTGCTCGATGAGCTCCACCAGCACGCGATTGTCGCTGAGCCGGCGCCGCCTGGCCATGGCCTCCACCTGTTTAGCAACCTCCGGCGAAGTGTGACGCTTCGCCGGACCTGCCTCGTCGCCGCTCGTTTGGTTGCCGCCATGACGCCAATGTACAAGACTTTGCGGCAGCGCCCACTGGCGGTCTCTTCTAGTGCGGGCTGACAGCCGATCTCCGATCAAAAATCTGGCCCACTCCTTTGCTCCCTGCTATACTCCCGCCAATAAGCGCCAAGGTGGTCGGTGACTATGGAACAGGCCAGGATAGTGCGCGTAGTGGTTGCTTCTCCGGGCGATGTCGCCGCCGAACGCGAAGCCGTGGCCCACGCGGCTGAAGAGGTGAGCCGCAACCTGGCTGAGGACCGCGGCCTGATGCTCCGTGTCTACCGCTGGGAGACCGAAGCCCATCCCGGATTTCATGCCGACGGCCCGCAGGGGATCATCGACCCGATTCTGCGCATCGAGGACTGCGACCTGCTGATTGGTATTTTCTGGAAGCATTTCGGTACGCCGACGAACGACGCCCAATCCGGTACGGAGCACGAGTTCCGGGTCGCTTACGAGGCCTGGAAGAAGAATCGGCGGCCGCAGGTGATGGTCTATTTCAACGAAGCGCCTTATGCGCCGAAATCGAGGAAAGAGACCGACCAGTGGGGCCGGGTTCTCGACTTCAAGGAGAACTTTCCCAAGGAAGGCCTGTGGTGGCCCTACAACGGACACGAGCAGTTCAAAGACCTCGTCCGGGATCACCTCTCGAAGTTCGTGCGCGAGTTGCTGCGTGCAGAGAGCGGCAAGCCTCCGACGACTGAGGCGCGCGTAGCGCCAACCCTGAATGCCCTACACAGCCTCCCTTCTCCGCCCGCCGACTTCACCGGGCGCGAGGCGGAACTCGCGGACCTTCGAGCCGCGATGGAACAGGGCGGTGTCCATATCTCCGGCCTGCAAGGGCAGGGCGGCGTCGGCAAGACGGCGCTGGCGCTGAAGCTGGCGGAAGGCCTTGCTCACCAGTACCCGGACGCGCAAATCTATCTCGACCTCAAAGGCGTCAGCACGAAGCAAGCCGGCGACCGGCCCCTGACGGC
>JASHPE010000258.1 GCA_030038235.1 Terriglobia bacterium
GATCCCAGCAGTCCCTCCTCTTCGCCGGACCATAGCGCGACGCGGATGGTGCGCCGCGGCTGCGCCCCGAGCTGCTTCAGCAGACGAACAGCCTCCATGGCCACAGCCACGCCCGCGCCGTTGTCGGTCGCACCTTCGCCCGCGTGCCAGGAGTCCATGTGCCCGCCGAGCATCACGAGCTGCTCTTTGAGCTTGGGGTCGGTGCCGGCGATTTCGGCGATGGTATCGTACGCCTGATCGTCGTCATCGTAAAACTGCACTTCGTCGTTGACCTCGACCTGTACCGGCACTTTCTTATCTACCAGACGCGCGAGCCGCCCGAAATGCTCCACGGACAGCGTGATCTTCGGGAATCCAACCGTTTTGCCTTTTTCGTAGCTGCCGCCCGACTGCACGAAGATGGTGCCGTCCTGTCCGGGCTGGCGGGTGATCTCAAGCACGGCTGCCACATGTTCGTCGGCAAGGAATTTGTTGAGGTCCTGCTGAAATCGCTGGCGCTCCATGAATGTCTGCCGCATGGGGGGTCCAAACGGACCGCCGGGACCACCGGGACCGCGGGCGCCGGGAATCTCAAAGAGAGCGAGCTTGGCAAGCTCGGCGTCGTCGTAGCGGACGAACTCGGGCTTCTCGATCGGATCGGGCACGCGCGCTTCGCCCATCAGCACGATCTTGCCGGCGAGCTGTCCCTTGTACTTGTCGAGATCGGCGCTTGTGGTTGCGACCACGCGGACCACGTCACCGGTCACCGGACCGTTCGTGCCCGGCGTCCACGCCTCGGGAAGCGCCAGCATCTGCATGTAGTCCGGCGATACCATCCGCACTTCACACAGGTGATACGCCCAACCGCGGCCGAACGTCCCCCAAGGCTCGACGTGCGCATTCACCAGACCCCACGCGGCGAGCCGGTCACGCGTCCACTCGTTCGCCTTCTTCATGTTGGGCGAGCCGGTGAGCCGCGGGCCGATGTCGTCCGTGAGATGGCTCATGATGTCCATCACCTGGCCGTGCGCGAACTCTTCTTCGCGAAGCCGGGTGATGAACTCAAGATCGGGAACCGTCGGCGCGGCGACCGCAGGCGCGGCCGTCTCAGCCGCAGGCGCCGGCTTCGGCTTCTTGTCCTTGGCGGCGTAAGGAGAATTGCCCAGCAGCAAGAAAGCGATCGCGCCAAGGGCGATTGCCAGAAGGTTGTGGGTCCGGTACCTCATAGGTTGTCAGTTCCTCCTCCGACAAAAATCGGACTCATGAGAGTATGCAAAGACAGCGCCGCGCGCAAGGCTTTCTCATTGCCGGTTGCTGATTGACGATTGCCGATTGCTGGCTTCCAATCTTCTTGTCTCTCGTCTCCCGCCTCTTGCCTCTCGTCCCCGGTGCTATACTTCGCTGCTATGTCCAAATCGTATTCACGTATTGTCTGCATTCTGGTCTTTACTCTGATCGTTCTGGCCCCGGCCAGATTCGAGATTCGCCCTGGCTTCGGCGCTCAGATGAGCGCGCGCCAGTTTGATCCCAATCTCTTCGCGGGATTGAAGTGGCGACTCATCGGACCCTTTCGTGGCGGACGCGCCATCGCCGCCGCAGGCGTGCCCAGCCAACCGAACACCTGGTACTTCGGCGGCGTGGCTGGCGGGGTGTGGAAGAGCAGCGACGATGGTCTCGTTTGGCGGCCGATCTTCGACGGCCAGCCGATCGCCTCGATCGGCGCTATCGCGGTGGCGCCCTCGGACCCGAACGTGATTTACGTCGGCACGGGCGAGGCGGACATCCGCTCCGACACCTCGATAGGCGACGGGATGTACAAATCGACGGACGCGGGCCGCACCTGGCAACATGTCGGACTCGACGAGACGCGCGCGATCGGCAGCATTCTCGTCGATCCGCGCGATCCGAACGTCGTGCTGGTGGCGGCGCTCGGGCATCCATTCGGCCTGAATCCTGAGCGCGGAGTCTACCGGTCCACAGACGGCGGACGCACCTGGAACAAGCTGCTTTACAAGGACGAGAACACGGGCGCAGTCGATCTCGCCGCGGATCCCGAGACCGGGCAGATCGTTTACGCCTCGCTGTGGCAGGCGCGCCGTCCGCCTTGGAGCGTCTACGGACCGATTGAAGGACCGGGCGGCGCTCTCTACAAGTCGACCGACGGCGGCGCGACATGGACCGAGCTGCACAACGGTCTGCCTGCCCCGCCCGTCCACCGCATCGGCATCGCGGTGGCGCAAGGCAGCCAGGGACAAATCGTCTACGCCTTGATTGACACCGATCACAGCGAGGCGCGCGGCCTTTACCGCTCCGATGACGCCGGCGCAAGCTGGAAGCACGTCTCCTCCGATCCGCGCATCGACGGGCGCGCGTGGTACTTCAGCGGCGTGACCATCGATCCCAAGGATCACGACAAGGTCTACGTGGCGAACACTGCGCTCTACCGCTCCACGGACGGCGGCGCCAATTTCGTTCCGCTCAAGGGCGCGCCCGGCGGCGACGATTACCATTTGCTGTGGATCAATCCCACGGACCCGCAGCGCATGATCCTGGCCAGCGACCAGGGGACGGTGGTGAGCATCGACGGCGGCGAGACCTGGAGTTCGTGGTACAACCAGCCCACGGCCCAGCTCTATCACGTGATCACCGACAACGAGTTCCCTTACCACGTCTACGGCGCGCAGCAGGACTCGGGCAGCATCGAAGTGGACAGCCGCAGCGATTCCCGGTCGATCAGCTTCCGCGACACCTGGGCTACGGCCGGTGGCGAAGGCGGGTACATGGCGCCCGATCCACTTCACCCTGACATCGTGATCGGCGGCGACACCTATGGCGGCATCGATCGGCTCTGGAACAGCACGCGCCAGGTCCAGAGCATTTCGCCCGTCATTGGCAACGTGCCGAATTTCGGCGGCGGCTCCGGATGCAACGCCGGCGCGGGATTCCGCTTCGATTGGACGTCGCCCATCCTTTTTTCGCTCAAAGATCCGCGCGCTCTCTACTTCAGCTCGCAAGTCATCTGGAAGAGTCTCGACGATGGCGCGAGCTGGCAGACGATCAGCCCGGACCTGACGCGGCCCGCAGCGGGTCCCCAGCCACCGCCGGGCGGCGGTCCGGCTGATTTCATGAAGGTCACGGGCTGCGGCACGGTCTACACGCTCGCGCCCTCGCCGCTCCAGGCGGATGAAGTCTGGGCCGGCACCGACGACGGCCAGATCCAGTTGACCGAAGACGGGGGTAAGACCTGGAGGAACGTCACGCCGCCAAGCCTCGGTCCGTGGAGCACGGTCAGTCTGATGGACGCCTCGCATTTCGACGAGGCCGCAGCCTACGCGGCAATTGATCGCCATACGCTCGACGACTACGCGCCGCACGTCCTGCGCACCCACGATCACGGCAACACCTGGCAGGAAGTGGACAACGGTCTGCCGCCGGTGGGCTACGTTCACGTGGTGCGCGAGGACCCCAAACGTCAGGGTCTGCTGTTCGCGGGCACCGAGACCGGCGTGTTCGTCTCCTTCGACGACGGCGGACACTGGCAGAGCCTGCAGTTGAACCTTCCCGCGGCGCCCGTCCATGACCTTGTGATCCACGGCGACGATCTCGTGATCGCGACGCACGGGCGCTCGTTCTGGATTCTCGATGACGTCGAGCCCCTACGCGAATTGAACGGCCAGATCGCCGACTCGGAAGCGTACCTGTTCAAGCCTGTGCCTGCCGTCCGATTGCGCCCGCGCGGATTCGAAGGCACGCCGCTGCCCGTCGAAGAGCCGACAGCGGAGAATCCGCCGCTCGGCGCTGTGGTCGACTACACGCTCAAGCCCGAGCCCGAGAGCGCCGTCACCCTCGAGATTCTGGACGCGCAGGGCAAGTCCGTGCGCCAGTTTTCGACCGCCGACCAGCCGCCGCGTCCGCAGCGCATGCCGGTGGTGACCGCCAACTGGATTCAGCCGCCGGCCATGCTCACCAAGAACGCGGGCATGAACCGCTTCGTGTGGGACCTTCATTACGCCGCTCCCACGGGCGGCGGTGGTGGCGGCGGATTCTTCTCACCGCATGGACCCATGGTGCTGCCGGGCGATTACACGGTGCGCCTGACGGTGAACGGCCACAATTACGACCAGCATCTCCACGTTGAGCTTGATCCGCGCGTCAAGACGCCGCTCGCCGAGATCGTGCAGCAGTTCACGTTCGAGCAGGAAGTGATGGGCGCGGTGGCCGAGGCGCGCGGCCTCAATGTGGCGGTCCGCGATCTCAGCGAGAAGCTTGCCGGCCTCGAAAAGCCCATGGCTGCCAAGCCTGATACGGCGCCCGTCGCCCAGGCCATGCAGGCGCTCGCGGCCAAGCTTGTTCCCTTGACCGGCGAAGGCGGTCCAGCCGGCGGGGGCGGGCCGGCCGGAGGGGGCGCTCGAAACGCCGTCGCGGGGCAGGCAAGTCTGGGAAGAATCTCGACCCTGCTGACACAGGCGTTGTCCGCCTCCGAGGGCGCTGACGCCGCACCGACGCAATCGTGCGAGGCTGCGGCGCGCCAAGCGGAACAGATGCTGGCTTCGGCGCGCGAGCAATGGAACAAGATCCGCAAAGAGGACGTGGAATCGCTGAACGCGCTCCTCGCCGCGCAAGGTTTGGGGCAGATCCAAATCGTGGGCGAAAAGTGAGGTTAGGGACACGGGGCCCCCGATCCCTAACCCCTGACCCCCGACCCCTTGGCCCCTTTTGGAGCAAAATATGCCGCCCAAAACCGATCGAATCCTCGAGTCGGCGCTGTACGTTTCCGACGTCGCCCGGTCGGTCGAGTTTTACGCGACGATCTTCGGCTTCCACGCGATCAGCGATTTCGGAAGCCGCGGCTGCGCGATGCAAGCGGGCGATCATCAGGTCCTGCTGCTGTTCAAGAAAGGCGAATCGCGATCTATTCCGACGCCACACGACGGCGACGGCGAATTGCACATCGCCTTCGCAATTCCGGCTGCGGAGCTCAGGCGCTGGGAGGATTGGCTCGCGCAAAACCGGGTCGCAATTGAAGAGAAGCGCGTCTGGGATGCGGGGGGCACCAGCCTCTACTTTCGCGATCCGGACCGGCACCTGATCGAAGTCGCTACGCCCGGCGTGTGGACCATCTATTGAGCGGTCCACGGTTGGCGGTGAGTCTTCGACCGTTAGCCCCTCGCGGGAGGGGGAACGGAATCCAATCGGTTCTCCCTAGCCCTATCTCTTTTGGTTGTGCGCGATCAGCACAGTTGGAAAGAGATTCTTCGCTTGGAGGTTGTCAGCAGCGATCAGCAGCCACCTATGACGCTGAGTAAATTCGAATGAGGCCGTCTGTCGCCGGCCATCCATACTGAACCCTCTGACATCGCCAATCGCCGTTTGGGGCAGGCAGGGCTTGCCCCTACTCTACGAAGGCGTCACTGCGCGGGCTGTGGGTGAGCGGAGCTGGCGGCCTGCACAGGCTGCGAGCGGAAGCCCCGGCTCGCATCGCCGTCGGTCCGGAAAACAATATACTCGTCGGCTGACAAGTCCGCGGCCTCAGCTTTTACCGTGCTGAGCGCGTCATTCCCCGCCACGATCAGCACCATGTGAGTGTCGTCGAGCGGGTTCGACGCCGCCAGAATCAGCGCTTCGCGCTCGGAAGCGTGTACATCCCCGTCGATTTCGAACGCAGCTCCCGAATAGTCGAGCTTCAACTTGGCCGACCAGGTTGCCAGCGCGGAATTGGACTCGGGACGCCCGACAAAGACCACGTCGTGGTGGCGCAGTACGTCGTCGGAGGCTTCGAAATCCTTGTAGATCGGGACCTCGCTCTGGTAGCGGCCCAGGAAGTCCTTCTGCAACTGCTCCGCGGCATAGCGATTCGACCCGGCATCAGCCTGCGTGCCATAGACGATCACCGCGGACGCGAGTCGCCGCCCGATGTCGCTCGCGACGTATGCGGGACCGCCAGGAGGATCGATGTCTTCAATGTGCGCCGTGGCCTTGTCGAGGCCAGCTTTGTCGAGGAACGATTGGGCGGTCACGGTCTTGGTCGCGTTGGCAGCGAAGTAGTCGTCCATCAGCTTGAGAAACGCGTCGTCGCCCATCTTCGTACGCAACGAATCAAGGAACAGCACTCCGCTCGTCCGTTCGCGATAGAAGTTATCCGTGGCATTGCCGGGGCTGAGTTCGAGGCGCCGCCATTCGGCTCGCTGAGCGTTCATTGCCTCCTGAACGTCCTTCGAGTTGAGGACGCGTTCGTACTCGGCGGAGCCAGCGACAAACCAAATATCGGCATCGGAGGCCGGCAGCACCCATCCCTTCCAAAGCCGGCCTTCATAGGAGGGTGGATCTGAAACCGCAATCGTCTTGGGCTGGGGCGGGTCCGCCGACACCACAAGGCGCGTCTTTTCATTCTGCTGGATCTCCGCTCGCAGGGACGGCGAGGGGTCGGCCTCGAAGAGACGGTAGCCCGAAGGATAGAGCCCATCGTCCTTCGCGAAGTCCCATTTCTTGTTGGGCAGCCACTCCGTCTCGTTCGGCCTGCCGATTTCGGCCCAGACCATCATGTGCGACGCCATGTCCGCGGTCGCGACCTTCGCGTCCATGGTGCTGGCGGCGACCAACGGCGCGGTACGAAACGCCAGGAACCCGAACTGCGCGTCGATTTTGCCGCGATACTTGCGATAAAGCTCCTGCCAGGCGAGATCACGCGGGCCGGGAACGTAAGGGATATAGTCCGGCTGACCCTTGGGATCGGGATAATCCTCGAGGCGGACCGTCAGGTCCTTGGCGTTGTTGTCGCCCCAGTAGAATCCCGGCGTGTCGCCAAACCACTGATTTTTCGAGCTGCGCCATAGCCGCGTGTGATCGGTGCCGAGATCAAAGATGGCGATTTCATTCGTCTTGGCATCGCCCATGATCCATTCGTTGGTGTAGAGGCCATTGTTCTGCGTGCTGAGGTAGCGGACCACATCATCGATGCTGTCGCTGTACTGGATGGCCATGCGGGCGCGGAAGGCCACGGGTGTGCCCCGCGGATTGAAAGGCGTCTGATCAATGGTGGTTTCGGTCAGCACGATGCCGGCGTCGTTCTGGTACCAGTCGGTGCCGCTTTCGATGCCGCCGGGATAGCTCTGGATGATCATGCGATGGCCCTGCGCAGGCTTGATATCGAGCAGGACATTGGTCTGTTCGGCGAGCGTCAGCGGCCACCAGGTGACGTGTCCGATCACCATCTTGCCGTCGCGCGTCGCAGGTCCTGTGGCGGCGAAGGCGCTGCAATGATCGAGCGGTGAGTCGGGCTTGCCGCCGGCGTAGGGCGGCGCATCGAGGTTGAGGCCCTCAAGACCGGTGGGCGTGGTCGATACGGCGCTCGAAAGCTCGCCCATCTCCACGGTTGTATTGGCCACCACAATGTCGAGCAGATCGACGCGCCGGTCGAGCCACCTTGCGCCCGCGTCGGAAGCGCCGTCGGCAATGCCGCGCATTTCTTCCAGGATTTCGCGATCGAAGCCTCGCAGGAAAAGGGCGTTCGCCGTGGTGCGGTAGTCGTCCCAATGAGCCTTGGAACCCAGCATTGCCGCACAGCGCTCGAGGTACTCGGGAATCTCTTTGGCCATCAGGTGGCCGTGCTGGTATCCGCGATCGTACGGCTGCCCTTCAATGTGTAAATAGATCCAGCCGGCCGCAGGATAGCGATAGGCGGGGCCGAAAGTCTGGACGGCGTCACTGGGGGGCCACTCGCCGGTCGAGTCGATTTCATCAACGCGCACGCCTTCGAACCAGGCTTTGCCGCGGAACGAGCCTCCGTTGGCGACGGTCAGCAGCACCTGGTCTTGCGCGCTGCTGGCGACGAATTTCAAGCTGACGCGTGTCCATGGTTGTGTGCCGCCGAGCGACGTCGAGTGGACGTCGAAGGGCATCGATGCCATGCTGAGCGCGGCGCCCACTGCAATGGGAGATCGATCGAGATCGCGCACTTCGAGGCCTTCGGTGCGGACCCAACCGCTCAGCTGGTAGCGCTTGCCGATGGTGAGCGCAATCGGCGCCAAGCGAACGCAGGCGTCCGGCGAGGCAGCATCGCGTTCCACGCGGAGGGACTTTTGCCCAGCGTGCAGCACGGCGGAGTCCGACGCGGCGGCGCCGCGATCCACGGTCCAGCCCTGGCCGGGCTCAAAGGATGTCCGGAAAACCGGCGTAACCGCCTGGGCGGGCCCAGCTAGAAACAGAGCGACGAGCAGAAAGGACGCAAGAGACGTACGGCGCAGCATGGATTTCCTCCTGTGGAACCCCCGTTCCAACGATTCTTAACTGCGAACTGGCGACTGTCAACTGTAAACTTAGTCCAGACTCATGCCCGGCGTGCTCATCATCTCCCGCGACTGGCAGTCGCGCGCCCTGCTGCGCGCTCAGTTGATCGAGGAAGGCTGCGACGTCCGGTCGTTTGTCTCGGCGGAGGATGCCAGGATGGCGCTGTCGCGGCCGGAAGACGAGGGCCGAAAGTCAAAAGTCAAAAATCAAAAGTTAGAAATAAAAAGTGGCGGTAGGTTCTCGCCTGACCTGGTGATCGCTGATATCTCCGCGGTTTCCGATCGCGCCGAAGTCGCACAGCTCGTCGCTTTGGTGCGCAGACTGCCCGCCGTGCCCTTATGGGTTATCGCCAGCCGCGGCAAAGAAGGCGAGGAGTGGATCGAGATGCTGCAAGGCCCACGCCTCGAGAAGGTTATGCTCAAGCCCATCGACGGCGGAGCGTTGATTGAGCAGATCAAGAGGCGAGTAGGGTGGGGCGTAGCAAATAGCGAGTAGGGAATCGGGAATAGGAGCGAACTGCCGACTTTGAACTTTCGACTCTCCACTTTCGACTGCCAACCGCTGACTACTACCAACTAACTGTTGACTGTCGACTGTCGACTGTTAACTGTTGAACGCAATTCCATCCTCATCCCGTACTCCGGCCGGAGCGTCAGCGAAGGCAGCGGCCACGTGCGATGGCCTTTCACGGTGCGGAACCGGAATCGGCGCATGATGGTTGCCAGCACCAGGGCAATTTCAAACTGCGCGAAATCTTTGCCGATGCAGTTGCGGGGCCCGCCGCCGAAGGGAAAGTAAGCGAACTTCGGCAGGCGGTCGAAGAGCCCATCCTCCCAGCGCCCGGGCCGGAAGCGGTCCGGATTGTCGAAGAAGCGCGGATCGCGATGGACCACCCACTGGAACATGGCCACGGTTGACCCTTTGGGGACCGTATAGCCGCCGATCTCGCAATCGCTGAGCGCCTCGCGGACCACGCCGTAAGCGGGCGGGTAGAGGCGCAGCGACTCCTTGATCACGCAATCGAGATACTTCAGGCCCCGCAGATCGGCCATGGTAACCGGGCGGTCGCCGAGCGCAGTGTCCAGTTCATCGATCAGGCGCGCCTCAGCGGCCGGATTCTCGCCCAGCAGAAACAGGGTCCAGGTGAGCGCGAGGCCGGTGGTCTCGTGGCCGGTGAAAAACAGCGTGGCCATCTCGTCGCGAAGCTGCTGGTCGGTCATCTCGATGCCGTAGCGCCGCTGCGCGTGCAGGAAGGCAGAGAGCAGGCTGCGCTCGTCGCCGTTCGAGCGCCGGCCCTCGCGGATGGCGTCGTAGATGATGCCATCGAGGCTGCGCATGGCCCGCCGGTAACGCAGGTTCGCGGGCGTGGGAATCCATTCCGGAACCACGTACATTCCGAAGCGGTCCGCAAACTGGTCGAGATAGACGCTGATGGCGTGCTCGGCACTCTCCAGTTCGTCGGCGAGTTCGCGTCCGAAGAGCACCCGGGCGACGATTTCGAGCGTGAGACGCATCATCTCCTGGTGAACATCGCGGGTCTGGCCGTCCTCCCACTGGTCCAGCTTGCGCTCGGTGAAGCGCACGATGGTATCGGCATAGGTGTCGATATGTTCGTGGCGGAAGGCGCGCTGGCCGATGCGCCGCTCGCGCACCCAAGCGTCTCCGTCGCTGGTCAGCAGGCCGTCGCCGAAAAGCGCCCGGCTCTCGCGCAGGTAAACCGCCTTGATGAAATTGCGGTAATTCGTGACCAGGACTTCTTCGATGTAACGCGGATGGCTGATGAGATAGGTCGGTATATTCACGACCCGCATGAAGACGATGTCGCCATATTCGCGCGCCACGCGGGTGGCGTACTTGATGTCTTCTTCGCGGATTTCAGGCAGCACACCCAGCAGAAAATGCCCCTTCGGGCCGGGCGGACGCGTTATTGAAGGCATAGGCTTCGTTTGAGCAGTAGTACAACAGATTCGTTATGTTAGCACTTCTCGCTGGTCCGCGTAGATGGAATAGTTCGCTCGGACTGACCTAATTCAGATGTAGGGCGGCCCCCCGTGGCCGCCCGATTGCACCGTAGCCCTTGCAGGCGCCGTCAGTTGGGCGGCCACAGGGGGCCGCCCCTACATCTGAATTAGAACGCCACCGTTTACCGAAAGGTTGCCGCCTTCGAACCCTGCAATCCAATTCAGTTCCGAACGCTCCCCGCCGATGAATCTTAAGTGGACGTGTTCTCATGACCCAGCCACTGACCCAGCCGCCGGGCTCGCCCGAGGATCTTCGCAACCAGATTCTCGCCTTCATTTGCGCCCTGCCGAAACCTGTGCTGATGGAAGATGC
Source organism: Terriglobia bacterium (assembly GCA_030038235.1). Classification (GTDB taxonomy): domain Bacteria; phylum Acidobacteriota; class Terriglobia; order UBA7540; family UBA7540; genus Gp13-AA77. Next base: position 10,600 of record JASHPE010000258.1, read on the forward strand.
CGGTTCTGTGCTCAGCCTGGATGGCCTTGCCGACAGCGACCTCCGGAGTGTTGTCACGGAGGGAGCGCAGGTCAGCCTGAACGTCGAGTTCGGCAAGCTGCTTTTGGAGATCTGGGGCGCCGGACGGTCGCTCGTGCGTCGCGTGGAGTCGATTGAACGGCAGGGCCGAAGGCTGTTGATTCACGCCCGCAAACGCGGGGAATGCAGTCCAGATGTGCGGCTGGAAATCCGCGACGCCGGCGATATCGCGGCAGATCAGTCTACTGGCGAAGATCGTGCCGTCACGCGCGAAGCGCTCGCTGCGCGCCGTGCCGACGATCGCGAGGAGTTCGAACGTCAACTGGTGGCCATGCTGGCGCGCGAATATCCCGGGTTGCGCCTTGAACGAGTCACGCATCGCTCGAACCGCGAGCGTGTGTTCTCCGGGTGCTATACGCGGGGTTGGGCGCGCCGGGGACGTGAAGCCTGGGCTTTTCTCGGCCTTTCGGAGTTTGAGAATCCGTCCGCCGTCGAGAACGCCCTGGTCTACGGCCTGATCTGGCTCGATTGGCTGCGCGAGCATACGGACCGCAGCCAGGAAGTGATCGTCAGCGGGCTCAAGCTGATACTGCCCGCGGCGGCGGTGGCCGTTGCGGCTCATCGCGCCGCCTATCTGAACCCGCACGCCGCCGGAATCGAGATTCTGGAGTGGACGCCGTCCGATGAGCGACCACGCGCCATTGATCTCGGCGATTACGGTAACGTTGAGACGCGCCTTACTCCGCAATGGCGCGGCGCGCGCCTGCTTGAAGAATATCGTCCGCTGCTCGGCGAGTTGCTCGGGTCAAATGCAGACCGCGTCCGCGTGGTGCCGGACGCGGCGGGTGACGCGCTGTCGTTGCGCGTCTTCGGACTCGAAGTGGCGCGCATCGAAGGCCACAGCGATCCTGCGGTTTCGTTCGGAATCGAGGGCGAACGGACGCCGATGGAACAAGCCGGAGGCGTGGCAGCCTTCCACTCCTTCCTCGGCGAGGTGTTGCGGCTCCGCCATCGCCGATCGGCGGATCGTTCGCATCCGCTCTTCCGCCTGCAGCCCGAGCGCTGGCTCGAGAGTCTGTTGATCGACGACATCCGCCGCGCGGATACCGCGCTAATGCCCGAGCACGTCTACCCGCAGGTGCCGGCATTCTCCGGCACCGCCGCTCCGCAATTCTCGCGCGGGGTGATCGACATTTTAAGCGTCACGCGCGACGCCGACACCGGCACTCAGCGACTGGCGGTTGTCGAGTTGAAGCTCGACGAAGAGCCGAATCTTCCCTTGCAGGGGCTTGACTACTGGCTGCGCGTAAAGTGGCTCGAAGATCGCGATCAATTCCGGCAGCATGGCTACTTCTCCGGCCTTTCTCCATCGCCTGCGCCTCCAGTGATCTACCTGGTGTGTCCCGCTTTCCGTTTTCACTCGACGACGGAGCGTATTCTGCGCTATTTCCGGCCTTCCATCCGCGTGGTCAAGGTGGGTGTGAACCAGCGCTGGCGCGACGGGGTTCGCGTGCTTTTCCGCCGCACATTGGAAGCCGGCACGGAGCCCGCCTCGGCGTGTTGCAAACCGGACGGACTTGATTTCTCTGAAAAGAGATGATAGCTTACCGCTTCCGAGATCGGGGGGAGTTCGCGGAGGGGGGTGGGGGCGTGCTGGTAGGCGCGCAATGAGTGCGCCACAACGCGAGCTTGTCTTCTGGATTCAGTTCGCACAAATGTGGAAGCATTTGGCTGAGGTCTCCCAGGATCGGGGCCAGGCCGTTTTCTGCCTGGAAGCAGCCGCTGCCTGCGTCGTCCGGGCCAAGACGACACGTCAGAGAATCGAAAAACTGACATCAAAACACAATCAGGCGCCACCGCCGGGTGATTGACGAGCGCGAGTTCGAGGCTCCGTGCGATGATGGCATGTCGGTGCGTGAAGTGCGCGCCCATGAGCATGCCGGAATCGGAAAGTCCCGCGAGGCCCGGTGCTGAACTTGCGCGTCCCCTGCTCCTTTATGACGGGGACTGCGGATTCTGCCGCTTCTGGGTGGCGCGCTGGCGAAGCGTGACCCGCGGCGTCGTCGATTTCGCGCCGGCCCAGCGGGAGGCGGCGCGCTTTCCGCAGATCGCTCCCGCGGCGACGGCGCGCGCCGTCCAGCTCGTAACCCCCGAAGGCGAAGTCTTCAGCGGCGCCGAGGCCGTCTTCCGCGTACTTGCATACGCCCCCGAAGAGCGCTGGAAGCTCAGCCTCTATCGCCGTCTCCCCGGCTTCCGGCCGGTCAGCGAATGGGCCTACGCCCGGATCGCGGCGCATCGGCCCCTCTTCTCTAAGCTCGCCACATTCAGTATCGGCCGCGACTCCGCGCCGCCGTCGTACGACCTCAGCCGCTGGGTGTTCCTGCGCCTGCTGGGTCTGATTTACTTCGTTGCGTTTCTTTCCCTGCGGGTGCAGATCGTCGGCCTGATCGGCGCGAACGGAATTCTGCCGGCCGCGAGCTACCTGCACGTGATCTGGAGCCGATTGGGCACCGAAGGCTACCGTCTCGCTCCCACGCTCACCTGGCTCACCTCGAGCGACGCTTCGCTGAAATTGTTGTCGAGCGGCGGGGCGGCGCTCGGACTACTGATCATGCTCGGCATCGGCACCGGTCCGGCGCTGGTGCTGGCCTGGGCGTTCTATCTCTCGGTGATGTCGATCGGGCAAGACTTCCTGGCGTTCCAGTGGGACCTGTTGCTGCTCGAGACCGGCTTTCTTGCTATCTTCCTAGCGCCCTGGCGTCCGCTGGAAGCGCCGTGGCTCAAAGGCTCGGGGCGGCCTTCGGCAATCGTGCTCTGGCTGCTGCGCTGGCTGCTCTTCCGCCTGATGTTTCTATCGGGCTCGGTCAAGCTGCTGAGCGACGATCCGACCTGGCGCGATCTGACGGCGCTCCAATATCACTACTGGACCCAGCCCCTCCCGACCCCGGTCGCGTGGTGGGCGGCGCAACTGCCGGCGTGGTTTCAGAAGGTCTCCACGGCGGGCGTATTCGCGATCGAACTGGCAGTCCCGTTCCTGATCCTGATGCCCCGGCGTCTGCGCCGCATCGGCGCCCTGCTCATCCTGGCGTTCCAACTGACGATCGCGACCACCGGCAATTACGCCTTCTTCAATCTGCTCACGATTGCACTCTGTCTTCTGGCTCTTGATGACGCCCTGTGGCGCCGATTGCTTCCCCGGCGGTTGTTGGCGCGAGTCGCGCCGGTCGAAAATGACGGCTATCGACGCCGGAGTTCCACGTCCGCCGGCCGGGCGCTGCGAGCCATCCTGGCCGCGATGCTCCTCATCATCAGCGTGAGCGAGATGCTCGGCACATTCGGCGCGGAGGCCGCGGTTCCCGGCTTCGTCGAAGATGCTGTACAGTGGCTTTCGCCGTTCTACCTGGCGAATTCCTACGGGCTCTTTGCGGTGATGACCACGTCGCGCGTGGAGATCGTCATCGAAGGCAGCACCGATGGCCAAACGTGGTTACCTTATGAATTCAAGTACAAGCCGGGGCCCCTGGCGCGGCGTCCGTCCTGGGTCGCGCCCTATCAGCCGAGGCTGGACTGGCAGATGTGGTTCGCGGCGCTTGGGACCTATCAGCAGAATCGCTGGTTCGCCAATCTGCTGGTTCGCCTGCTCGAAGGAACGCCGGAGGTCACGGCGCTGCTCGCACAGAATCCCTTTCCGAACGCGCCCCCGCGCTACATCCGTGCTATAGCCTACGAGTATCATTTCACGGAAGTCGCCGAGCGCCGCAGGACGGGCGACTGGTGGCGACGCGAGCTGAGAGGGACGTACTTCCCGATCGCCTCGCTCCGTGAGCGCTAGTCACATGCCACGTAAAATGAGCAGAGCGGCCCCGGCAACTCATCATCGTTCGGGCAAGCAGAGAGGTTCGTCTTCTGAACGTCAGGTATGAGCGAGGATGCGGGCGATGAAGAAAATGGCCGGGCATAGAATCACCTGAGACTCAGCTTGAATACCACCGCATAGTCAGAAGCGGGCTTCTGCCGAGGCTGCTCGATGCGGAGGCCTTGCGCCGTCTGCTTGAATTCGATTTTCTCGGGCGAACCGAGCAACTCCACGTGCGCCACTTTTGCGGCGCGATTTGCCGCACCGAATGAGTTCAGGACCACCGCCTGCCCGGGCCGGCCGAGGACGATGGCATAAACCACGGTGCCGGCCTTGTTCCGCGTATAGCGGACGTCGCTCGCGTCAAGCTCGCCGGTGGACTTGCCGCCCTCGAACGAACCCGCTTTGATCATGTGCGGACCCTCGCCGAAAACCGTCCACGGGCGCGTGGCGTAAATGGCCTCGCCGTTGACTTTGAACCATGCGCCGATGTGCTCGACAATCAGGCGTTCCTTGCTGTCAATCGTGCCGTCCGGTTGTCCTGGAATGTTGAGAAGGAACGTCCCATTTTTGCTGACGGTATCCACCAACCAATGGATGACCTGGCGCGGCGGCATATAGCCGCCGAATTCGCCTGGCTTGTTGAACAAGGCGCGCCGGTAATGCCAATCACCGATGCAGGTCTCGGATTGCCAGGGATAGGGCAGGATTTCCGCGGCGAGGCCGCGCTCGATATCCGCTACCACTGATTTGGCGCGGTCGGGCGGGACTTCTTTGATCGTGATCACGCCCTGCATCTTGCCGCCATTCGCGGCCAGATTATGGTTGTAGTAATACGCGCCGATGTTCATTCCGCCCCAGCCGAGCGGAAACAGCGGATTGTCGAAGTAAAGCAGGTCAGGGCTGTGCTGGTCCACCAGGTCGCGGGTGCGGTCGTAGAAGTCCTTGACGTAGGAAATATCCGGCAGGGCGTCGTGCGGATGCTTGGGCGCGTAGAGCTGTTGTGGGTCGAAGCCTTGCCACCACTGGCCGCGTCCGTCGGCGAGCGTCAGGCGGCCGTCGCAAGGACGACCGGCCAAAGGCCCGGAAGCGTCCGATCCGTGGCTCGTCTGGAACCACCACCAATTGCGCGCCTGGTGCACGGTAACGCCAAAACGCAGATTACGCCTGCGGGCTTCGGCCGCCCAGGTTCCGATCACGTCACGGTGCGGGCCGATGTTGGCGGCTTTCCAGGGATGATGCTTGGAGTTCCAGGTGTCGAGGCCGTCGTGATGATTGGCAAGCGCGACATAGAATCTGGCGCCGGCGCTGACGTACAAATCCATGAGCTCGGACGGCTGCCAGTTCAAGAGCGTCCACTGCGCGCACAGGTCCTTATAGCCGAAAACCGTAGGCGAGCCGTAATGATCGAGCTGGAACCTGTTCTGGGCGTCGCCTTGCGTGTACAGGTTGCGCGCGTACCAGTCGCCGTCCTCGGGCACGCACTGCGGACTCCAGTGGTTCCAGATCCCGAATTTGGCGTCGCGGTACCACTCGGGACATTCGTACTGAACGAGCGACTCCCAGGTGGGTTTGAATGGTCCTTCTCCCGCCAAATCCGGAATGGGGGAGAGCATAGGCACGCCGTCGTGTGAACCGCCCGGCACCGGCAAGTCGGGCGGATCGCCCCACTCGGTGGGCTTCCAGTCCTGGTTGTCCAGATGCTCGGCAACAATGCTCCCGTTACGCACGGCATAGAAGACGCGCTCGGTCTCGGGCCTGGCGCAAAAGGACGCGTAGTCCTCGGTGTATTGATCGAAGCGAGCCGCCGTCGCTCCGGTTTGGGCGGCAGTCTCTACGTTGGGCGGAAGTGAAGAGCCAAACGCGGCCTGCTTGGCGCCGGTCAACGACAAGGCAGTCGATTGGGCAGCCAGGCCGCCGAGTATGGAAATGAATCTCCTACGCTGCATTTGTCCCTTTCGCGATGCTCGCATTCAAACTGGTCATTCTACCAAACTCCATTTATCCGAGCGGGAGAGGTCCGTGATGGCGGTCACACGCGAATTCCGAGTCACGGCCAAGAATAGAAGCAGGGCTTCCGAGACCTGGACGCTGGCAGTTCGAGGCAACCCAGGATGAGGGAGCCGCACGGGAGGCAAACCATGATCGAAGGCAAACTCACCTTGACATCCCCGGAAGAACCCGGGCGCCAATTCGTGGCCGTTT
>JASHPE010000259.1 GCA_030038235.1 Terriglobia bacterium
GGCTTGGTTGACCTCGCCGGCCGTCCGCCGTTGGGCTCAGCTTTGCGTCATTCTGATTGCCGCCGGCGGATTCGCCTTTTCGGTCTATCTCACCACGCTCGAGGCCTTCGTGATCCACGCCTGGTGCGCCTGGTGCGTGGGCTCAGCCGTGATCGTCACCTTGATCCTCCTTCTGTCGCTGGCCGATCTGCGTTCTCCCGACTTCGATACCGAAGGCGGACGCTTCCGGCTGCGCAAGCAGTTTGTGCTGGTGGTGGTTGTGATGGCGGCCATTGAGGTGCCGGCTTTCAAGTACCTCATCGGGCGTCCCGAGCAGCCGGTCGAAGCCGGCGCCGTGCCGGCCGCGATCCTGAACGAGCGTCTCGTCCGGCCGGATAGTCACACGAGCGGAGACTTGAGCTCCCCGGTTACCGTGGTCGAATTCGGAGACTTCGAATGTCCCGGTTGCGGCCGAATCGAGCCTGAAGTGGAGGACATGCTGGCCCAGTACGGCACCCGAATCCGCTTCGTCTTCCGGCAATTCCCGCTGCGCGACCTGCATCCTTACGCCGAAACCGCAGCCGAGGCCAGCGAGTGCGCGGCCGAACAGGGTAAGTTCTGGCAGGCTGAGCGCAAGTTTTATGCCGAGCAGGACGATCTCACGGAGCCGGCGCTTGACCGCTATGCCACCGAGCTCGGCCTCGATCAGAAGCAATTTGACGCCTGCCTGGCGAGCGGAGCCGTAAAGGCCCGGGTCCAAAGCGATGAGGACGACGGCAAAGCCGTGGGCGTGAAGGGCACTCCCACCTTCTTCGTCGGCCACAAGATGTATTTCTCAGTCCCCTTTGATCAGATTCTTCAAACGGTGAACCAGCAGCTTGCCGCCGCCGGATCGGCGACGGGTTCTCCATCTGCGTCCACTGGTTCCGCCGCGTCCGGAGCGGCAGATGGCGGCGGACTCGGCGGGTTCGGCCAGGCGGCTCCGGCATTCAGCGCGCAATCCGAGTTGAATTGCAGCCCGGACGAATTGAAGAAGCAGCAGCCAACGCTGATCCACACGTCCGACGTGCAGCAGCTCTTGCAGTCAGCCTCGAAGCCTGTGCTGGTCGATGTTCGTCCTCCGGCGCAGTTCAGTGCCGATCATCTGCCGGGTGCGCTCAACGTTCCGGTTGAAAAGATCGAGACAAACGGCGGGTCGCTGCCCAAGGATAAAACCCTGGTGCTCTATGAAGGCGGCAAAGGCGGCGCCTCGGATGCCTGCGCCGTGAGCCGTGCCGGCGCCCGCATGTTGTTTGCCCAGGGCTACGATTATTCAAAGGTGAAGGTCTACCAGGACGGGCTCAGCGGATGGGAGAAGGCCGGTTTGCCGGTGGACAAATAGTAGACAGAAGCCAGAAGTCAGACCCATTGGGCAAGGCATTTGAGGGTGCCACCCGAAAAGGGGGGTTACATCCCGTGAATTTTGGGAGTTCGATGGCGGCGAAGGAGTTCCTCATCGGCCGAATCGTGGAGGAAGCGAATCGGCGGCACGTTGACCTCTCCGATACGGAGCGAAAGATGCTCTACTTCTCGCAGTACTACGACACATTGCCGGACATGAAGGAAGTGGCACACCAATTCGCGGCCGAATGCCAGGACCACCACAAGTACGAGACGAAGATCAGAAAGCTCAGCAGACAGGCTTTCGAGCGCGACCGGCGCGGCGCGCCCGAACATGTTCAACTCTGGAAGGAAGCCATCAGGCGATTGAAGAGCGAGGACCATTACCTCGTCGTCATGTTGGACGTTCCCGGATTCATGACTCACCGGGAGAAAGTGTATGTCATCCTGCTGGTGGTTGCGCTCCTGGCCGCTGGCTTTGCGGTGGCTGAGATTAGGGTATTGGGCTGGGTGGACCGAAACCTGCATTTTCCGGTCTATCTCCCGTTACTCGTAGTGGTGTTGCTGCTTGCGTTCAGCTACTACATCGCTTTCAGCAAAAAAGGTAGCAAGATCGGCGGCTGGCTTGCGCTGCGGGTGGGACGCATCGTTATGAAGTGGTTCTGAGGGTCACATGTCGCAAATGGTGGTAGCGTCCTGGATTCAGACGTACGGGCGGCCCTGGTGGCCGCCCAACTCCTCGCACCCGCAAAGGATGTGCTGCCACTTCACATGAACAGCTTTCTCGACGACATTCTCGCCGCCTGCCGCGCCCGTCTCGAAGTGAGAAAGGCCGAGATCCCGCTTGACCGCGTCCGTCAGGCGGCCGCCCGGCGCATGGAGCTGGCTTCAGAACAGCGTGATTTTGCCGCCGCGCTCGCCGGGCCGGGTCTCGGCGTAATCGCCGAGTTGAAGCAGGCGTCGCCTTCGCGCGGCACGCTACGACCGGACTACCGCCCGCGCGAAATCGCATCGGGCTACGAAGCGGCCGGGGCGGCGGCGCTTTCGGTGCTGACGGAGGCGCAGTTCTTCAAGGGCTCGCTCGGCGACCTCGAAGAGGCGCGCCAGGCTGTCACTCTTCCCGTTTTGCGCAAGGACTTCATCCTGGAAGCTTACCAGGTGTACGAATCCGTCGCTGCCGGCGCCGATGCCCTGCTGTTGATCGTGGCGGCGCTGGGTGATCGAGAGCTGCGTTCCATGATTGATCTCGCTCACGGACTGGAGATCGCCGCGCTGGTCGAAGTCCACAATGAAGAAGAGGTGAGCCGCGCGCTTACGGCCGGTGCTCGCATCATCGGCGTAAACAATCGCGACCTGCGGACGTTCGAAGTGAATCTCGAAACCTCCTTGCGCCTGCGCCACAGGATACCTGCGGGCATCCTGACCGTGAGCGAAAGCGGCATCGGGTCTCCGGCTGATCTTGCGAGGCTGCGAGCCGCAGGCTTCCACGCTGTACTGATCGGCGAGGGGCTGATCACACAGCCTGATCCGGGACGTGCACTCGTCCGGTTGCTGGAAGCCAGTCCGCAGGCGGAATTGATTCATTGACTCATTGATTCAATGAACCAATGAGTTGCTTCTGGCTTCTGACTTCTCATCATGACTCGGGTGAAAATCTGCGGCATGACGCGTGCCGAAGACGTCGAGATTGCCATTGATCTTGGCGCCGCAGCTTTGGGGTTCAACTTCTACAAGCCATCGCCGCGTTACATCGCACCGGAGGCGGCCGGGGAGATTACCCGCCGCGTCCCGCCGCCGGTGATGACGGTGGGAATTTTCGCAGACGAGCCGGACATCGAGCACGTGTTGAACGTAGCAGGCGAAGCGGGCGTGAGCGCCATCCAATTACACGCCGTAGGGGCGGCTCTTGTGGCCGCCCTCGTGGACTCAACGAACGGAGGGCGGCCACAAGGGCCGCCCCTACGGCGGTACCCCGTGATTCGCGCGGTGACGGTGGACGATGATTTCGAGCCCAAGAGCTTGCGCAATATCGAAGCGAATGCCATTCTGCTCGACGCGCCTCATCCCACGCTGAAGGGCGGGACGGGGCAGACCATCGACTGGGCGAAGGCCCGCGAGGCTACGCGTTACGCGCGCGTGATCCTGGCGGGCGGGCTGACGCCTGAGAACGTCGCCGAAGCCATCCGTCAGGTGCGGCCCTTTGCAGTTGATGTGGCGAGCGGCGTCGAGTCGGCTCCGGGCGTGAAGGATGCGTCCAAGCTGAGGGCTTTCTTCGCGGCAGTACGCGACGCAGACAAAGAACCCGGAGATGAAGACAAAGAACTGGGAAAGGAAAAGCATCGGCTCTGACTTAGCGCCGAGTCGGTGCTGACTTGGTGGCGATCGGAGCTGAGTTTTCGAAGATCATCGACTGTCGACTGCCAAACACCCATGAGCAGCCTTCCACAAACCTGGCCCGACGCCCGCGGACGTTACGGCGAATTCGGCGGGTGCTACGTTCCTGAAACCCTGATGGGTCCGGTCGAAGAACTGAATCGCGCCTGGCAATCCGTCCGTCACGATCCTGCGTTTCAGGCGGAACTCAGCCGCCTGCTCAAGGATTTCGCTGGCCGTCCCACGCCGCTGTTTCACGCTCAACGATTGAGCGAAAAGCTGGGCGGCGCGCAAATCTACCTCAAGCGCGAAGACCTGCTCCATACCGGCGCGCACAAGATCAACAACTGCCTCGGCCAGGGCCTTCTCGCGCAGCGTATGGGCAAGCGCCGCCTGGTGGCGGAGACGGGCGCGGGTCAGCACGGCGTGGCCACGGCGACGGTGGCCGCGCTGCTCGGCCTCGAATGCGTGGTCTACATGGGCGAGGAGGACATGGCGCGGCAGGCGCCGAACGTCTTCCGCATGCGATTGCTCGGCACCGAGGTCGTGGGCGTGAGCGCCGGGTCGCGCACGCTGAAAGACGCCATCAATGAAGCCATGCGCGAATGGGTGACGAACGTCGAGAGCACGCATTATCTGCTCGGATCGGTGCTCGGACCCCACCCTTATCCCGAAATGGTGCGCGAGTTCCATCGCGTGATCGGCCAGGAGGCGCGTCGGCAGATTCTGGAAGTTGCGGGGCGACTCCCGGATTACTTGTTCGCTTGCGTGGGCGGCGGCAGCAACTCGATCGGCCTCTTCTACGATTTTCTCGGCGATGCGAGCGTGAAAATGGTCGGCGTCGAAGCCGGTGGACGCAGCCTCAAACTCGGCGAGCACGCGGCGCGCTTCGCCGGTGGAAGACCGGGCGTGCTGCACGGCACTTACACTTACATGCTTCAGACGGACGACGGCATGGTTTCAACCACACATTCCGTCTCGGCAGGTCTCGATTACCCCGCCATCGGGCCCGAGCACGCGGCGCTGTTCCGCGCGGGCCGGGTCGAGTACGTTCCGGCGAGCGACGGCGAAGCGCTCGAAGCCGCGAAAACACTGGCTCGAACCGAGGGGATTATTCCGGCGCTCGAATCGGCCCATGCGGTGGCGGAGGTCATCAAGCGCGCGTCTGCGATGTCACGAGCGTCGATCGTGGTTGTGAATCTTTCCGGACGAGGCGACAAGGACTTGGGAATTTTTCAGTCGTTCGGGTAGGATCCTAATCCTAAATACACAACCTGGTGAGACTGAACCCAGCCTCTACCGGGAAAATCTCCCTCAGCTCGTTCAAAGGATGACGCCCTGGATTCGGTCGGCAACGGTTGCCCTGGTGTTAGTGGTGTGGGCGATGGCCGCTATGCTAGCCGATTCACACACGGTCCTCGCAGCCTTGCCTGGATTCTTCGGAGGCCTGTATGCGCTGGCATTCTTGTGGGAGCGCCGTATCGATCGCGCCGCCTTTCCCCAAATCTTTGTGGGCGTAGGGACGCCCCCGGTACAGGGCCGGCCCGCCGCGAGGCGCTGGGTGTGATCGGGTCGTTCATCGCGTGCTAGACTGGGAGCGAGGTCACTTAACATGAAACTCCGCGTTGTGGTTGAGCCCAGCGACGATGGCGGCTACGCAGTACACGTTCCATACCTCCCAGGATGCATCAGCGAAGGCGATAGGGCGGAGGCGCTGGGATGCCCTCGTCCAAGAGATCGAGGTATGAGCAAGGCGTGGTGGTTCGTGCCCCTGTTTCTCGGACTTTTCTGCACGCCGTTTACTGTCGTTCTGTGAGCCTAACCGCTGATAGTAATTTTACCAGTAATAACGGACATTATAATACGCGAGATCCGTCCTTTAAAAGCGCCGCGGTTCATTATAAGAGTATGATAATAAAGCAATTACAGTCGAAACATTGGGGGTTCGCGCAAGGGTCCACGGATGAGTTGAGTTGGTCGCTAGCCTTTTTAAGAAACGAAACCGTCAGGTTATTGAAAACAAAGCACTTTTATTTCTGTCTTCCAAAACCGTCAGATTGTTGAAAACAAAGGCGGTTACGTTGTTGACGCGCATGAGTGAGACGCTAAAATCAGCCGGAAGCGAACGCCAGACAGCGCCGAATCGCGGCGCGACCCGGATCGGGATTGAGTCCAGGCTGGAGGGCCGATTCCGCGATCTTCGCAAGCGAGGAGAGAAGGCTCTGGTGATCTATCTCACTGCCGGCGACCCGTTGCTCGAGGCTACGGGCAAATTGCTGGAAGCCGTCGATCAGGGCGGCGCGGACGTGATCGAGCTTGGCATTCCGTTCTCCGATCCGCTCGCCGACGGCCCTGTGATCCAGCGCGCTTCGGAACGCGCGGTACATGGCGGCGCTACGCTCCGCAAGGTGCTCGAGTATCTGCCGCGCTGGCGCGAGAGGCTGGGCGCGCCCATCGTGCTCTTCACCTACTTCAATCCCGTGCTGCAATACGGACTCGAGAGTTTCGCGCGCGATGCCAGTCGTGCGGGCGCTGATGGCACGCTGATCGTCGATCTCACGCCCGAGGAGGCCGGCGATTACATCGCCGTGATGCGCAGCCATCATGTGGACACAGTCTTCCTGGCGTCGCCTACTTCCAGCGACGAGCGCATCGAGCGCCTGGCCGCCGTCTCGACGGGATTTCTGTACCTTGTGTCGCGCACTGGAGTGACGGGAGAGCGCCAGAGCTTATCGGCCGCGGTGCCGCCGCTGGTCGAGCGCGCTCGGCGCTTCACCGATCTGCCGCTTGCGGTCGGCTTCGGCGTCTCCACTCCCGAGCAGGTGAAGGCGGTGCAGGCCCTGGCCGACGCGGCCGTGGTCGGCAGCGCCGTCGTGCATGCGATTGAGGAGCGATACCCGGCGGGCGGAGCGCCGGCCGTGCGCGATTTTGTACACTGGCTGAAGGGCAGAGATTCCGGTTTCGAACATGACCGAACTTGAACGCTGTCGAAAGCAGATCGATGAGATCGATGAGCAACTGCTGAAGCTGCTCAACGAGCGCGCCGAGTGGGCGGTCAAGGCGGGGCAGTGGAAGAAGCAGAACCACCAGCCGGTGTGGCAACCCGAGCGCGAGGGCGAGATTCTGCGCCATGTGGTGCAGTCGAACCCCGGGCCGCTGGACGATGCCGCCATCCGCCGTCTGTTTGAGCGCATCATTGACGAAGCGAGGTCGCTGGAGCGCCACACCATGAGCGAACCCGAGTTGAGAGCTTGGCCGGGCGACGATCCGAGCGCCCCCAAGACGGGGCCCGGCAAAGAGCCCGAGGAAAGGTCCAAAGAAGAGAAGGAGTAAGCCGGAAATGATTGTGGTGATGCAAGAGGGCGCGAGCGAGGAGCAGATCCAGGCCGTCATTCGCAATCTGATGGACCAGGGATTTGACGTTCATCGCTCCACGGGCGCCCTGCAGACCGTGCTCGGCGGGGTAGGCGCCAAGACCGAGTTCGACACGCGCGTGGTGGAGCTGATGGAGGGCGTGCAGGAAGTTCACCCGGTGGTGGCGCCCTATAAGCTGGCCAGCCGCCACTTCCGTCCCGAGGGCACCGTGGTGGACCTGGGCCGCGGCGTGAAGGTGGGCGGCAAGCAAGTGGTGGTGATGGCGGGGCCCTGCAGCGTGGAGGGCGCCGAGCAGATGGAAGTTATCGCCGGACTGGTTTCCAGGCTGGGTGTGCGGGTGATGCGTGGCGGCGCCTTTAAGCCCCGAACTTCGCCGTATTCGTTTCAGGGACTGGGACAGCACGGGCTTGAGATCTTTCGCCAGGTGGCCGATCGCTACAACATGGTGGTGGTGTCGGAAATCATGGACCAGACGCAGATCCCGCTCATGCTCGAATACGTCGACGTGTTGCAGGTGGGCGCGCGCAACATGCAGAATTACAACCTGTTGAGAGAACTCGGCAAAGTTTCAAAGCCGGTGTTGCTGAAGCGGGGCATTGCCGCCACCATCGAAGAACTGCTGCTCTCCGCCGAGTACATCATGTCAGGCGGAAACTACAACGTGATCCTGTGCGAGCGCGGCATCCGCACCTTCGAGAGCTATACGCGCAACACGCTGGACGTCTCGGCGATTCCGGTGATCCAGAAACTCTCCCACCTGCCCATCATCGCCGATCCATCGCACGCCACCGGACGGCGGGATAAGGTCCTGCCCATGGCGCGGGCGGCAGTGGCGGCCGGCGCCGACGGAATTCTGGTGGAGGTCCATCACGATCCCGATCGCGCGCTGAGCGACGGTCCCCAGGCCCTCTTTCCCGACCAGTTTGAGCAATTGATGAAACAGTTGCGCGTGATCGCGGAGGCTGTGGACCGCACTCTTTGACGCGCTTCCGGGCTTGCGCACGCATGCTATGGAATTTTTCTCCAGTCCCTTCTCGCGAGTCGCTGTGGTCGGCCTTGGTCTGATCGGCGGCTCGTGGGCGCTGGCGCTAAAGCGCCGCGGATTTGGCGGGCGGATCGTAGCCTGCGACCGCCACGACATTCTCGATCGCGCCTTGGAAATGGGCGCGGCCGACGAAGCGGAGCCTGACCCGGCGGCGGCGGCTCGCGGCTCCGATCTTGTCATCATGGCAACGCCCGTCGGAGCCATCCTCGAGCAACTTCCTGACATCCGGGCTGCGGCGGCGCCGCAGGCGCTCGTGACCGACACGGGCAGCACCAAACGAGTGATCTTGAATCGGGCGGGCGAACTTTTCGGCGAAGGCGCGTTGTTCCTCGGCGGGCATCCGCTGGCAGGCAAAGAGCAATCGGGAATCCAGAACGCGGACCCGGATCTCTTCGAGGGAACCCGGTACGTGCTGACGCCGCTCGGTCTTGAGGATCTTGACGATTCGCGTGTCCGGGCATTTCGACACTTGCTGCGCCGGGTTGGCGCGGAGCCCGTTGTCATCGACGCTGAGGAACACGATCGCGCGCTGGCGTTCCTCAGCCATGTGCCACAGTTGCTCTCGACCGCACTCGCGGCGTCCGCCGGCGAAGCAGGTCCATCGCTGCCACTCGAACTCGCGGCCGGCGGCTTTCGCGACATGACGCGCCTCGCCGATAGCCCTTACTCCATCTGGCGCGACGTGGGACTGACGAACGCGGATCATCTGCGAGCGGCCATAGACGCCTTCATGGACAAGCTCGAGGCGATGAAGGAACATCTTGGAGATGAGCGCCTGGCCGCTGAGTTTGACCAGGCACGCCGGCTTCGCGAGCGCTGGCGAAATGTGCCCTGACATCCATCGAAAGGGTCATATCGTTGAAGGTGAAGAGAAACTGTGAACAAGGTCTTTCCTGACGCCGGCTCGGCCATCGCGGACCTCGAAGACGGCGCCAGCATCATGGTGGGAGGCTTCGGACTTTGCGGAATTCCGGAGAACCTCATCGATGCCGCGCGCCGCAAAGGCGTCCGGAACCTCACCGTGATCAGCAATAATGCGGGTGTGGGCGACTTCGGCCTCGGCAAGCTGCTGGAGACGCGGCAAATCAGCCGGGTGATCGGCAGCTATGTGGGCGAGAACAAGCGCCTGGAGGAGCAGGCTCTCAAGGGCGAGGTCGAACTGCTACTCAATCCGCAGGGCACGCTCGCCGAACGCATCCGCGCCGGCGGAGCGGGAGTCGCTGGATTCTACACACCGACGGGCGTGGGCACCATGGTGAGCGAAGGCAAGGAAGTGCGCGAGTTTGAAGGCCGAAAGTATGTGCTGGAGCGTGCGCTCACGGCGGATTTCGCCTTCATCAAGGCGTGGAAGGGCGATCGCTGGGGAAATCTGGTCTATCGCAAGACGGCGCGAAATTTCAATCCGGTGATGGCGACGGCCGCAAGGGTTACAATCGCGGAGGTCGAGCACCTGGTGGAACTCGGTGAGCTCGATCCGGACGCGATCCACACGCCTGGCGTCTACGTGAAGCGGCTCTTTCTGGGGACCGCATACGAGAAGAGGATCGAAAAGCGAACGACGCGGGCGAGGGCTTGAGAAATGGACTAGAATTAGCTTGGATGGCGGCAACGAGTGGCTTCCTCCAACAAAACTGGGGCAATCTAAGTCAGAAAAGTGGAGGAGGGGAGACAAAGAGCCTCATGATTGAGCCTAAAGACAAGCAGCTTGTCGAGGAACTGACCAAAGCGACGCGTGAGGGAAGGATTGCCTGCACTCCAAAGCTAAATTTAAAAGCAATGAGTTCACGGCGAGTTTTTTGAAGCTAACTGACGCAAACGGCCGCATATTGTTGGAAGTTCAAGATTCATCGATAAATGAATTGCTGCAGTCTGTAAGGCGTTCGGCTCTGGGTACCGACAAGGCCCTCGACGAGATCCTGAAGGAGTTACGAGGCTGAAGTTCCCACCCACCATGGACAAGCGCGAACTCATCGCTCGCCGCATCGGTCAGGAACTCCGGGATGGCTACTACGTCAATCTCGGCATCGGTATTCCGACGCTCGTCTCAAATTTCGTCCCGCTGGGAATCGAGGTCGTTCTCCAGTCCGAAAACGGCATGCTGGGCGTAGGACCGTTTCCTTTCGAAAGCGAAGAAGACCCCGATCTCATCAATGCCGGCAAAGAGACGGTCACGGAGATTCCCGGCACTTCATACTTTTCGAGCGCGGATTCCTTTGCCATGATCCGCGGCGGTCATGTGGATCTGACCGTCCTCGGCGCCATGGAGGTGGACGAACTCGGTAATCTCGCGAGCTGGATGATTCCCGGCAAGGTTGTGAAGGGTATGGGCGGCAGCATGGATCTGGTGGCAGGCGCAAACCGTGTGATCGTGGCCATGGAACATACGACGAAAGACGGTCGCCCGAAGATCCTGAAGCGTTGCACGCTGCCACTGACGGGGGCGGGCGTTGTGGACACCATCGTCACGGAGCTCGCCGTTATCGACGTCAGCGGGGAAGGTTTGATCCTGAAGGAGACAGCACCCGGCGTGACTGCGGAGGAAGTGCAACTTGCCACGGAGCCTATGCTCAAGATAAGTCCAAAGCTGCGATCTTATGTGGTTTGAGGATGCCACCGCTGCGGCTTGCGGGGTTGCCGGGGAGTTGAAAGGATTTGGTCAGGCGTCCCTGTATTCGTCGCACGACCGGACGCCGCGGCGCAACGCCGGGAGGATCTCGGCAGCGAAGCTTTCGAGGGCAGCAGCAGGCAGGCAGCCGACTACGCCGCGTACGGCGAGCACCGTCTCCTTGCTGAGCAGGTCAAAATCATGGAAATTATCGTCGAGATGCATCCACAGGCCGGAGTCGGGTGACGGCAGCGGCCCTGGCTGAGCCTCCAGGAAGTCCGACGTCAGCCTGGCCAGGGCCTCGTCCAGAGTCCGAACGTGCAAATTGAACCGTGGCTTGCTGCGAAATACAAACTGGTCGGTGCTGTCGTGCAGCGCCAGGTAACCACGCATGGCGTCCGACTTGAAGAACTCCGGTATCAGCGTGCGCGCCGGCAGTGATACTCGGGCTAGCGGCGAATGACGTATCACTGCACGCAGCAGCAGCGCCAATGTATCCGCTTGACGGACCCACTGAGCCGTAGTTACCAGGTGGAGCGTGCTCCACGCGAGCTCCGGCTCGCCGGAGTCGCTTTCTTCCATGGCCTCGTTGAGGGAAACTGCTAAGACTGCAGACTGCGCTTCGAGCTCCAACGTGACGGCCCGGATCAAGCGTCCGCGAGCGTCAGTCAGAGGCAGGTCCCAATATGAACGAGCCCCACTCAGTCCCAGCAGCCTGCGTGTGATCAGGCCGACCGCGGCAAGGACGCCGATGCTTTCCGCCCAGACCATAAACTGTCCTACACTACCACGAGGCGAGGGGGACGCGCAAAATTTCTTACGAAAAGACTTACAAAAGCTAATATTGCTAGATCAATTAGATACGGTCGCATGCACCGTTGTGCCTGAGCTCACGAATGGCAGCTCAACGACCTCCGGAACTGCGCTCGCGGAACTGAGGCGCGTGCCCGGCTGTGACACCTCACGCCGCACGTAACTGAGCGCCACGGGCCTTCCGAGAGTAGGAGACAAACAGGCGCTGGTGATCTCGCCGATTTCCGCGCCTCCCGCTTCTCGCAACTTCTCGCCCGTCGACGGCACGGCGTCGCCGGGGAGAAACCGTAAACCGACGAGTTTCCAGTTCACGTGACCGCGGCTGCGCGCGCGCTCCACAATCTCCTGCCCGATGTAGCAGCCCTTGTTGAAACTGAGCGCATTGAACAGACCCGCTTCGAGGGGCAGCGTGTCCTCTCCAAAGTCGGGTCCATAACGCCCAATACCCGCTTCGATCCGCAAGCTCTCGAGCGCGTCGAGGCCGCAAGGGACGAGACCCGCTTTCATTGCGTGGGTCCAGAAGTTCCGAAGCTCCGCAGGTCCAAGCCAGATCTCATAGCCTTCCTCGCCGGTGCTCGATCGGCGCACGACGCGCGCCGGCTGGCCGTCGAACTCTCGCACGACGTGGTTCAGCTCATCTTGCGGCAGGCCTTCGACCCCGGCCTCGAATAGCGACTCCAGCATTCGCCGCGAGTCGGGTCCCTGCAGAGCGACTGCTCCGACGTCGCTCGGCTCGATCGTCACGCGGTCGCCGATGATGTAACGTTGGAGAATCGCGATTGCCTTGGGGGCGAGGTCGGCATCGGTGTCGATCCAGAGCCGTTCGGCGTCGGCATACGCATAAAGGTCGGCCAGGATACGTCCCTGGGCGCTCAGCAGTGTGGCGTATACGCCCTGGCCGGGGGTGAGGTTCTTCACGTCGTTCGAAATGATACGGTGCAGAAAGCGGGCTCGATGTTCTCCACTGAGGGTGAACTTGGATCGGAAGCAGAAGTCGAAAAATCCGGCGCCGGAGCGGACCGCGCGGTGTTCGACGTCCGCTCCCGCAAAGCGCGCCGGGACATGAGCGCCGTGGTATGCCAGGAGCGGCGCCGCCCGCAACGCATGCAAATCCGCCAGCGGGCTTTGCACGATCGAGATTTCGGTGGTTTCGGACGACATCGTCATTCCTGTTTGAGCGCGCTCCCGCTGCTTGGGTCTCCGCCTCTAATTCTGGCCCACCTCAGCGCCGGCCATGGGACCTGCGGAGATATGCACGAGATTGTCCGCCCATACCGTCATCTGTTGCTCATCGCTGACCAGGTCCTTCAGCGTGGTGCGCGCCAGCACCTGGTCTACAACCAGTTGCACGGTGCGCCAGAGCGAGCGGATGGAGCAGTCCACGGAGTTGGTACAGAGTACCTCGCTGCCGGAGTGCTCGTGACAGAACGCGGCAGGCTCGTAGAGGCGTCCGCCAAGCAGCGCCAGCGCCTCGCCGACCACGATCTGGCTGGCATCGCGAGCCAACGTGTAGCCTCCGGCCTGGCCGCGAGCCGCCTTCACAAAGCCGCCACGGCGCAGAATGCGCAGAAGCTTGGCGACATAGTGCGTCGAGATACCCTCGGCGAGGCTCAGCGCGCCGATAGTCATGCTTTCGGCAGAATCGCGCCGGGCAAGGCGCAGCAGACATCGCAGTCCGTATTCTTCCTGGGCGGTCAGCTTCATGGAGCACCCTCTAAAGGCCGACATTCGAAACTCGTAAATCGCCTCATCGCGGCATGACGACGATTCTCGAGTTTCGTATTTCGAGTTTCGAATACTCAAATCATTCCCAACTGCAGCCGCGCGGCTTCAGTCATTTTGCTCATGTCCCAGGGCGGCTCCCAGACTATCTCAACGTTTGCCCCCGTCACGCCGGGCACGCTTTCGGCCTTGTATTTGACCTCCGTGGGCAGTGACTGCGCCGCCGGACAGTTGGGCGCAGTGAGCGTCATCTTCAGGTTCACTTCGCCCGATTCTTCCACTTTGACGTCGTAAATCAGGCCGAGTTCGTAGATGTCGACAGGAATCTCCGGGTCGTAACACGTATGGAGAATGTCGATCACCTTGTCGTAAATCGCGATGCGCTCCATGGCGCCAAGATGCTGTGTCGAGGCTTTCGCCGGCTCATGCGCCCCATCGTCGGGGTGGGTCGCCACCTCAGTCATCGGGTGCATGTAACCTGCCAGGGGATGTTCCATAAACGGTTTCTCCAACTCTCTTCTCAGCCAACGCTAGCGCGCGGCCTGATCCTCGGCGTCTTCGGTTTCGGTTGTTGCCGGGGCCGTGTCGCCGGCGAGCACGCTCTTCAACGTGTGCCAGGAAAGCGTGGCGCATTTCACGCGGGCGGGAAATTCGGATACTCCCGAAAATACAGCAAGCTTGCCGAGATTGTCGCGGGCTCCGAGCTTTCCCGTCACCAGATCGTGAAAAGTCTCAAACAGCGCTTCCGCCTCGACGCGCGTCTTGCCCTTGAGGGTCTCAGTCAGAATCGAAGCCGAAGCCGTCGAGATCGCGCATCCGGACCCCTTGAAGGCGATGTCGCTGATCTTGTCGCCCTCCAGGCGCACGTACAGCGTCAGGCGATCACCGCAAAGCGGGTTGTAGCCTTCGGCGCGCGCCGTTGCGTCGTCGAGCACGCGGAAATTGCGCGGTCGCTTGCTGTGGTCGAGGATCACTTCCTGATAGAGTCCGGTCAAATCTGCCATGACGCTCGCCCCTTACTGCCCTGGATTCCCGCGCTCCTTCTCGCGCCTGATGACGTCGATGAGTGCGTCCATCCGCTGGTCCGCCTGAGATTGCGATTCCACCAGGGTCCGGATCTTTTCGTCCGTCGCCAGAAATCGCGCATTCGTTTCACTAATGAAGCTCGCCAGCCGCCGGTCGATGTCCGCCAGGTGGTGCGCGAGCGTCTCGATGTGTTCGGTTAGCGAGAGTGACACGGTTGCGAGTGCGCGGATTTTCGCGTCAGTTTCAACCTGGTTCCTTTCGAGCGTTGCCTGGGCCTCCTCCAGTTTTTGAACGCCGACGCCGAATTGCGCTTGCTGCTCGATGATGAATTCCATCCGCTTTTCAAATTGCTCGTCCGTCATCCTGTACCCCCGTGAGTACTCAACCTAACAGCCCCTTCGCCTTCTCCACGGCCGCCACCAGCCGGTCGATTTCTTCGCGCGTGTTGTAAAACGCCAGCGACACCCGCGCTGTCGCCGGAACGTTGAACCGGTGCATCAACGGCTCGGCGCAGTGGTGGCCGGTCCGGATCGCCACGCCTTCATGGTCGAGAATCGTGCCGATATCGTGAGGATGTATTCCTGCGACGACGAACGAGATTACCGATGCCTTTTCACGCGCCGTGCCGATGATCCGCAGCCCTGGAATCTCGAGCAGCCGCTCGGCGCCATACGAGAGCAGATCGTGTTCATGCCGGGCCATGTTCTCGTATCCGAGCGCCGTGACGTAATCAATGGCAGCGCCCAGACCGATGGTCGCGCCGATGTTGGGCGTGCCTGCTTCGAACTTGTAAGGCAGCGCGTTGTAAATGGTCTTCTCGAACGAGACCGACCGGATCATGTCGCCTCCGCCCTGGTAAGGCGGCAAAGCTTCGAGCCACCGGGTCTTCCCATAAAGCGCGCCCACTCCGGTGGGCCCGAAAATCTTGTGGCTTGAGAACGTGTAGAAATCGCAATCGATCGACTGCACGTCGATCGGCAGATGAGGCGCTGCCTGCGCGCCGTCCACCAGCACAGGAATGTTCTGTGCGTGCGCCGCCTCTACGATGCGCCTCAGCGGATTGATGGTGCCGAGCACGTTCGAAACGTGAGCCACGGAGACTAGGCGCGTCCGCGGCCCCAGCAGGTTCTGATATTCGTCCCACATCAGCTCTCCGGCATCATTGATCGGCGCCACCTTCAGCACGATTCCTTGCTCGTCGCGCAAAATCTGCCAGGGCACGATATTGGAGTGATGCTCCATGGCGGTGATCACCACTTCGTCGCCGGGCTTGAGGACCCTGCGGCCGAACGTGTTCGCCACCAGGTTCAGCGCCTCTGTGGTTCCGCGCAGAAAGACGATCTCGTGCAGGTCGGGTGCATTCAGCAGATGCTGAACTTTGCGGCGCACCTCTTCGTATTTGTGCGTGGCGCGCTCGGAAAGCTCATGCACGCCGCGATGGATGTTGGCGCAGTCGTGCAAATAGAAATCACGTTCGGCGTCGACCACAACCAGAGGCTTCTGGCTGGTGGCGGCGTTATCGAGATAGACCAGGGGCTTGCCGTGTACCTGCTGGTGGAGTATTGGAAAGTCCCGGCGAACGCGCTCCACATCGAATGCTTGAGCGGCGTTTACTGGCGGCGGTTCCATCCGGCCTAAGACCTCCTGCGTGACTGCGGTTGCCATCATGCCTCCTTACCGCTCCCCTTCTTCGAGCGAACTCATCCCGTCGGCACTGTAATGCTCGTTCGTCGCTCTTTTCGTGTGGCCGAGCCTGGTAGCCATTGTTTCGCGCAAGCTCGATCGCAGCGGTTCGAACTTGATGCGGTCCAGAATGTCGTTGGCGAACGCCTGGACCAGCAGATTGCGCGCCTCTTCCAGACCGATGCCGCGCGAGCGCAGGTAAAACACCGCTTCGGGATCGATCTGCCCGATAGTGGCGCCGTGGGTGCATTTCACATCGTCGGCGAAGATCTCGAGCTGCGGTTTGGTGTTGATGGTTGCGTTTTCGGAGAGCAGCAGATTCTTGTTGCTCTGCTTGGAGTCGGTCTTCTGCGCGTCTTTGCGCACCGCAATCTTTCCGTTGAAAACTCCGGCGGCATAGCCGTCGAGCACGCCCTTGTACACTTCGCGGCTCGCGCAGTGCGCCTTGGCGTGGTCGATCAATGTGTGATTGTCGACGTGCTGATGCCCGCTGATCACATAAAGCCCGTGCAACAACGCCTCGGCGCCTTCGCCGTTGAGCACCGCGCGAACTTCCTCGCGGTCGAGCCGGCCCCCCAGAGCCATGGAGTGCGTGGTGACGCTCGACGATCGGCCCTGCTCGGTCTGCACGATGCCCACGTGATAGCCGTGCTCTGTCTCCTGCTGGATTCGGGTGTAGTCCACGATGGCACTTTCGCCCGCCACGACTTCTGTGACGGCGTTGGTAAAGTAAGGAATGGCCCTCGGCGAATCTGGTCGATCGAAACCGCTGTGCAACTCAATAAAACTCGCCTGAGCGCCCTCGCCGACCTCGATCAAATTGCGCGGGTGCGTCATCGCCGGTTCAGAACCGGGGATCGTCACGAAGAAGAGGGCAAGGGGTTTCTCCACCACTGTATTTGGAGCGATTTCAATTAAGGCGCCGTCTTCAAAGAGGGCTGTGTTCAGGGCTACGAAGGCATGATCGTCATAACCGGCATGGCGGGCCAGGTGTTTCTTTAGAGCCGAATCGCTCGAAACTCCTTTACCGCCCAGAGCCTCTGCCAGACTTCCAATTCGGGCG
>JASHPE010000023.1 GCA_030038235.1 Terriglobia bacterium
GCGACCACGGCGGCCATCACTGCGGAAAGCGACGTCACCGCGATATAGCCGCGCCAGGCGTAAAGCAATCCTCCGGCGAACACGGCGGCGCCGATGCCGAGCTGCGAGGCGATGTTGCGCATGGCCACGAATGATCCCCTTCGGCTCTGCGGCACCATCTCCGTCATAAGCGCGGTAATCGGTCCCTGGCGAAATCCGATCGCTAAGCTTACGCCGATGAAGACGATCAGCAAGCCAATGCCCCATCCGAGCAGCGGCAGCGCGGCCATGGTCAGTGCCAGCAGGACATTGCTGGCGATGGAGACGCCGCGCTTGCCCCAGCGATCCGACAGCACCCCGCCGAGCGGCGCTGCTCCCACAGCCACCAGTCCTCCGACCATGAATACCAGGCCGATCTTCGCGGTCGTGAGCCCGAAGCTCGAGTGCAGCCAGACACCGATATAAGTAAGAAAGCTTACCAGACCGCCGGACACAAGGAACGCGATCACCAGCATCGCCGACGTGTCACGACGTCCGAGGAAGTGCCAGAAGACCGACAGCGTGTGGCGCAGGTTGCCCTCGGGCACTGGGCTTTCGCCGTTCAGCCGATGAGGCGGCATGTCTTGAGGAAGCCTGAGCGACGCTATGGCGACCACCAGCGCGACCGCCGCAAAAGCGGCGAAAACACGCGACCAACCGAAGCGGTCGGCGATCACTCCGGCTACGGGCACACCGAGCGGCGCCACGAAGTACGCGGACGAAATCAGGCCGAGGGCGCGTCCGCGGATGCCGTAAGGGAACCAGTCGCCGGCATACGCGATCGAGCACGTGGAGAGGGTTCCCGCCGCCAGACCCGTGAAAGCGCGAGCCAGGACTAGTTCCGCGAAAGTACGGCTGAGGGATGCGACGACGGAGGTGAGTAGGAACACGACGGCGCCCGCGATCAGGAACGGCCGCCGTCCGTAATGATCGGAAAGCGATCCGGTGAGGAACGCGGCCAACGCCGCGCCCACGGCGTACAGCACCACCAGCAGGTTCGTCACCCTGATGCCCGTGCCGAATGCGCTCATCAAGGTGGGCAGCAGCGCCGGAATGGTCTGATTGTCGGCGAGTCCGAGGCACAGCAGCAGAAAAAGGCCGGCGATCACGCGGTAGTTCATAGGCTACAGGGCGTACCATGCACTTGTGGTGCACGCATTGTGGTGCACGCGTCCTGCGTGCGGCGGCGTCCTGCGTACAGCCTTGCATCCAGTGCGCTGCTTTGGCGTTTTGCGACCCGGCAGGCTGGAGGCCTGCAAGTAGGCACGGAGGCGTGCACCACAAGCGCCACTACTCGGTGGCGCTGACCTTAAGTTTGAGTCCTTCGAAGTGATGGAGGTCGAGCTTGATCGCCGCTTTGTCCGACATGTCGAGGATCCCGGCAGCGGCGATGCCGATGGCCACCACGACCGCGTCGCTGATCTCTTCCCTGGTGCACCCGATCTCGAGAGCCTTTTTGAGATGGCCTTCGAGGCAGCCTTCGCACTTCACCGCCAGCGACACCCCGATGGCGATCAGTTCCTTGGTCTTCAAGTCGAGCGCCGTCGGGGTGAAGTAGCTTTGCTTGTAAAAGTTCAGGTAAATGTCGCGAAAGCGGTTCTCGATCATGCTCATCGAGCGCGGCGGAGTCTTGGCTTCGTTGTTGGAGTCGTCTGCCATGCGCAGTTTTTGACCTCGTTTCTATGTCCGGCCGGCGCCGCCCCTCCGGCGAGTTGTTCAGCCGACGCTTCCGGCGTCCTTGCTAGGACGTTACCTTCCGCACGAATGTTGCCTTGTCCCCCGACTCTCGGAATATAGCACATCGTCGGTAGTCGGTTGCCGGTAGTCGGTTTTCAGTCCTCAGTTCGGATCGTGGATCGTTGCTCGTAGATCGCAGCGCCAAATGCTCATTCCTGTTGGCCACACTCTCGCAGGACGCCGATTGGACGATCCCACGAACCAGGAATTATCGACGACCGGCAACCGCGAACCGGCAACCGTTTACCGCCCCCCGGCCTCCGCCATTGCGGTTTCGGGCTTTTCCCGCGTGATCAACTCCGGCAATTCGATCCGGATCGACGTGCCCTGGCCCGGTTGGCTGTCGACGCGCAACTTGAAATCGTCGCCGTAGAGTACGTGCAAGCGTTCCCGGACGTTGCGAATACCGATTCCCGATTCGAACCCCTCGCGCTGCCGCTCCGGCGAGATTCCTACGCCGTCATCACTGATCTCCACCACCAACCGGCCGTTCGGGTGTGAGGTTCGAAGCGTGATGGTGCCGCCTTCCACCTTGGGGCCGATCCCGTGCCGGATGGCGTTCTCCACCATCGGCTGCAGGATCATGCTAGGAATGGTTGAGTCGAGCGTCGCCGCATCGATCTCCTTGCGCACTCGCAGCTTGTCGCTTCCGAAACGTACCACTTCGATGGAGAGGTAATCGTCAATGAAATCGAGTTCCTGCTTGAGAGTGAGAAAATGCGCCTGTGAGCGCAGCCGCCGGCGCAGGATGTTGGAAAGTTTCAGGACTACCGTGCGAGCCGTTTCGGGGTCGAAGCGAATCAGTGACGAGACCGTGTTCAGAGTGTTGAACAGGAAGTGCGGATTGATCTGGCTGATCAACGCGTCCACGCGCGCTTGCATCAGCATTCGCTCCTGTTCTTCGAGCTTGCGCTCGATCCGCGTGTTGTTCCAGATGCGTACTGGCAGAGCTACGCCTATGACGGTGCCCAGCACGATCAGAACACGTCCGAGCAGATGCGGGGAATTGATGCCGAACAGGACGTGCGGGCCCAGGCTGCTTACGATCATGCGCGCGATTTCAAGAATCACGCAGATGAGCGCGAATAGCACCTGCCAGTCGAGGACCGGAGCGCGGAATCGCTGCCGGATGGAGCGGTAAAGGCTGAGATCGACGAAGGGCGAGAACTTCCAGATGGCTTCCTTGTCCGGGCAGATCCAGCGGGCGGTCCCGGCCATCACCGCGTAGAGCGTGGCCATCAACGGCGCCAGAAACTCGCCCCAGTGCAGCCATGCCGGCAGGCTCACCATCATGCCCACCACCAGGCCAGTGATGGTCCCGCCCAGCAGGCCGGCCAGTACCGTAGCTTCCAGGCTGAGATCGGCGCCGGGGAAGTGCGCCACCAGGCGCGTGAGGGTGGCCAGCATGAACGGCACACCCAGAAAAACGGCAAATTGCAGCTTCTGCCGGGGCGTGCGCTGCTCCACGAAGATCAGGCGCTTGAAGAGCTCAAAGCGCGCGATGATGCTCGCCAGCGCCGCGATCAGGCCCAGTTTGATGAGCATCGTGACGAGGATGAACGTTGTGGTGCCTGGGATCATGGAAGCCGGCGCCGCGGCGCACCGTGTCAATTCTAGCGCAAGACGCTATGGGCCGTGACAAGTCACGGATGTCCTGTTGTCCGAAACTTGGGGCGGGTGGGCACGCGGTCAGGGACTGGACGTCGAGCTAGCGCGGTTGTGGCCGAGGAAATCGGTCACGATCCACGCCGCACCGGCTATTGCCAGGTTCTCGGCGTTGCCAGCCCAATTGAACAGCTTGTGTGGATCGGCAAAGGCTGCGGGCAACCATACGAGCAATCCGAAGCCGACGATCATTACGACAAGTAACCGGGATGCCAGGAGAGCCAAACGTCCTGAAAGCAGCGCGATAGCCGCCAGCGCAAACGCGATCGTGGTCGCTATCGCCCAGAACATTTGTCCCGGGGGAATCCACTTCGGAACGAAGCTCACCGTCGCAGAAAGATAAAAGAGTTGGTCCAAAGTGAATGAAACAACGCAGATTCCAAAACAAATGTACCCGATCCGAGCCAACCTGGCCGTTCGTTCTGCGTTGCCGCGATCGAACAACGCGTAAACGATCAGGGCGCCAGAAACCAGAGAGAATTGCTCAAAAAAGTTGCCCCAAGGATCGTAAATGAACGGTTTCGCAGCGATGCGCGGTACCCAAAGTAAGGCAAAGACAAGATAGATGGCGAGCAACATTGCGGCGCCGGCTCGCGCCGTCCTCGGCCATTGAATCGCGAAACCCCCAACCAACTGCATGGCAGCGGCAAAGTATACTAGAATCTCGCGGTGGGGAATGTTCCCCAGTACCGTGATCTGCTGCCAACCGTTAAAGTCACGCCAGACTAAAGCGATAACACCAAAAACAACGGCAGCCAATCCCAACACGTGACGCCCGAAACTGATTCTCATCATGTCATCACACTAGTGACTAGTGGCTGGTGGTTAGTGGTTGGAGGTCCGACTTTCGCCACTTGCCACTAACCACTGGTTGAGCGCATCGTATTCCCGAGATAAGCGGGCCTACGGGGTCCGCAGGAAGCCGTGAAGAACACCGTTCGCGTCGATGTAGAATCCGGTGATCGTCCCGAACAGGTTGGGGGTAAGCGGGACCGTGCCTTGGCCGGCGCTTGTGCCCGCCCCTGGAGCGTCGAAGGTGGTGATGGCGCCGAAAGGACTCCGCACGAAGCCGTGATTCACCCCGCTCGAGTCGATGTATTGTCCCGTAATTTCCCCTTCCAGGTTGTTGCCCTCAGGTACGGTCCCTTGGCCGGAGCCTGTGCCCGCGCCCGAAACGTTGAACGTGGTGATGGCGCCGAACGGAGAGCGGACGTATCCGTGGTCCACATCGCTCGAATCAATGTAGAGTCCCATGATCACACCTAGGTCGTTGATGCCCGAAGTGCTGGTGCCCTGGCCGGCGGCCGTGCCCGCGCCCGTCACGTTGTATTCGGTGATGGTGCCGTTCGCAGCGCGCACGAAGCCATGTTCCACACCGCTTGAGTCAAAGTAAGCTCCCGTGAGCGTCCCCTCCAGGTTGAGGCCAATCCCCGATGCGGTAAAGGTGGCCACGGAGCCCGTAGGATCGAATGAGGTGAAGGTGGTGTAAGGCGGGGCGGTCACGAAGCCGTGAGGTACACCGCTCGCGTCAAAGTACTGTCCGGCGACCTCCCCTCCCAGGTTGATGTTTAGGGCTCCAGTGCCCTGTTCGGGGCCTGTGCCCGCGTCCGGCTCGTTCAAGGCGGTGAAGGTCGTGTAGGGCGGAGCGGTCACGTAGCCGTGGGCCACGTTGTTGGAGTCAGTATAGAAACCCGTAATCGCCCCGAACAGGTTCTCGCTGAAAGCGAAAGTGCCCTGGCAAGACTCGAGGGCCAGACAGCCGGAACCGTTGTCGGCTGTGCCCGCGCCCGGAGCATTCAAGGTGGTGAACTTGCCCGACGAAGAGCAGCCCGAAACGCACACGAAGGCGTGAACCACGTTGTTTGAGTCAGCGTAGTATCCCACGATCGCTCCCGCCGGGTTGATGTCTATGGCTTCGGTACCCTGGCCGGCGCCTGTGCCCGCGGCTGGAGCTTCGAAGGTCGTTATGGTTTGAGCGCTTGCTAAACCGCATGCAACAAGTACAACACTCGCTACTTTCCAAAGCTGCAGTCGATTCATAACTCCTCCTGAGCTGATTTGAATTAAAACGAGTGGTCGCGCCGGAACTCCTTGAAGCAGTGTATTCCCGAGCGGCTTTACACCTCTTTCGCGGCTGTCTTACGCAATTTGTGCATCAGACGACGCCCGGCGTGCGATCCGTCTGAATCATTTCGCCAGCGCATCGCGATTCTGTTTTGCCCAGTCGCTGTCGGGCGGAACCGGCTTCATGGGCGGCCCGCCTTCCGTTCCACAGGAACAGGGCCCTTCCGTCTTGGCTTCGGTCATGCAGGCGCACGATTTCGTCTGCAGGCAGGCGCAGACGTAAACAACCTTGCCCTTCGTCTGTTTCTGCTTACTCTTAGCCCCACCGCTCGAGGGAACGAGGGCCAGCAGCAGAAATGACGAGAGAATAGACGTTGTAAGTGTCGATCGAGATGTCATCGCGTGTCTCCTTACGCATCGTTACACTGGAAAGGGTGACATGGGAAAATGGCCTGATTCAATATCCACTTGACGCGTATTCTGTATAGCCATTATGATCCGTCCGTGAAGAAGACTCCTTCCGGGATCGCGCCTGTCATCACAATTGAGAAGGGTGCGCCGGACGCGCTACACAGGCAGGTTTACCAGGGCTATCGCAAAGCGATCGTGGACGGCAATTTGCGGGTGGGGCAGCGAGTTCCGTCCACGCGCGTGCTGGCGCTGGAACTGGGAATCTCGCGCATGCCCGTGCTGAGCGCATATGCGCAACTCGCGGTGGAAGGGTATTTCGAAGGCCGTGTTGGCTCGGGCACGGTCGTCTCCAGATCCCTGCCAGAGCGCGCGGCGATTGCCGAGATCGCTCGGGGCCGGCCGGGAAAGATCCGCAGGGAGCGACGGCGAGTCTCGGAGCGCTGCGTGAGTCTGCCGAGCCCGGAAGGGTTCTATCGGTCGCGCGGCCTGGGGCCCTTCGCCGTCAGCCAGATCGCATTTGAGCATTTTCCGCTGGCCGTGTGGAACCGCCTGATGACTCGCCACGCGCGAAATGTACAGGCCAGGTCGCTTGACTACGGCGACCCGATGGGACTGAAGGACCTTCGCGAGGCGATTGCGGCGTACCTTCGGACAGCGCGCGGAGTGCGGTGCGAAGCATACCAGATCATGATCGTCAGCGGCTCGCAACAAGGTCTGGAAATCACGGCTCGCGTGCTATTGGATCCGGGAGATCAAGTTTGGATGGAGGAACCGGGCTACCGGTTTGCGCGAAGTGTTTTCACAAGCAGCGGATGCACGGTTGTGCCGGTCGCGGTTGATGCCCAGGGCCTGAATGTTGGGCTTGGGGCCGGGAAATCGGGCGCTGCGCGGGCGGTGCTAGTTACGCCTTCGCACCAGTATCCGCTCGGCGTAACCATGAGCGCATCGCGACGGCTTCAATTACTGGACTGGGCGGAGAGCAGCGGCTCGTGGATCATCGAGGACGACTATGACAGTGAATACCGCTACGAAGGTGTGCCCGTAACCTCCTTGCAGGGGCTCGACCGAAACTCGCGAGTGGTATACATCGGGACCTTCAGCAAGGTGCTGTTCCCCTCTTTGCGGCTTGGTTACCTGGTGGTTCCCGAGGACCTGGCCGGGCGCTTTCTTGCCGCCCGGTTTGCGCTGGACATTGGTCCGGCGACTTTTCATCAGGCGGTGTTGGCGAGTTTTATTGGCGAGGGCCATTTTGCGCGTCATATCCGGCGGATGCGATCGGTGTACGCGGAACGCCGCAGCGCGCTGATCGAGAGTCTCCGCGAGCACTTGGGATCCGCAGTCGAGATAACGGGGGCCGAGGCGGGAATGCATCTTTCGGCAGTACTGAGAGGAATCCCCGATAAGGAGCTTAGCGCGCGCGGTGCATCCGGAAATCTGTGGCTGGTGCCTCTTTCCCCTTTTTATGTGGGCAAGGCGGCGCGACAAGGCTTCGTTTTGGGCTTCGGCAGCACTTCTTTGGAGCAAATACCCGCCGCAGTACATAGACTGCGCACGTTGCTGAAGTCGACCTCACGACTTAAACACTTGGCTTATTGACTCTGAATGGAGTTCCGAAGTTGTTCCTCTGCGAATCCCAATTCGCGGTTGCCTCAGCCTGTCGAGCACCGACGCGTGATCCCGGCTAGCGCGTCCGGTGCGTCAAGTCTCGCCACTATGGACGTCACGTTGGGAGCGAGCGACACGACGCGCATAATCCGATGGTACTTCCGGGCGTCCCTGTACTTAATCGCGCTGTAGCGCCCGTGTGCCCACGCCGAAGCGCGATCTGAAATGGAAATGGCGGCGCGGCTATTTCACGCTCGCGCACTCACGCTTGTGAGCCTGGTCACGTTCGGGTTGTGACTCGCATCATGGCAGGCACTTGCTCAATGGAACAGTTTTGACAGGAAAAGGAAGAGGGGAAGTTCCACCGGAGGGACGATGGCCCTTTCAGGTTTGCGAAATCCCGGCTTTCGTCTCGCGTTTACCGCTGTGAATCTCCTCTTGACTGCCCAGCACGAACTTGCTACCTAAAGGAGGTAATTAACCATGCCCGTTCTGGAGGCGATTATGACGCCGAAGAGCGCCCATGAAGCTGCCATGCACAATTTCGATCTGGCGGCGAACGCGCTTAACCTGGAGCCAGATGTCCGGGAAATGATCAAGTATCCGGAGAGGATTCTGGAAGTTACCCTCCCCGTCCGCATGGACGATGGACACATCCATCGTTTCGAGGGCTTCCGCGTGCAACACAGCACGGCGCGAGGCCCGGCCAAGGGTGGTATCCGATTCCATCCCAACGTTACGCTTGATGAAGTGAAGGCTTTGGCCACCTGGATGACTTGGAAGTGTGCGGTGGTCAACATTCCCTTCGGCGGCGGCAAGGGCGGTGTCACTTGTAGCCCCAAAGATATGTCCCAGCTGGAGTTAGAGCGGCTCACGCGCCGCTACGCCGCCTCGATTCTGCCGCTGATCGGCCCCGAGAAGGATATCCCGGCACCCGACGTCTACACCAATTCGCAGACCATGGCCTGGATCATGGATACCTTCAGCATGACCAAAGGCTATCCGATCCCCGGCGTCGTGACCGGCAAGCCCATTTGTCTGGGCGGATCGCTCGGCCGCAACGAAGCCACGGGTCGCGGAGTGTTTTACACCGTTCTGTCGGCTCTCGAATTCCTGAAGATCCCAGTCAAGGGCGCGAAGGTGGTGGTCCAGGGGTTCGGTAACGCCGGATCGATCGCCGCTCAGTTGCTCCACGAGGCTGGCGCGACCGTGATCGCTGTGAGCGACTCTAAAGCCTGTATTTTCAACGCCAAGGGCTTCGATATTCCCAAGCTCATCGCTTACAAGGAGAAGACCGGCCAGGTGCTGGGCTTCCCGCATTCCGAGGAGATTCAGCCCGACGAGTTGCTGGCGCTGCATTGCGAGATCCTGGTTCCGGCGGCGCTCGAGAACTCCATCGACTCGACCAACGCTCCGACCATCCGGGCGAAGGTGGTAGCTGAGGCCGCGAACGGCCCCGTCACTCCTGATGGGGACTCGGTTCTCGAATCCAAGGGCATCTTCCTCATTCCGGACATCTTGTGCAATGCTGGCGGTGTCACTGTGTCCTACTTCGAGTGGGTGCAGGACGAGCAGCATCTGTTCTGGGATGCCCAGGACGTTTACAACCGTCTCGAGCGCGTCATGAAGACGAGCTTCGCCGAGGTTCTCAAGATTCACGTCGACCGCAAGGTTCCGATGCGGACTGCAGCTAATATGCTCGGCATCGGCCGCGTTGCCGAGGCCATCAAGTTCCGCGGCCTCTATCCGTGAGGCATAAGTGCCGCTTGGACCGGTCGCGGTAGACGGTTACCGGTGCTGTGCGGGGGGCCCGCAGCCGCGGCGCGCCCCTTCTCTGATTGTGGTGCATTCTTGTAGCGCAGCCATCCTGGCTGCAAAGCAACGATCAACCATCCGCAGCCCACGGAGGGAGCCATGAGATACGACGTCCTGTTCAGGTTTCGGGAGCCTGGTCAATTCCCGGAAGAACGCAGTTTGGATGAGCCCATCACGCTGGAAAAGGGCGAGACAGCCTTGATTCCGGACGTGGGCGATCAGGTCACTTATCCTTACGGCGGACGGGTCACCGATTTCAACGTGCTGAGCCGCCGGTTTTCCTACCACGACCATCACTGCACGGTCAACATCGAGGTTGGGCACCCGCATGCCCATGCGGTCGTGAGCCCGACCGAGTGAGATTCGAGCCGGCCGGTTTTGCACCGGCCGGCTCTCACACCTGACAATTGATGTTAGGGACACCCGGGAAGTCGCCTAGAACTGGTTGGCGAAAAACCCGCGGAACGGCGGCGTGATACCCGTGTAGTCTCCCACAACCTTGGCATCGTACGGCCCATTCAATAGCCCCGGCCCCGAGCCGTTCACTCCGATTTGCCCGTAGCTCCAGACGATCATGCTTTGAGGATTGATCTCGATCACCTGGCCATCGAACTGGTTGCTGATCAGCGTATTGCCGTTGCACATGCGAATCGCCCGGCTGGGAGTTGGATCGCTGACGCTGCCCTGCTGGGTGTTCGTATAGTAGACGAAGTCCACGGTCCCACCCGGCGTCACTTGCAGGATCCGGTTGTTGCCCCCGTCTGTGATCACCGTATCAAAGTTGCAAACCCGGCTCGCAAATGCAGCCGCGTTCAAAACGTTAGGATTGCCGCTGTTGTTGAAGGACCACACGATCTGCTTGGCCGGGTTGACCTCGATCACGCGATTGTTGCTCTCATCGGCGATCAGGATGTGGCCATTCTCAAGCAACTCGGCCGAGTTGGGGCTATTCAACTGGTCAGGACCATTGCCCGCAACGCCGGTCTCGCCATATTGCCAGACGATCTGCTTCTGCTGCGTCACTTCGATCACGCGATCGTTGCCCTGGTCGGTGATGAGGACGTCGCCGTTAGGCAGGAAGGTGGATTCCACCGGCGTGTTCAACTGGTCGTAACCGGAACCGGTTACGCCGGCCATGCCATACTGCCACAGGATATCGCCGGCCTGGTTTACCACGAAGACTCGGTTGTCCGGGCAGGGAGCGTTCTCACAGCCGGATTCCGTGCCTTGCGGGGCGCCTGTGCCCGAGATCAGGGTCAAATCGCCGACGCGCTGCGCGTCGTTGGGCGCCACCACAGAATTCGGTCCGGCCACGCTCGATCCGTTGCCGAACTGCCACACGATCTGGTTGGTTGTCGGATTAACTTCGATCACCCGGTTGTTGAATTGATCGGAAATCAGGATATTGCCGGGAGTGTTGTAATTGCCCTGCGCGCCGGCTGAGACAACAGCCAGCAGCGCCACCGAAACGATCAAAACCCAAAGCCTCACTTGGTTCTGCACGTCTGAATCCTCCTTGGCGTTCGCCGTTAGTTGTGGTGCGTCCCCCATTGATGTGCCCATGCAGATTAGCAGGCCAAGTCGAGTGCTGGTGTCACAGGAATGTCAAGGTTTTGTCAAAAGGAGAGACGGTCCTGATTTCAGACGTAGGGCGGTTCACGAACCGCCCCTACGTCTGAAATTCGAAAGGGTAGACAAAACGACGGTCAATCCGTGGGGAATCCTTCCGTTCCGGCCCAGAACGCGGCCAGGGACCGGAGATTCTGTTTATACGTGCGGGTGACAGCGTATTCTCTTCCGTCTCGGACGCGGAGCTGATACTCGCCGGTGGCGCAGGGGCGGATCTCTTGCACGAAAGAGGCATTCACCAGGACCGAGCGGTGGATTCGGACAAACCCATAGGGTTTGAGCTTCTCGGCGATCGTGGAAATCGATTCGCGCAGTAGATGCGACCCTTTCTCCTGCTGAAGCAGGACATAGTTGCCCTCCGCCTGCACCACGACGACATCACGAGGATCGATAAACAGAAGTCTCCCGTTGCTCTTGATGCCGATCTTGGAGGAGTACTGCCGGCTTAACGCCTGCAGGTGGGGCATCAGGTCAACGAGTTTGGCCGCTCGCTCGCTTGCCGTCCTTCGACAAGCAAACTCGACCGCCTCCTTCACACGTTCGTCGGTAAACGGTTTCAGGACATAGTCCACGGCATGTCTTTCGAAGGCCGCAACCGCATACTGCGCGTACGCGGTAACGAAGACCACGGAGGGCAGCGGACGCTCGTATCGCTGCAGACGAGCCACCAAGTCGAGGCCCGAAAGCTCCGGCATGCTGATGTCGAGCAGCATCACGTCGTAGGTGGCTTTTGACAAGTACTCCAGCGCCTCGATAGCGTCGTCCGCGGAATCGAATCGCTCGACGTCGGGATTGGCGGTCAAAACCCTTGCCAGGGCGGCACGGGCCAGGGGTTCGTCATCAACGATGAGAACGCGCATAACGCTCCTCCCCCTCGGTGATTTTCCGGGCCGGGCGGCCACGCGCCCAGGCCGGCCGCGAGTCCAAGGCCGGCACGGTCACCGTCACGGTGGCGATGCGGTCTTGAGCGACGGTGAAACGCAGGCACGCGTCACCCGCATACAGATATCGCAGACGTGCCTCGACGTTGCGCAGGCCCACACCCGCACCATTGGAGGCGGTGCCGCCCACACTGTTGCGCAGCCGGATGGTCAGCAGCCCATCGGCCGCGCTCGCCGCGACTTCAATCCAACCGCCCTCTCGGGCCGGCGCAACACCGTGTCGAACAGCATTCTCGAGCAGCGGCTGAAGGAGCATCTGAGGCACCAGCAGCCGGCCGGTCTCCGGAGCGACCATCCACTCGATCTTGAGCCGGTCCCCGAAGCGCATCTTCTCGAGATCGAGATATTCCCTGGCAAATCGCAATTCGTCCTGAAAGGGAATCAGGTCTGAGCTGTCGCGGTCGAGCGCCGTCCGCAGCAGATTCGACAGCTTGATGATCATGCCTTTGGCGCTCCGGGGATCGCCGTCAATCAGGGTTGCGATGCCATGCAGGGTGTTAAAGAGAAAGTGCGGATGGAGCTGCATCTTCAGTGCCTGCAGCTCGCTTGCGGCCAGCGCCTGCTGATATTCGTATCTCTCACGCTCTTCGCGCCGCAGGCGTTTCAGGTATTCGTAAGCGTGGGCGGCTACGACGATGGCAACATAGATGAAAACCTGATCGGCAAATCCGGTCCGAATTATGTAAAGCCAGGTATGAAAGGAATGCGGCAAGGTGTGGTCAGAGAGAGGAACCACCAGCCAGAGCATGCTCGTCTGAACCAGGAGAAAAGGCACCGCTCCCAGGCTCCAGAGGAGCACATAGCGAAAACGGCTCCGCGAAGAAGTGAGGTGCTTTCCAACCAGATAGAAAATCGGCGGGCTCCAGAATGCCAACGCCAGTCCTCGCAGAGCTACCAGGACCAGGAGGGCGAGTAACGAGGGCCAAAGATGCCGTGGATCCGGAGGCTGGTACTGCAAGCCCATGAGAGTTGCGAACCCGCACCAGAAGGCGATCGACTTTAAGTAGGCCCTGGCGATGCCGCGGAGAGATGGCAACTTCATGGTGTCATTCTACTTCCTGGGGAGCGCTACGGCTAGATGCAAGGTGCGAGGTTACGGATTTCAGCAGCGACCCTACAGCTCTTGCGGATGGGGCCTGCCGGCAAAGGGAGTGGTAGTTCGGTCCGACGTAGCGGCGGCTTTACGCCGCCATCCAAATGGCGGGATAACCCGCCGCTACGGCAAACCGAACCACCAGGGGCAAAGGGCCGCCCTGTTCAGCCTCGAACCCTTCGCAGTACAATACCTTCGAGGACCGAGATGATCGTCGACATGCCCGCGGATTCGCCACCTCCACGCCCCAACTGCGCCCCACGCCGACAGAGGCGCCGCGCGCGGTCTCGCGTGTGGATGCGGGGCGTTGTACTGCTGGTGCTTGCGCTTGGGGCCTGCTCGCGCGATCCCAACGTGAAGAAGCGGAAATACCTTGAGAGCGGCGATCGCTATTTTGCCCAGCAGAACTACCGCTCGGCGATCATCCAGTACGCCAACGCGGTCAAGATCGACCCGAACTACGAGCAGGCCCACTATAAGCTTGCCGAATGTTACCTCAAGTTGAGCATGTGGGACGACGCTTATCGCCAGTTGGACCGCGCTGTGAGCGAGAAGCCCGGCGATCTGAAGGCGCAGGTCACGATGGGCAACCTGCTGCTGGCGGCGAAGGAGTTCTCGCACGCGCATGATATCGCGCGCGGCGTGCTTGAAAAAGATCCGAACAACGTGGACGGGCATATTCTGCTGGCCAACTCCGATGCCGGGCTGAATAACGCCGAGGCTTCGCTCAAGGAGATGCAGGGCGCAATCGAGCTGGCGCCGGATCGTGCGGGCAGCTATTTGAATATGGGCGCACTCCAGATGCACAGCAAGGACCCCGCGCAGGCCGAGTCCGATTTCAAGAGAGCGGTCGAACTCGATCCCAAGTCGATGGCCGCGGAGCTGGCGCTCGGGAACTTCTACGCCACGGAGCGGCGCTTCCCCGAAGCCGAGACGGAATTCCAGAAGGCTGTGGCTCTCGATCGCAAGAACCCGGTGGGTTACGGGGCGCTGGCGCGGCTGTATCTCCTGGAGGGAGAACGGGACAAGGCCGAGCAAGAAATGCGCGACGCCAAAGCTGCGGCGCCCAACGATGCGACCGCCTACCGGATGCTCGGAGACTTTTACTTCGCTGCGGGCGATGTCGACAAGTCAATCGCCGAGTATTCCAACATCGTTCAACAGCACCCCAAAGACGCAACGGCGAGAGACAATTACATCCAGCTCCTGATCCTCAGGGGCAGGTTGGACGATGCCGCCAAGGCCGACGACCAGCTCCTGAAGTCCAATCCCAAGGATGTGCGGGGCCTGATTCTGCGCGGCCAGATCCTGACGGCGCAGGGCAAAGCCGGGGACGCCATCCAGGCCCTGCAGTCCGCGCTCCGGGGCGAGCCGGACAACGCCCTGGCGCACTACCATCTCGGGTTGGCCTTCGCCGCCAACGGCGATCAGGACCGGGCGCAGACCGAGTGGCAGGAGGCGGTGCGACTGCGGCCCAACATGGTG
The DNA here is from genome assembly GCA_030038235.1 of Terriglobia bacterium. Taxonomy (GTDB): domain Bacteria; phylum Acidobacteriota; class Terriglobia; order UBA7540; family UBA7540; genus Gp13-AA77. Next base: position 14,464 of record JASHPE010000023.1, read on the forward strand.
GAGGCTTACCGGGCACTGGCGACAACCGCCATCCGCAAGGGCGACCTGGACTTGCTGGCGCAGACCGGCAACACCCTTGTGAAGGTGGAACCGAACTCAGCCGAAGGCTATGTCTACCGCGCGGCTGCCAGCGCGGGCCATAACGATGACTCGGACGCCGAGGCCGACCTCGAAAAGGCAATCGCCATCGCGCCCAAAGTTCCCATGGTCTACATCCGTATGGGCGCGCTGCGCATGCAGGAGAAAAAGGACGCCGAAGCTGAGAAATTCTACCAGCAGGCCCTCGATCTCGATCCCCAATCGTATGAAGCACTGAATGGCCTGGTGACGGCCTATGCCGACCAGAAGCAGGTGGGGAAGGCGCTGCCCATTGTTCAGTCCTACATCCAAAAATCGCCCGATAATGCCGGGTTTTACCTGCTGCTGGGCGGCATTTACACGGATCTTCGTCAGTTCGATCAGGCCGCGGCGGCGATCGATCGCTCGCTCGAGATTCAGCCCAAGGATCCGAGCGCCTATCTGCTGCTGGCGCAGGTCCAGGCGGCGCAAGGGAAGCCCAACGACGCCCTTGCTACCTACCAGCGCGCGATCCAGCAGACGCCCAAGGATCCCCGCCCCTATGTAGCGATGGGCGTGCTTCAGAACAGGCTGGGGCAGTGGCAACAGGCTGTGCAAAGTTACCAGAAGGCCCTGCAGCTTCAGGCTGACCTTCCACAGGCCGCCAACAACCTGGCTTACGTGATGCTCGAGCACGGCCAGAATCCGGATGAGGCGCTGTCACTCGCGCAAACCGCCAAGCGCGGCATGCCGAACGATCCCCAAGTGGCTGACACGTTGGGCTGGGCTTACTTCAAAAAGGGCAGCGTGGAACTTGCCATCACCACCTTGCAGGACGCCGAGCGCGAGTCTCCCGATAACGCGGACATTCACTATCATCTGGGCCTCGCTTACGACAAGGAGAATAATTCGCGACAGGCGCGCTCCGAGCTGGAGCTGGCCCTCAAGCTGAATCCGAACGGCCCGCATTCGGGTGATATCAAGGACGCGCTCGAGGGTTCGCACATCCAGTAGACCGGTCGGGACGCCGGCTCCGGGCGCCCACAGTGCGTATTCGAGGCAAACCCCCACCGATTTCTGAGCTACAATGGCCGAGACGCTGGGAGGCCCCGGTCTCCAGCCCGGATCTCATGCCAAAAAGCCGCACAGCGCGCGCGCTTCATCGTGGCCAGGCCGTGTCCGATGATGTGTTCATTCCTGAAAAGCTCTACTTTCGCATCGGCGAAGTCAGCAGGCTGACGCGCACCAAGGCATACGTGCTCCGCTATTGGGAGACGGAGTTCCCGACGTTGCGTCCCGGCAAGAGCTCGACCGGTCACCGTCTTTATCGACGGCGCGATGTCGAGATGGTGCTCGAAATCCGGCGTTTGCTTTACGGGCAAGGGTTCACCATCGACGGCGCACGCAAGCTGCTGGCCGGGCCGTCCGGGCGTGAAAAGACCGGGCAGAAGCATTTATTCTCAGCAGCGGCATCCGGCGCGGAGGCTCCGCGCCTGCGCGAGATCCGGCGCGAGTTGCAGGGGATACTCTCGATCCTCTCGCGGAAGCTGCCCCACTCTTGACGCCTGCGAGCCGCACCTTGTAACCTGTAACCAACGAAATCGATCACTCGGGACGTGGCGCAGCCTGGTAGCGCACTTGCTTGGGGTGCAAGGGGTCGCCAGTTCAAATCTGGCCGTCCCGACCAAATCCTTCCGCTCCCATTCGATTCCAAGTTCAATGCGCGTTGATAGCGAAATCGGAGTACTATCGGGGCTTGCGGAAAATTCTGCATGGGCGAGGAAATAGGCCAAAGGGAGGGTGCCGTGGTTGAGGGGAAGAAAAATCTGCTGACGAGGCGCGAATTTGTAGGAGCGGCAGCTTCGGCCGCATCATTTATGATCGTTCCACGCCGCGTGCTTGGAGGACCGGGTTACGTGCCGCCGAGCGATCGCGTGAACGTGGCGTCGATCGGCATGGGGCGGCAGGGCCAGGCCGTGACCATGGAAATGATGGGACATCCTGACGTGCAGATCGTGGCGGTGTGCGACTGCAACCGAGAATCGCGAAACTACGCCGAGTATGGCGACAACGATCTGTTGAAGCAGGCTCGCCGTTTGTTGGGCCCTGGGTACGAACATTGGGGCGAAGACCTGGCGTCGCCCGGACGCGTCCAGCTTACGCACGAGTTCTCCACCAGCCTTGGTATGGGCGGACGCGACCCTGCGAAGCGCGTGGTGGAAGCGTATTACGGATCGCGGAACGGGTCCGCGTCCGGCTCTTACAAAGGTTGCAACGCCTACGTGGATTTCCGCGAACTGCTCGATAAGGAATCGGACCTCGACGCGGTCTACGTCGCCACGCCCGATCACTGGCACGCGGCGATCTCGATGGCGGCGATGCGCAAGCACAAGCACGTGCTGTGTCAGAAACCCATGACCCACAATATCGGCGACGCGCGCCGCGTGGCGCAAATGTCGCGCGAGATGAACGTGGTCGGCTCGCTGCCGGTGAACAATCCCTCGACCGATTCCACGAGGCTGATTTCCGACTGGCTCGCCGACGGCGCCATCGGTCAGGTGCGTGAGGTCCACAACTGGTCAAGCCGTCCGTTCTGGGCGCAGGGAATTGGACGGCCGCAGGACGAGGACCCGGTTCCTGAAGGACTCGATTGGGACCTGTGGCTTGGCCCTGCCCCCGAGCGGCCGTTCAGCAAGGTATACCTGCCGTTTGTGTGGCGCGGTTGGTACGACTTCGGTGACGGATCGTTTGGCGACATGGGCTGCTACAGTTTTGCCGGCGTGTTCAAGATCCTCAATCTCACGCCGCCGACCACGGTGGAGGCGAGCTCGAGCGAAGCGTGGGACGAGACATACCCCAAGGCTTCCATGGTGACCCTGAATTTCCCGGAGAACGGTGGACGGCCGCCGGTGCGCATGTCCTGGTACGACGGCGGGCTGCGTCCGCCGCGTCCGGCCGGCTTGAGCGAACGCGATCAAAGGCTGTTCGAGGGCGGCGAGGACAACGAAGGCATCATGTACGTCGGCGACAAAGGCATTCTGCTCGCGGGGTTCAACGGCAATAATCCGCGCGTCTATCCCGAATCGCCGAAGTATCGGGCGCCGGCGCCGCAACAGCACGGCGGACAGCACTCCGACCCGGCAATCGACCAGTGGATCGCTGCCTGCAAAGGCGGACCGGCTCCGCTCGCCAATTTCGAATCGCAAAGCCCGGTAACCGAAGCTTTCCTGCTCGGCTGCATCGCCCAACACTTTCCGGGCCAGCTCATCGAATGGGACACGGCGGCGATGCGGATCACGAACTCCGACAAGCTCAACGCCTATGTCGATCCGCCGTATCGCAGCGCTTATAAGATCTGAGAGTGTGTTGAAAAACTCTCCGGCGCGAGATGGCCGTGAATCGGGGAGCGAAGACGATGGTTTATTCCCGGCGGGAAGCCTGCCTGTTGCTGCCGGCACTGATGGCCTTCAAGGCGCAGGCCTCGGCCACCGGTGCGCTGCCCTCAAAGGTCTACCACTTCCAGAGCCTCACGGCGCAGGCCGAGGGCCCCAACCAGTTTCGACCGATCTTCGACGGCGCGACTCATAACGGCTTTCACATCGAGCTCCACGCCACCGATCTCGCGCCGGGCGCGATGCCTCATCCGCCGCACCACCACGTTCATGAGGAGATTTTTCTGATCCGCGAAGGCACCCTGCTCGTAACCATCGCCGGGCGCGAATCCACGCTCGAGGCCGGCGACGTGGCCTACATCGCTTCGGGCGACGAGCACGGCATTCGCAATACAGGGACGACGCACGCCCAATACTTCGTCTTTGAGGTGGGCACAGATCGCACCTGAACCCGGCTTTGCAGCCTACCATGAGACCGACAGTTGCGAAGATCACGATCGCGGTTCTGGCCATCCTCCTGGCCTTGAGCAAGTCAGTGCCCGCCCACGCGCAAAGCGCCACCGCAGTGCCGTTGCAGCCTTTTGCCGACCAGGTTCGCCAATTGGAATCGACGTTGAGTTTTCTCGGGCAGCCGCTCGCCCCGAAGGATCAGGATGCGATCAATTCCGCCTTTGCGAATCCCGATCCTCAGGTTGCGGTCGCGCAAGCAGCGGCTGTGCTGGACCGATACGTCCTCGCGATAGTCACGATCAACGCCGAGAGCCGCGTCGGCGTCGAGCGCGGAAGCGCTCCGCCCGATCTCATTCAAGACGGCACGCGGATCTTTCTGGTCAAGGTGATTAATCAGGCGGGCGTCACAGCGCACCTTGCGCTCGAGAGCCCGAACAGCGGCAAGGTCTACGTCCAATCCGACAACAATCCCGAGCCGCCTCAGAAGCTGACGAACGCCGACGTGGTCGAGCGCTGGGCGGACATCAGTACTTACGACAAGCCGCCCTTTGACGTGCGCCTGTCCGGCCTCGCGCTTGAGTATCGCCTGCTGCTGATTTCCAGCCGCGACGCCGGTCAGCGATCGGCCAGGATCAGCTTCAATGTGGGACAGGGTACCCGGGAAGTAGGTTCCCTGAACGAGATCACGGTTCTCTTCAACGCCGCCCCGGCGCGCGTGATCGCTCTGCACGTGCTCGATGAGCTGGGCAATCCTACCATGGCGTCGTTTACCTTTCGCGACTCGCTGGACCGCATCTATCCCAATCCGGCCAAGCGTCTCGCGCCCGATTTCTTTTTTCAACCGCAAGTGTATCGTGCCAACGGCGAATCGATATCGCTTCCGCCAGGATCTTACACGGTTGCGGTTACGGGAGGACCCGAATACATCGCGGAAGAGCGGCAGTTCAGCGTCGATTCCGACGGGCCGAAGCAGCTCTCGTTCCAGTTGAAGCGCTGGATCGATCCTGCGAAGTACGGCTGGTATTCCGGAGACCATCACATCCACGCCGCGGGCTGCGCGCACTACGAAAATCCCAGCGAAGGCGTGACGCCCGACGACATGGACCGCCAGGTGCGAGGCGAGCATCTGAACGTGGGCTGCGTCCTCACCTGGGGACCGTGCTACTACTACCAGAAGCGCTATTTTCGCGGACGCCAGGACGATCCGGCGTCGAAGCCCAATCAATTGCTGCATTACGACCTGGAAGTCTCCGGGTTTCCGTCGAGTCACGCGGGGCATCTGGTGCTGCTCAATCTGAAAGATCAGGATTATCCCGGCACCAAGCGCATTGAGGACTGGCCCACGTGGGACCTGCCCATTCTGCGCTGGGGAAAATCGCAAGGCGCGCTTGTCGGTTTCGCACATTCCGGCTGGGGACTGGAAGTGAAGAGCGACGCGCTGCCCAGCTTCGAGATTCCGGGCTACGACGGCATCGGCGCCAACGAATACATCGTCGATGTTACTTACCCGGACACGGTGGACTTCATCTCGGCCGGCGATACGCCTTATCCGTGGGAATTGAACATGTGGTATCAGACCCTCAACGTGGGATTCCGCACGCGAATCTCGGGCGAGACCGATTTCCCGTGCATCTACGACAGCCGCGTGGGCGAAGGCCGCGCCTACGGCAAGGTCGAGGGAGCGTTGACCTACGCCAGTTGGATGGACGCGATTCAAGCCGGACGCACCTACGTCTCCGACGGGCGGAGTCACCTGATGGACTTCGCCGTGAATGGCAGTCCGCTGGGCGTTAGCGACAGCGAGGTGCGGCTCGCGGCGGCGGGAAAGGTCCACGTTGAAGTGAACGCCGCGGCTTATCTCGGTCCGCAACCCGACCAGAAAGTGCGCGCGCTTCCTTACGACGAAAAGCCCTACTGGAGCCTGGAACGGGCGCGCATCGGAGACAGCCGCAAAGTGCCGGTTGAAGTGATCGTCAATGGGATCGCGGCCGCGCGGCAGGAAATCGTGGCCGATGGGACCGTTCAAAAGCTCGACTTCGACGTACCCATCGAGCAAAGCAGTTGGATCGCCGTGCGCATCCTGCCCTCGTCGCACACCAATCCCATATTTGTGCTGGTCGATGGCAAGCCCATCCGCTCCTCGCGCCGCAGCGCCGAGTGGTGCTTGGCCGGAGTGAATCAATGCTGGACGCAGAAGGCGCCGAAGATCTCGGCCGCGGAATTGCCCGAGGCGCAGAAAGCGTACGACCACGCGCGCGAGACCTACGAGCAATTGATCAAGGAGTGCAAAACGGAGTAGCGTGGGTTTAAATCAGCGGCATCAACGACGTATCCAAAGCCTGGATTCCTGTCATTCCGAACGAAGCGAGGAATCTCGTACTGCTGTTTCCTTGCAGAGCGAGATTCCCCGCTTCGCTCGGAATGACGCGAGTAGGTTTCTTTTGACTGTTAACTAACTCTCGAATGTCGACTGTCGACTTCTTATGACTACCACCGAATTCCGTCAATCTCTCTCGCTTGACCAGCCTCCGGCCGATTTGAGCCTGGCCCTCGCCGGCCTGTGGTGGGACGCAAAGGGCAACTGGACGCGGGCTCACGAATCGGCGCAGCAGGACGAGGGTCCTGCCGGCGCATGGGTTCATGCCTACCTGCATCGCAAGGAGGGCGATCTCTCAAACGCGGGCTACTGGTACCGGCGGGCGGGCAGGCCGGAGTCGCAGAGTTCGCTCGAGCAGGAGTGGCTTGAGATTGCCAGGTCGTTGCTGGGCGAGAAGGAATCGAGTGACCTTAACCTCTCTTGAAATCTCCCAAACCGTGATATCGATTTAGCGAGCAGCCACTGCGATGGATGATGTCGAAAACGCCGCGCGCAAGTTGCGCTTGGCGTGGCAAGCGAGACCTCTCGAGGCTGCCGGAAATGGAAATGGCAAATATGACTCAGGATGCATTTCCAAACGGCGTGGCTCATCTGAATGAATTGGAGATCCTGGTCGTCGTGGACAATGAGACCGATACATTGTCAAGCATCGATCAAGGCGTGCCCCAAGTTCCCGAAATCATCCATCTCGCGGCGCGCACGCCGGCCAGCCGCAAATACGAGGGCCAGGACTGCAAGCGCGTTTTCGACCAGTTGTGTTGTGGCTGTCACGGGCTCTCGGTCCTTATTACCGGCCGCCAAGGGCCGCGCCAAGGCCGCATGCTCTTCGACACAGGCCCTTATCCTGACATCTGGCTCGACAATGCCCGGCGTCTCGGGATCGACCTGTCGACCATCGAGTACGTTTTCCTTTCGCACTGGCACTTCGATCACAGCGGCGCGTTTCCGGAAGTCATCGCAGCAATCAGCAGCGCCCGAGGCGCCACAGGTCTGAGCCCGCCGATCATCGATCTGCATCCGAACCGGCCGGACCAGCGCGGCATTCTCGTGCCTTCCGGTGTGATGCTTTTGTTGCCAGAAGAACCGACATTCGAGGCGATTGCGAAGGCTGGCGGCGAGGTCGTTACGCATGACGGTCCTCATCCAATCTGCGGCGGCTTCTTTTTCGGTAGCGGTGCGATAGAACGTACGACCGAGTACGAGACCGGACTTGCCGGACATCACAGCTTCCGCGGGGACGTCTGCCAGCCGGATCCGCTGATCATGGATGAGCGATTTGTCGCGGCTTATGTACCCGGCCGTGGGCTCACAGTGTTTTCGGCTTGCTCGCACGCCGGCATTGTCAACGCCTGCCTGAACGGAAGAGAGCACTTCCCGAACACTCGAATCGATCTGGTATTGGGCGGATTCCATCTGGCAGGCAGGGAAATGGAGCGACGAATAGATGCGACAGTTCGCGACCTCAAGGATATGATCGATCCTCGTCTAGTAGCCCCTGGGCACTGTACAGGCTGGCGGGCCAAGGCGGAACTCGCGAATACCTTCGCTCCAGGCCGGTATGCGCCTAGTGTTGTTGGCACGCTTTACCGATTGAGCGCCGTTTCACCCTAGCTGATCGACGCAATAGCTTCCGGTACCTGGCACTATTGGGTGGCCCAAGGCTACGGTTTCTGGCCGCCGCCAGTCTCGAGCCCCTCATTTACGCAGGAGGGAAGGGACACAGAACTCACGGTCCCAGCTTCTTGCGAATCCGATGCCCTCGTAGCGCGGGCGTCCCGCCCGCAGTGTTGCGGGCATCTTGCCCGCACCGCCCCGGCTCCTGCCGAATGGCTTCGTTTGCGGGAGCGGCAAGCCCCGTGTTGCGACCGGTTCGGCAGTTTCGAGTCAGACCCTCGACCTTCCAATCCATATCATTAAAATCAATCACTTGGGAGCCAGCGCCGTCTGGCGAATGATTCGCCAAGGGGCCCCAACTCTCGCCCTGAAGCTTGGGTTCCCGCTTTTCGTGAAGTTTTCCACAGGATTACATATTGAAAATAAGCCACGAAAAAAACTTTCTCAATATTCTCACTTTTACCCACTGTCTTATTCCTAAAGCGTACCCTTAAAAGTGGACCATCGGCGACAGCGGGCAAGGCAAAGAGGCAGCGGAGCGAACCCGAGCGAACCCGACAGGCTTAAAGTGATTAGAATGATAGCGATAGCCCATAATCGGCAGGGAGCGAACCCGACGCGATTATCTGGCTTGTTTTCAGAAGTTTACGCAACAAAAAGGGCTCGTTTTTGGGAAATCGTATGCCTTCGGACCGCGTCCTATTGCAGATTGGGTGTTCGTGCCTGGCGAGCAGAGTCCGAAGCGGCCCGACGGGGTTGAGCGAACCCGAGCGAACCCGACAGGCTTAAGGTGATTAGAATGAGGGCGATAGCCCATAATCGGCGGCGAGCGAACCCGACGCGGTTATCTGGCTTGTTTTCAGATGATTACGCGCCAAAAAGGGTCTGTTTTTGGAAAATCGTAGGTGTACGCGCTCTGTCCAATTGCAGATTGCAGTCGTGCAGGATGAAGACTACGTTTAGGCGAGCGGCGAACGAGGAATTGCGGCTGGGCTCCGAGGCACCGTCCGCGCTATTCGCCTCCCGATCGGGGCAAAGCAAACGCCACGTAGGCGCCGCGGATGTGCGTCTGTGCGGCGGGATCGCTCACCTCAGGCGCGGCGTCGCAGACCACCAGGTACTCGCGGCCGTTCACCTCGTAGACGCTGGGCATGCCTTGCAGCGGCGCATCGAGCCGCTTCTCCCAGAGCACCTTGCCAGTGTCGGCGTCATACGCTCGAACCATATGATCCCGAGTCGCCGTAAAGATCAATCCACCCGCGGTCACGACCGGGCCGGTCTTCACGAAGGGATAGCCCGTGTTCCGGATTCCCTTAGCCGCGAGCTCGGGCACGTCGCCGACTGGGATTTGCCACTTGATCGAGCCCGTGTCCATGTCATATGCCGTCAGCGACGACCACGGCGGCTTAATCGCCGGAACGCCCGCGCTGGTCAGCATGAAACCAAACCCGCTGAGATATCGGGTCGTCGGCTCGGGACTCGCGGATCGTGGCTCAGAACTCGGGCTATCGATTCTGCGATTCGCCCGACTCGGCTGCCCCAGCCCCGCGTCCCCAGCCCCGAGTCCCGACTCCGCCTCTGCCGGCGACGGATCGAGAAGAAAGGCGATCAACGCTCGAACGTCGGCGTCTTCCAACTTGGGAAATCCCGGCATGGGCCCGCGTCCTTGCCTGACAGTCGCTGCGATTTCTTCTCTCGTGAGCCTGGCGCCAATGCCCACGAGCGAGGGAATAGCCGGCGGCGAGCCCTTGAGATCGGCGCCGTGGCAGAGGCGGCAATTCGACTCGAAGATGAAGTGGCCATCCTGGGCAATCGACCCGCCCGGCGAGGCGTCGCGCGACTCATCGCGCTCCAGCTTGAGCATGCAGGGAAGGTCCATCGAGAGCACATACAGGCTGCTACCCGCCGGATCGGCCGCCGCCGAGCCCCAATTCGCGCCGCCACTATTTCCCGGCATCTCCATGGTGTCGGCCAGGGCGGGCGGCGTGAACAAGCCGCCGTTGCGCGACGTCTCGATCTCCCGGCGGAATCGCTCCGCTTCCTGTGGATCGGCGATCAGCGGGCTCAGGTCGGCGACGGTGAACGTTTGGCGCGCGAACGGCGGCGGTTTCAGCGGAAACGGCTGCGTGGGCCACGTCTCTTCGCCAGGCACATCGGAAGCGGGCTCCGGACGCTCTTCGATAGGCCAGAGGGGCTTGCCCGTCACGCGATTGAATACCCAGACGAAGCCGGTCTTGCCGACCTGCGCTACGGCGTCCACCTTGCGACCGTCATGCCACACGGTGAGGAGCTTCGGCGCGGCGGCGTTGTCATAATCCCAGATGTCGTGATGGACCATCTGGAAATACCACAGGAGCTTGCCGGTGCGGGCGTTGAGCGCGAGCAGGCAGTCGGCGAAAAGGTCGGCGCCGTGGCGATCCGCGCCATAGAAGTTGTACTTGGCGCTGGCAGTCGGCACGTAGACGATCGCGCGCTTCTCATCGAGCGCCATGCCGCTCCAGCAATTGGCGCCGCCCACGCGCTTCCAGGCGTCTTTGGGCCAGGTGTCGTAGCCGGTCTCACCCGGATGCGGGATGGTGTGAAACGTCCAGACAAGCTTGCCGGTGCGCACATCAAAGGCCCGGATATCGCCGGGCGCCGATCCGTAGCCTTGGTTGGTAGCCGAACCCAGGATCAGCAGATCCTCGAAGACGCGTCCCGGCGAGGTGGATTGGACCAGCGAAAGCGTCCTCGGATCGCGGCCGAGCCCTTGTTTCAGATCCACGCGGCCGCTGACGCCAAAAGAGAGGATCGACTTCCCGGTGCGGGCGTCGATCGCCTGCAGAAAATGGTTGCTGGCAAAGAGCAACCGGCGCTCGCGCCCGTCCTTGCTCTCCCAATAGTTGATCCCGCGATCCATCAGGATCTCGGTGTGCGGGTCGGCCGGATGCACCCATACTTGCTTTCCGGTCTCGGCGTTCAGCGCCACGATCGAGTTGTCCTCGGCCAGGACGTAAGTGAGCCCGTGCGCCTGGATCGGATTGAAGAAGTACCGGTTGTCGTCACCGGTTGGGAAGGTCCACGCAATCTGAAGCCGGCTGACGTTGCTGCGGTTGATCAGGCCCAGCGCCGAATACTGCGACGAGTCCGGTGCGCCGCCGTAATCGCTCCAGGTCGTGTGGCTTTGGCCGGCCGGGAGGGACTGAGCAGCGAACATGAGGCACCCAAGGAACAAAGCCACAACGACGGCTCTGAAGCGCGCAGCGACCCCCGAAAATCGACCTGCCGATCCATGCTCCAACGTTCTTGGTCCCACGCGGTCCTCCGTCTAAGCCCGAATCGTATTAGGGTACACGATTCGTGGCCGGCGGGAGTTCGGGAACATCAGGCGGGAAGGGTGGGCACTACTGACGGAAATGGGTCTTTTGGAAAGGGGCGAAAGTCAATTGGGTTGGAGGGCAGGAAGTGGGTCAGTTTGATGCGGCACGGCCATCTTGCCGTGGCCATTCACGGGCGGGACGCCCGTGCCACGTCGAACGTCCCAAGCGATAGACGTCAGGGTTCCGGGTTTCGATGCGGCGATTCGAAACTATCGGGGTGCTGCAATGCTCCGCCTCCTGGCAACATCGACGCCGCACGATTCCTAGTTCAGAAAGAAGAGTTTGGCGCAGTAGTAACCAAGATAGAACGCTCCGACGATCAATCCCGCGGAAGCCCAAAGAACTGCCCGGACGCCGCCCGCTTCGGTTATCTGGTGTTCATGCTCTGCCATAGCGCTGACGACCATGCACGATCGCTTCCATTGGACTCGGTTCCCAGGCCGCATTTTTATTCAGAAGACTGGCCTTTCGGTTACAGGGCGCCAGCCGAGGTGTCTTGAAATGTCTTCTGGCGCCTGCTACGGGTGTCCTCGACTGGTGACACATGACGTGTCAGTAACGCAGATTTTGCTGACTGGATAATACGGGCGCTGCACGGGATAGGGCTCGAAAGTTTACTGCTTTGTGAATATATCGTTCCGCCGTCCTCAGGAGGTGGCTTTCCGTTTTTGAGCGAGGTAACGTGTTACCAATCCCATCGCCTGCCTGGCGCGCCCAAAATGCCGACTAATGTTCACTGCCGCGGCTCGGGCCTGTCGTTTTTGGAAGTTCGATTGCTTACTCGGGCACCTGCGCGATCAATTATGTCAGAGTCAGCCATCGTACCGACAGCAGGGAGGCCGAGGACCAGCGCTGCGGAGTTTCTCCTTTGCGGAAAGAGGCCGGAAAAACTGCCCAGTTGCATAAGAAGTTGATGCTCAAGTTTCCGCTTGACATCCTGTTGAAAAGTCCTCAGTATATCGCTTTCTTTAGTAACCACTCCCTAATGGTTGTTAGAACTGGAAACGATATCCAGATGCGAACGGCCCGGAGCAACGTACTTCGGAAAGAAGCTCTGTACCGTGGAGAGTGATTGATGACGGGGGATCGAGGGGGGAAGGGAGACGTTGTCCGCGTCTGGTTTTGCAGTACGGACAGCGATTTTGCCCAGCTGGTTGCGCGAACTCTGGGCCCTGGCTTTGAGGTAAGGCTTAAGGATGGATTTGAACCCGGCGAGGCGCAGGCCCAGGAGCACTGGTGCGGCGTGGCCATTATCGACGTGCGCGATCCCGCATGCGTCGAAGCCGGGCTGAATCTGGTTGATGAAATCAACCACCAGGACGCTCCGGCGCCGATTCTGGTGATGCTTTCCGCCCAGGACCAGGAGCTCAAGAGCCGCGTCCTGGAGAAGGGCGTCTACGATACGATCGGCTGCCCGCCTGACGTCGTCGAGCTGCGGCTCCTGTTGCGCCGCGCCTACAAGTTCCACAACGCCGAAAAGCAACTCAAACAACTCCACACCCAAGACGGCGCCGGTGAGCGGCTCGGGGAGATGGTGGGGGCAACTGAGAGCATGCAGCAGGTGTTTGCTCTGGCCCGCAAGATCGCGGCGTGCGACGTCACGGCGCTGATCACGGGCGAGACGGGCACCGGCAAGGAGCTTCTGGCCCGCGCCATTCATCGCCTGAGCCTGCGCAATTCCGGGCCCTTCGTCGCCTTCTCCTGCGCCAATCTGCCCGAGACGCTGGTCGACGACGAACTCTTCGGGCACGAGCGCGGCGCCTTTACCGGCGCCGTGGCGGCGCGCCGCGGGCGCTTTGAATCTGCCGACGGCGGGACGCTCTTTCTCGATGAGATCGGCGATCTGCCCCTTCCTCTGCAGGCCAAGCTGTTGCGCGTCCTGCAAGAGCGATCCTTCGAACGTCTCGGCAGCAACGCCTCCCACAGCATCAACATCCGTCTGATGTGCGCCACGCACCGCAATCTGCAAGAGATGGTGAAGCAAGGTACCTTTCGCGAGGACCTCTATTACCGCCTGAACGTGGTTCAGTTGCACATTCCACCGCTCCGCGAGCGGCGTGACGGCGTCGCCGTGCTGGCCTATCACTTTCTGGAACAATTTGGGGAGCAATTTGGCAAGAAGGTGAAGCGGTTTTCGAGCCTGGCGCTCGGCGCTCTCGAGGAGTATGACTGGCCGGGAAACGTCCGTCAGCTCGAGAACGTGGTGCAGCGCGCCGTGGTGCTGGCGGAAGGCGCGACGGTGGAAATCTGGAACCTGCCCAACATGCTGTCCGACGGCTTCCGGCAGCAGCGCATGGCGCACTCCTACGATGACGAGGTCAAAGATTTCAAGCGCCGCCTGATCATGCGCACTTTGCACGAATGCGGCGGCAACAAGGCCGAAACGGCGCGCACGCTCGGACTGGCGCGAGGCTACCTGCATCGTCTCATCAACCAGCTCCAGATTCAGCGGGAGGATGGCGCGGAGTTCGAGGGGACGACGACGGAGGAAACGAGCGAGGAGTCGCCGCTGGAATCCGCGCGCGTCATGTAACCGGGCGGCTCGCGAGCCATGCTGGAATCCCTGGCAGTCGAGGCCGGCAGTTCCGAATCGCTTCTTGCCGCAGAGGTGAAGGGCCTCTGCCGGCAGTTCCTGCTGCGAACGCAGAACGACGACGGCGGATGGCCCTATCTGCCGGCCCTTCAGTCCGCCGTCGAGCCCACCTCATGGGCTTTGATCGCCCTCACGAACCACCCTGACACCTTCGAAGCGGCCCACAGGGGCTTGGCAGCCCTTGGAGCGGCTCAACTGCCGGACGGCTCCTGGCCCCCGCGTCCCGGCCATCGGCTCGGATGCTGGGCTACGGCACTCGCGTCGCTGGCCATTTTTCTCCAGGAAGGCGATTGCGAGCCCGTGCGCAAGGGACTGAGCTGGCTGTGCGATTCCTGGCCCGCGGAAGGCGGAGCTTGGTGGCGGGTGCGCAACTGGCTGCGTCCAACGGCAAAGGTGACGCGGCAGGATAGCTCGCTAAGGGGTTGGAGTTGGACGCCAGGCGCTGCCAGTTGGGTCGAGCCTACAGCGTACTGCCTTCTGCTATTGAACATGGTCCCTTCGAATCTGCATCCGGCGGGCGCAGCGAGGCGGCGACGCCTCGGCGAAGCGATGCTCTACGATCGCATGTGCCCTGGCGGAGGCTGGAACAGCGGCAATCCTCAGGTTTACGGCGTCGCGGGCGAGCGCCGCGTGGGTCCGACGGCTTGGGCGCTGCTTGCGCTGAAGGAATATGCCGCCCGGACCGAGAATCAGCGAAGTCTCGACTGGCTCGAAGAAATTTATGCGAAGATTTCAGGACCGGCGTCTCTCGCCTTGGCCAACATTTGCCTGGAAGCTTATGGGCGGCCGCAGCCCGAATTCGAAGCGCGTCTGGGCCCGCTGTACGCGGCAAACGGCCTCCTGCAGAACGTGCCGGCGGCCGCGCTTTCGCTCATCGCTCTCACTCCGCACGACCAGCCTTCCACTTTTCACAGCCCGCGTCGGTCAAGCGCATGAGCTACGCCAACAACCAGATTATGCCCTCGTTCCAGAGGCCGCCGTCGCGGGTGGCAATCCGGCGCGCCGCCGGCTACAGCGATGATCTCGCCGCCCTGATCCAGGAAACTGCAAGCGAACTCGGCTTCCATGTGCAAGGCAAGTCGGTGCTCTTGAAGCCGAATTTCGTCGAGCCCGATCCTCGCGGAATCGTGAATACCAACCCCGCTGTTGTCGGAGCGGCGCGGGAAGCGTTCCTGCGTCTGGGCGCGCGCAGCGTGGTGGTGGGGGAAGGTCCCGGACATGAGCGCGACACCGAAGGCATTGTGGAAACCATTCGCTTGCGCGATCACATCGGCAAGCTTGCGGGCAAATTCGTCGATCTCAATCTGGACGACGTCGCGCTCACGTCTCTGCGCACGCGCGCCTCGCGGCTCAAGGAGCTTTACTTTCCGCGCACGGTGCTGGGCGCCGATCTCGTGGTCTCAATGCCCAAACTCAAGACGCATCATTGGGTCGGCGCCACCCTTTCTCTGAAGAACATGTTCGGGATCGTGCCGGGAAGCTGCTACGGCTGGCCCAAGAATGCGCTTCATTGGGCTGGCATTTCGCAGTCGGTGCTCGACATCAACAGCACCGTACGTCCGGACTTTGCCATTGTGGATGGCATTGTCGGGATGGAAGGCAATGGCCCCATCCAAGGGACGGCGAAGTTTTGCGGCGCGCTGGTGATGGGAGACGATCCGGTCGCGGTCGATGCCACTTGCGTGCGCATCATGGGCCTCGCGCCGGAACGCATCGACTATCTTGCGAAGGCTGGCAGCGTCCTCGGGCATGTCAGCGAACGTCAGGTGCTGCAAGCGGGCGAGCCCATCGGCAGCGTCAGAACTTCGTTCGAGGTGCTGCCCCAATTCGATCGACTGAAAGTCGCCTGATCTGACGCCTGCAAGCCGGCAAGTTCCGCGCAATCTCCTACTTTGTTACGGATCATTACTGCCCATCGAAATAACATCTCTTAACAGTCTACGTGAATCCCACCCGAACCCACTTGCATCCAACCAAAGAACCCATGCGATGTACGCCCGAGCACGCGCTTGAACTGTTGGAACGATGGAAGGCAGACGGCTCCTGGGTCTTTGCGGTCGCTCGCTTCGGTGAGGGCGATGAGCACCGATTCTGGGCCCGCGTTCGCGGCGCCGACAAGAACGAAATCTGGCTGGCGGGGGAATCCGCCATGGTGAGCTTGCGGCCGGACTCCAAAGCCTGTAAGTACGAGGAACTGTCCACCCTGCCGCCGGAGATTGCCCAGCATCTCGGGAGCTTCGACCGCTGCCTGAGCGTCCAATGCGACGAGTTCTCTGCGACCCTGGTGGCTCTCAAGCCTGACGCCGACAAAGCGTGGAGAAGCGCCATTTCCGAACGTCAGCAAAAGATGACTACTCTGCGCCCTGACAATCCCCCACAGCATTCGAAACCCAAGCTCCTAAGACACTAGCCCACGGAACGGCAACGACATACGGCAGAACCAGCCATGGATCGCGCGGGCACGCAAGTATGGCATCCCGCATGCGTACGATCGTGTCTCTAGCCGGGTTCAGGCGGCGATGGGGCGCCTGAGCCTTCGGACGATCTCTGGTTTCGAAAGCACGAAGAATCGCCGCCACCTGTCGGAGCCGCGCCATGTCTGTACTCGAGCTCGCTGTCGAACGGCAACGCTACCACGGTGCTGCCGCCAAGACCGCGCTCCAGAGAATCTTCTCCTTTCCGGTAGTTCTGGGTGCGGCGCTCGTGGTCGGCATCTACGTGCCTCTGCGTGCCTTCGCCGTAGATCCCGACGTCTGGTGGCACGTTAAAGTGGGCGAGGGGATCCTGGCGACGCATCGCTGGCCCACCGTTGATCCTTATTCGTTCACCGCCCACGGCAGCCCTTGGATCGCCTATGAGTGGTTGGGCGAAGTGCTGCTCGCGGTGGTCAATCGCCTGGGAGGGCTGACAGCGCTGCTGGCGCTCAACGTCCTTCTTGCGGGAGCGGTGGTGACGGGAGTCTACTGTTACGCCGCCATGCGCTCGCGCAACTCCAAGGCGGCATGTGTCGCGGTTGTGGCGCTGCTACCGATCGCATATCTTTCCTTCACGCTCCGCCCGCAGATGATCGGCTACCTGTTCCTCGTCCTGACCCTCATCATTCTCGAGCGCTTCCGCCAGGGCCACACCCGTGAGTTGTGGTTCCTGCCGCCGATTTTCCTGTTCTGGGTGAACACGCACGGAACCTTTGTGTTCGGATTGATGGCTTTGGGAGTCTACTGGGGTTCGGGCCTGGTGGACATCCACTGGGGCGGACTCGAGTCGCGGCTCTGGACCGCGGCTGAGCGAAAACGGATCGCCTTTGTGGCCCTGCTCTGCTTCATCGCGCTGACCATTACTCCTTACGGAACCGCCATTGCTGCCTACCCTCTCGACATGGCGTTCGGGCAGCCGATCAACGTGGCCAACATCCAGGAGTGGCAGCCTGTCGCTTTCGAGTTGTTCTATGGAAAGCTCTTTCTGTTCCTGCTTGTGGTTTTCATACTGGCGCAAGTCACCCTCCGGCTGAAGTGGCGGCTGGAAGAGTTCACGCTTTTTCTGGTGGGACTCGTGGCTCTCTGTCTTCACGCGCGCTTTGTTTTGATTTTCGTTCCTTTCTTTGCGCCGCTGCTTGCCACTGTGCTCGCAAAATGGGTGCCGCCCTACGAAGCGGGCAAGGACCCGCATGGACTCAATGCCATACTGCTGCCCGCAATGCTCGTCATGGTGCTGTGGCTGTTCCCGTCGCCGGCCAAGATCGGCGAATCTGTCGCAGAGCACTTTCCGGTGGGGGCACTGAGCTATCTGCGCCAGCACCCCGTGCCGGGGCGTATGTACAACACCTATGGCTACGGCGGATACTTGATCTACACCGCCGATGGTCCCAACAAGGTCTTCATCGACGGCCGCGCGGATATTTACGAGCGTCTGGGCGTGTTCAGCGACTATCTCAACATCTCCCGCGTGGCCGAGAACGCGCTGCTGTTGCTGCGCGCCTACAACATCCAGTCGTGCCTGATCGATCGCGGCGAAGCGCTGGCCACGGTGCTGGCGGCTTCGCCCGAATGGCAACGCGTCTACGGCGACAAGACAAGTTTGCTATTCGTGCGCCGCCCTGCAGTCAGCGCGACCGCGGCGGGGAAGTAGAGGCTGCGGCGGAGCCGCTGGAGTGCGGAGCGATTCTTGCAGAACGAGACAGTCTCCCAGAAGGCTGCCGGTCGCGGCGCGCGGATGGCGCTGATGCTCGCCGCTGCTACGGCACTGCTCGCCCCAATCTGGACGGTACGCTACCCGCTTCTGATCGACTACCCGAATCACCTGGCCAGCGCTTTCGCCCTCGCGCACCTCAACGATCCGGCGTTTCACCTGAACCAGTTTTACGCCGCCGACTGGAATACGTACCCCTACCTGACCATGGACCTGATCCTGGTAGGCCTGCAGCGATTTGTCTCCATCGATATTGCGGGGCGGCTGTTGCTGAGCCTCTCGGTCGTCAGTGTTCCCGCGGCGGCGTGGTTCTTCCTCCGGCGCGCGAATCCCGGGCAGGAAAGTCTTGCCGCATGGTCACTTCTGGTTTCCACCAATTTGTTCTTTTTCCTCTACGGTTTCATCAACCTGCAGCTCGGCCTGGCACTTTGCCTGATTTTGCTCGGCGTGTGGCTGCGGCATCTCGATCGTCCAAGCGTGTTCTCGTGGTGCGCCCTGCCGCTGCTCACGATTTTCCTGTACTTTACGCACTTGATGAGCTTCGGCGTAGCCGGCTTGGTGATGACGATTTACGCGCTGGCGGCGCGCATCGGCCGGCGCCAACTGATCTTTTGCTGGACGCTGTTCGTTCCCGGGGCGGTGCTCTACCTGCACGCCGCATGGGGTCTTCAGGCCAGCCGTGTTCTTCAGTTTAGAGGCGTCGCATCCAAGGCCACCGGCCTGCTGGTCGCGGTGCTGAGCTATTCGCCGTCGATCGACTTCATCACGCTGCTGGTGGCTATCGCGGCGGTCCTTTGGGCGCGAACCGGTAAGTTGAGGCCCGAATGGAATCGGCGCTGGCTCTGGGTGATCGGGGGTCTGTTTGCACTCTATTGTGTCTTCCCCGCGAGTTACGGAGCCGGAATGGACGCCGACCGGCGCCTGCTGCCATTCCTGGTGATTCTGGGCCTGGCCGCCTTGCGAGTGGCGCCGGGAAGGGCCAGAGCGCTGGCCGCGGTTGCCGCGGTTCTGTTCGTGCTGCGCAGCGCTGCCCTGGAGGTTCAGTCGCTGCGGGCTCAGCCCCATCTCGCGAGTCTGGCGGAGTCCTTCCGGACGATCCCCCAGGATGCTCGCGTCCTGCCGCTGGTCGATTGGGCCGACGGAGGACCGCTGGTGGAGCGTCATTTCTGGGCCTACGGCGTGATTGACGGCGGCTGGTTTTCACCCGTTCTATTTCATGATCCGGGCGTTCAACCCTTCGCGATCAAAGCCAAGTTCTACAACCCTTACGGCGACGCCTTCGCCGAGCTGAAGCCAGTGGATTGGGGTGCCGTTCGTCAGGACTACGACTACGTGTGGTCTTTCAGATCGCCGCAGTTTTCTCGTCAGCTCGCCGCTATCGGCACCCGGACCTTCGAGAGCGGCGATCTCGAAGTGTTCCGGATAACCCGCGACGCATCCGATCTTGCCGACTTGGGTCGGAAGGGCGCGGTCAGGGGGAGCCACTAGCGCATGGCGACTCTGGTCCAACCTGTAGGCATTGAGAAGAACCGCGAAACCGGCGCGAAGTCCGGGCGCGTCCGGCGCTGGCTTGGTCTGGCGGCATCGGAGGCGCATTTCTGGGTGACCGGGCTGATGGCAGTTGCGCTGATTCCGGTTTTGCGCGCCGCGCGGCTGCCATTGCGATTCGATTGGCCTCATCTCCTTCAGGCCTGGGTTGGATTGATGTTTCAGGCGGTGTTCCTGGCGTGCGTTCTTTACGTCATCGGCGAAGGATACCGCGACACGCTTCGTCCGGTTTTGCTTCGCTATTGGAAGGACAAGCGAAGGCTGATTCTGCTCCTACCTGTGCTGGCCGAGCTTAGCTATCTGTTTGGGATGACCGTGGCTGCCGTCGTCATGGTGGCGTTCGTCGCCTTCGTCGAGCTGATGGAACGGACGCGGAGGCGGCAGGGTGCGCTGCTTGATGCCGTCAGCGCCGTCATGCTGCCTGCGGCCTATCTTTTTGCAGGCCTGGTGATGGTGTTCGCCTATAACAATGCCATTGTCTCGTTCAGATTTTTCGGCGCTTACGACGCGACGTTCAACCGCATCGATTCCTGGATTCTCGGCGGGCACACCGTTTCCGGCATCGCGCACAGCGTGGGAGCGCACCTGCCGCTTGGCGCCTACAGGTCCCTGGAGTTCGTATACTTCGGCATGTTCAGCCAGATCGGCGCCGGGATCATTCTGGTTGGTCTTTATTGGGGAATGGGGCGGGCATTCCGGCTGGTGGGAACGCTGCTGACCGCCTACGCCTTCGCGCTGTTGTGTTTCTATCTCTGGCCGAGCCATGGCCCCTACTACAGTTGTCCCATCCATTTCGCCGCCTTCCCGCATCAGTTGACGGCCTATGGAGCCCAGCAAACGCTGCTGGCGCGCGCGCGCGCAGTTTGGGAAGGCCGCGGGATCGGCAGCATCAGCACGGACTATTACATTGCTTTTCCGTGCATGCACATCGCCCAGCCGCTGATCGTGATGTGGTTCGTGCGCCGCTGGAAACGGATTGTGGTGGCGCTCACCGCAGTCAACATCGTGCTGGTCGCCGCTATTCTACTGCTCGAGTGGCATTACCTGGTGGATGTGATCGGCGGTATGGTGGTCGCGGCACTCTCGGTGCTCATCGTGAATCGCCAGGACTTCAGGCAGACGCCGACTTTGATCCCACCACCATAAGAGAAGTGCCAAATGGGCAAGGCAACGCGCCCAGCGTCCGCTCTTCGAGGCGCGAGAGTTTGTACAGCGCTTCATTAACCCAGGACGGAGGAATTCCAGGCGGCTTGGGCTGTCGATGGAAGAGGCGCTCGCCGAGACGCGTCGCGAGCTTGGCCGGAAACGTCCACTGAAACAAATATCTGGCGGCGTCAATTCGCACGCCGGCGCGACGCGCCAGCTTGCGGAAGGTTCCCTTGGTGTACCGGGTGAAATGGGCGTTCAGAACATCGTGATTCGTCCATAAGAGCCGGAATGCAGGAACCGTGATGAGCAGCGTGCCCTCGGGCTCAAGCAGGGTCAACGCATGCCGAAGCGCGGCTTCGGGATTGGGCAGGTGCTCGAGCACGTCGAGCATCAGGACGAGCGAATACTGCTTGCCGGGTTGGAAGCTGCGGTCAAAGGCGCAAACGTGAACGCGCCCCGAACGGACCAGATCGGGATTGACGATTCCCGAGGCGGCTTCCACGCCTTCCACCTCACCGAAACGGGACAACGCCTCGAAGAACAGTCCGTCGCCGCAGCCGACGTCCAGGATGCGTCTCCATCCAGGGGATGAACGGTGATCGCGCAGCACTTCGAGGATGGCCGCTTCGCGTGCCCGCCACCACCAATGCCGCTCATAGAGTTCGCGATACGCTTGCCCGTAATCTTCTCGCACAATCCTCTGATCCCCCGGCGCTCAAGCGTCTGCTTTGCCGGCGCTCACCGGCGTCCTGTTCCACAATCGTTTGTGGACAACGGATTCCTGCGCTTCCAGGCTGAAGCCGGTATAGTCCGTGATCTTGTTGACGACGTACAGGGGCCGCGCCTTGATCTCCTCGTAGACGCGCCCGACGTACTCGCCGATGACTCCCATGAAGAAGAGCAGAATCCCGGCCAGGAACGTGATCAGAATGACCAAGGCCGTGAAGCCCTGTGGCGACCGCTTGAGAAACAGCTTGGCGTACAGCGAATAAATCGAAAAAAGAACCGATAGCCCCGTGGCCGAGGCGCCGAGCATGGTGGCGGCGCGCAGCGGGAGCGTGGAGAAGGCAAAAATGCCGTCCGAGGCCAGCCTCAGCAGCTTGAAGAGACCGTACTTGCTCTCGCCGGCATGACGCTCGGCCCGCTCGATGGGCACGCCGATCTGCCGGAATCCGACCCAGCTCCTCAGGCCCCGCAGGTATCGGTGGTGCTCGGGCATCTGACGAAGCTGTTCGACCACACGCCGCGACATCAGCCCGAAATCGCCGGCATCAAGCGGCAGGCGCGTCTCCGAGAGCACGGACTGGAAGCGATAGAAAAGGAAGTAGCACAAGCGAAGCGCCAGGCCCTCTTTTCGCGACGCACGCGTGGCATAGACCACATCGTAGCCGAGCCGATACTGCTCTACGAGCAGCGGAATTGCTTCCGGGACGTCCTGGAGGTCGCCGTCCATGAGAACCACCGCGTCACCCGAGACATGATCGAGCGCGGCCGTGAGGGCTGCCTGATGGCCGAAATTACGCGAGAGGGAGATGACGGTAATGCGCGCGTCGCGGTGTGCAGCATCTTCAAGAATTTCCGTCGAGCCGTCGGTGCTGCCGTCGTCCACGAACAACATCTGGTGCGGTCCGCCCTCGAGATCATCGAGCGTCGCCGCCAGACGCCGCAGAAGCTCGGGCAACACGGCTTTTTCGTTGTGTATAGGCACTGCGAGGGAGAGATGGAATGAGGGGTTCATAGCTTTTTGCGTCCTTTGAAATAGACCATGTTCCAGAGCGTGGTTCCCAGGGCCTTCAACGGGTAAGGCTCAAGTAGGAGCGGCTTGAAGTGCCGGGAGAACATCGCCC
Organism: Terriglobia bacterium; assembly: GCA_030038235.1. Lineage (GTDB taxonomy): Bacteria > Acidobacteriota > Terriglobia > UBA7540 > UBA7540 > Gp13-AA77. The sequence goes on from JASHPE010000023.1 coordinate 37,035, forward strand.
GCCACTCTTCGAGGGGCCGGGGAAACTCGCCGCGGTCCATGCGGGCCAGGAACCGCGCCGCTGAACGCTCCACCGGCAGCACCAGTTCCAGAATGTGCACGTGTCCGTCGTCGGCCAGCAGGCCGTTGAGATGAGCCAGAATCCTCTCTGCGTTGAAGTTGTCGATGTGGTGAAGGAAGCTGTTCACCAGAATGAAGTCGAAGCGCTCGGTCTCCTGCACTTGGTAGCGCGTAACATCCGCTACGACGAAGTTCCGTTTGTGACGTCGTCGCGCGGATTCGATGTAGTCGCGATTGCAGTCGAGACCAAGATAATCAGCGCCTTCGAAGTGATGCGTGTTCGTCCCGGGACCACACCCCACGTCGAGAACGCGCCTCACGCGATCGAGATCGTTGTGGGCGAGTACGGGTGAGAACTTATCTTCGGCGAAAGGGGCTTGCCAGATCCGGTAAGGCAACTCGTGTTCGATGATGCGCTCGCTGAGTCCCATAGTTCCTAAGGCCGTTCCGGCTTCGCTGTCGATGCTGTGGCGTCTTGGGTGAGCGTGACGCCATAGGGCTCGACTCTCGGAGGAGTGGCGTCCGCCTCAACCAGCCACACGCGGCGGTCTTTGAAATAACGCGTGAGCTCCCGGTTCTGGTCCGGTCCCATGTCGCGCGCGAAGATCACTTTGGCGCCGTCGATGTCAGCCCCGTTGTACACCCATTCGTGAAAATAGATATCGTGATCCGGACGGTAACGCACGATCGCGAGCTGCGGCCCCGGGTAAGACTCAAGCTGCGCCATGACTGCGGCGCGTTCCCGATTCGCCGGGCCTGGGGAGCACCAGGTCGGTTCAGTGGATTGTCCGGAGGGCCACTCCGGACACGCGAGCGAGCGCGACGTACCGGCCACGACGTGAATGATCGCCAAAAGCAGGCAGACGGCCGGAATGGCTCGCGTGAGGAAGACGCCGGTCGGTTTTCCGCGCCACTCGAGCGAGCGCACGCGGCGCATCGCGATCAGGACCAGCGCTACGACTGCGCAGGTGATTGGCGCGAGGTAGTGGGGATTGCTCCAGACCGGCAGCATGGATCCCAGGACGACGGAACCGCAAATCTGCATCAGAAAGCGCGTTGGACGGCCGACCCGGCGCCATGAGAAGCCGTAAGGGAGCGTGGCCAATGCCAGGACGAAAGGGAGAGTCAGCACCGGCCCCAGAAAAAAACTCCACGCCTGCGCCAAGCCTACGGATTCGATTCCCAGCATGCCCCCGAGAGAGTGCGATAGACGGTAACGATCGAGCGCCATCCCCAGATAGAGGTTGCGCATGTCGGCATGATGATAAACCGGCGTGGCGCGCAGCGCCTGCCAGGGGAAGTAGGGCACAGGGTTGTAGGCGTGCACGTTCACGAGGTAAGGTGGCGTCAGAAAGTTTCCGGTTGTCCTCCAGAAGTAATAGGCCATTCCGCCGGCCGTTAGAATCGCCATGACGACCAAAGGCGCTCCGATACGAATCGCGGCGAGTTTCAGATCTTGCGGCTTGAGCCGGGCAAGCCAAAACAAAAGCACAACCAGAACCGGCAATCCGAAGAATGCTCCCTCGTAGGGCCGGCTGTTGGCGATAAGGGCGAATCCGAGTCCCATGAGCAAGGCATCGCGCATGTCCCGCGACTGCCGGATACGAGGCAGCGCTCCCAACACCAGGGCTCCGCCAATCGCGGTCACCGCCCCACCCCAATAGCTGTTAGCCCAGTAGCTGAAGGTTCCGAGGCGAATGACGGCCAGGAATCCTCCCAGCAATGCCCAGCCCGGCGGTAACCACCCTTGCAGCATCCAGCAGATCGCGGCACACATGATACCGGCGCTCAGCCACACGCCCCAGAACGGATGTCCGAAGACGACCTGTCCGAGGGCCAGGATCAGCCCTTGAGCCGGGTAGAACATGGCTGTGTAGGTCGGCTGCCAGATGATGTGGAAGCTCTCGAAATGGACCCACATCGCGTGCGTCGGATTGGTCAGACGCCCGTGGGCGAAAGTGTCGCCGAGCAGCAAGTAGCCGAATTCGTCGTGGATGGCCGGCGCAGGCACACCCAGCACCGGCAGAACCGCTAATCTTGCCGCCAGGGCGCTCAGGCCCACAACAACGACAGCAAGTCCGCGTCGTTCGGCCAGCTTCGAGAGGACTTCCTCAGAACGGCCAAGCCAGGGCGAGCCCGCGCCAGGAAAGGCAACGGCAACAATGACGGCAGCAGCCACGAGACAACACTCAACAAGAAACATGGTCGTTTGGCCCTCGCAATCCAGCTGCAAAACCACTCATCTGGGTGGAGATGGGGTCCAATTCACAGAATCATGTGCTGGAGTGGGGTGTTGGCGTTCAGAGGTGAACCGGCTCGGGTTAGAGGCGCGTAGGCGAGTCAACCAGTCGTCACTATAAGGTGCAACGCCTTGGCCTCAAGGTCAACAAAAAGTGACTCTCTTGTAGGCCGCCGGCCAGCGGGTCGCGAGTTTGCCGGCGCCGAAAGGCCACCCAAGTGGTTGATTTTGCGGGCCTGGGGTCGCCCGGTTTTCTTTGGCATGCCGAATGCTTTACGAAGCGCGGGGCTGAGGATGACGCCGAGCGTCATAAAAAACCTTGACGGATGTGGAGGGCGTACGAATGAAGAGCTTTTTGACGAGACTGTGGCAGGAAGAAGAAGGACAGGACCTGACGGAATACGGACTGCTTCTGGTTCTGGTGGCGCTGGCGGCAATCACTTCGATGAGCACGCTTGCCAATGCAATCAAGACCGTTTTCAGCACCGCAGCGGCAAACCTGAGCGCCAGCTAGTGCGCTGTAAGTTCGCGAATCTCCCTGGTTGCAAAATGCAAGGCAATGCCCGCAACCAGGGAGTTCCCGCGAGACTCGGAAATCACAATGCGCGCCACTGCTTCCTGCGCGCGCGTCTGACGGCCAGAGAGGGATCGGCAGAATGAGACAAGTTCTTCGTCGCTTGTGGTATGAGGAAGAAGGTCAGGACCTCACAGAGTACGCTCTGGTGATCGTTCTGATAGCGCTGGCGTCCGTGGCCGCCATGAACAGTCTGGCTAACGGCATCCAGAATGTGTTTAATACCGCGGCTAACAATTTGAGCGTCAGCTAGGCTTCCAAGACTTGAGTTGGACTCACAGCCGCATTAACCGGGGAGACCGCGGCGCGCAAGAGCGTTATGGGGTGGCGCGTTGCGCGTTGCGGGCTCTGGACTCACAATCCCTTTCCTTTTCAGCACCCCCAGAACAATTCAGCTAGTCGGACCTGTACCGGAGGAGTTCGCTGAATGGCCGAGGCCTTTTGGAAAGACTTCGCAATCTCGATACTGGCGCTGCTTTTCACCGGCTGGGCCGGATGGCTGGACTGGCGGACGCGGCGTATTCCGAATTGGTTGACGGTGCCCACGCTGCTCGCGGGCCTCGCCGTCAACACCCTCCTTTTTGGTTGGGCCGGCGCCAAGTCGGGCCTGGAGGGCGCCGGCCTTGGCCTTGGCCTGTTGTTGCCGTTCGTCCTGGCGCGAGGTCTGGGAGCCGGCGACTGGAAATTGATGGGAGCGCTCGGAGCTTTGCTCGGCCCGCAGAAATTCGTTGCGGTGTTGCTCGGCACAGTTTTTATTGCCGGCATTATGGCGGTTATGGAAATGGTGCGCAGGCACCGTGTGAAAGAGACTCTGGCGAACACGCTGGTGCTGATCCATGCCTTCGCCACGTTCGGACTGCGCCCCAAGAAGGAAAACATCACTCTCGACAACCCGGGCTTGATGGCGCAGCCGTTTGGGGTTGCGGCGGCGCTGGCGATGGTTATCTTCTTCTGCGCGCAGTCGGCCCTGAGGGCAATCTGAACCTGAGAATGGGATAAGAGACCATGAACAAGAACCGCATCTTGATCGGAATGGCAGTGGCGCTGGTGATCGGCTTCCTCACGAGCCGGTACGTCTATCGCGAGATCACGGTGGCGTCCACTGTGAAGACCGTCAAAACGAGCCAATTGGTTGTTGCCAGCGTTTCGATGCCGCTCGGTACCCGCTTGCAGGCCAGCCAGCTTGCCGTTGTAGAGTGGCCGAGTAGCGCTCCTCTGCCCGGTTCATTCAGTCGCGTTGAAGACTGTGTGGGACGCGCGCTGCTGACTAACATCGTACCGAACGAGCCCATCCTGGATCATAAGCTGGCGCCGCGCGAATCCGGAGCTGGTCTCCCCGCGGTAATTCCGGAAGGCATGAGAGCGGTGTCCGTGCGTGTGGACGACGTCGTCGACGTGGCGGGCTTTGTGGTTGCAGGCACCATGGTGGATGTGCTCGCCACGGGCGATCCTGGCGGTACCAATGGCGGCGACGTTCTGACCCGCACCATCCTCGAGGACGTGAGGGTGCTGGCCGCCGGCCAACAAATCACTCAGGACAAAGAGGGCAAGCCGCAGACGGTGACGGTAGTCACGCTTCTCGTGGACCCCGACCAGGCGAATCGGCTTACGCTGGCGAGCAACGAAGGACGGCTGCGCCTTGCTTTGCGCAATACGATCGACACCAAGCAACTGCAGCCTGCGCCGGTCTTCCGCAGCACGGTGTTCAATGGACAACCGCCCGCGAAACCCAGGCCCGTCGCCGTGAAGCACGCGGCAGCGCCGAAGCCGCTCGTCGAGCCTTCTTACACCGTGGAAGTCATCACGGGCGATAAGACAGAAACGCAGAGTTTCGTGGTGAAGTAGGCGGTTACCCCGGCCTCCGCTCCCTCTACTCATGCATCAGGCGGCGGTCAGTAAATGGAAAGCTGGAGGCGGGCGTGTCGAGGATGGAGATTTGAGAGGCTGTCGAGGTAATTTGCTATGTTGACGGCGGCTGTCGCGGCCTCCAACCCGGAAAACAGCGGTTATCTGCGGGCCTGTCTTCAGCAGACCGGGTTCATTCAGTCGGTCGCGGAGTGGGGCATTTCGAGCGAACAATACCCGGCGCCAGGCGAATCGGTTCCCGACATGGTGTTGCTCGAACTTGGCGCCAGCGCTGAAGCCTGTTTCGCCTTTTCCGCCCACCTCCGGCGGCTGCGGCCCTCGGTGTGCACCATGGTGTGCTCCGCCAAAGAGCCGCGTCCCGAAGTGTTGATTGAAGCGATGCGCAACGGCGTACGCGAGTTCCTGGGACAGCCGGTTGACCCGCAGGTGCTGCAGGGGGCGATCGAGCGCCTGATTCAGGAGCGCGGCAATGCAGACGGCCAGCCGGAGGAAAAGCTGGTTGTCGTGATGGGCTCGAAGGGCGGCGTCGGGACAACGACGATCACGGTGAATCTCGGCGTTCAGATCGCTCAGGTCAGCAAGAAACGGGTTCTGTTCCTCGATTTTGGACGGCCGGTGGGGCACGCCTCCGTGATGCTCGACCTGCAGCCCCGCTTCTCAGTCGTGGATGCTGTGGACAACCTGCAACGTCTGGACGCGCATTTCCTGGCGGGCTTGCTGACCCGGCACGACAGCGGACTTGAAGTCCTGGCCGGCACCTCCAATGCGGACCTCTGGGCGAAACTCTCGGCGCGGGCCCTTTCGCGCATCGTGAACGTGGCCCAGGGAAGCAGCGATTTTGTGCTCATGGACTTGGGCTCGGTCTACCCGTGGGAGTGGAATGTCGCGCTAAAAACGGCCCGCATGGTGATGGTGGTCACCGAGGCCAATGTCCCGGGTCTTTGGACGCTCGAAAAGCAGCTCACCGCGCTTGCTTCGAGCGGAATTGATCCGCAGCGATTGCGCGTGGTCGTGAACCGCTGGCATAAGACCGACGAAGAAGCCCTTAAATCCGTGGAAAAGAGGATCAAGTGCGGTGTTTATGCCCGGCTGCCCAACGATTTCCGGCAGGTTAGCGAATCGATCAACTTGGGCACTCCGCTTTCCCGAAACCACAATGACCCGCTGACCACGAAGTATCGCCAAATCGCCGCGGAAATAGCCGGAATTCCTGTGGAAGCGAAGCCCAAAGGCAAGGCGTTATTCGGTTTGCTTTCCGGACGTTGACAGCACGAGGTTAATTGAAACATGGCAACCGTTTTGACGGCCGCCACAAGGTCGGACTTTAACACGGTAAAGGTCGCGATCCATCGCAAGCTGATCTCCAGGCTTAACCTCGATCGTGTCGCCGAGCTTGGACGCGAGGCGGCGCGCGCGGAAGTGGGACGGATCGTCGAGGAGCTGGCCGCGACCGATAACACTCCCATGACCCTGCAGGAGAGGGAGCGCCTCTCGCAGGAGGTCCTGGACGAAGTCTTCGGGTTGGGACCGCTTGAGCCCTTGCTGAGGGACTCGTCGGTGTCCGACATTCTGGTGAACACCCACAACCGGGTTTACGTGGAGCGTAATGGCCTGCTTGAGAGAACCAGCGTGCAGTTTCGCGACGACGCCCATCTCATGGCCATCATCGATCGCATCGTTTCGGCAGTCGGCCGGCGCGTGGATGAGTCGTCGCCCATGGTGGACGCGCGTCTGACGGATGGGTCGCGCGTGAATGCCATTATTCCGCCTCTGGCGATTGACGGACCGTGCCTTTCCATTCGCCGTTTTGGGGCTGATCCGCTGACGGCCGAGAACCTGGTGCGGAACAAATCGCTGACTACCGAAATGCTGGAACTCCTGCGGGGCTGCGTTTACGCCCGCCTCAATGTCCTGGTCTCCGGTGGCACGGGCGCGGGCAAAACGACACTACTGAATGTTCTGTCCTCGTTTATTTCCGACCGTGAGCGCATTGTCACGATCGAGGACGCTGCCGAGTTGGCCCTTCATCAGGAGCACGTCGTCCGTCTGGAGACTCGCCCTCCCAACGTCGAAGGCAAAGGAGCGGTGCGGCAACGCCAACTCGTAATCAACAGCCTCCGGATGCGCCCCGACCGGGTGATCCTGGGCGAGGTTCGCGGCGAAGAAGCCCTCGATATGCTGCAGGCGATGAATACAGGCCACGACGGTTCGCTTGCCACGATTCACGCCAACACTCCACGGGACGCGCTTGGCCGTCTGGAGACCATGGTGGCGATGGCGAATCTGAATATTCCGGAGGCCGCCATCCGCCGGCAGATCGCTTCCGCCATCAATGTGGTCGTGCAGGTCACGCGCTTGAGCGATGGAAAGCGGAAGATCACCACCCTTGCCGAGGTTACAGGCATGGAAGGCGAGGTGGTCACGATGCAGGACATCTTTGCCTTCCGAAAGATGGGCATCGGCGAGAAAGGTGAAGTGCTGGGTGACTTCATCCCTACCGGGATCCGGCCGAAATTTGCCGAGCGGCTTTTCCTCGCCGGGATTCGTCTGCCGATGGGCATGTTCGAGCACCCGCAGGCGCGGGTCTGAGGAGCTGAAATGCAATATCTGCTCGCCGCCATGGTGTTTCTGGTGATCGTTGGGGTCGCCGCCATGGTTCTCTATCTGGGCAAGGAGAACCAGCAGCAGAAGATCGTACAGCGCAGATTGGACGCCATCGAGAAGGGACTGCGGCGCGGCTCGCAGTCCCTGGAACTGAAACTGGTGCGGGACGAGCTGATGAGCAACGTCCCGGCGCTGAACCGGCTGCTGCTGCATTGGTCGTGGGCGGCGAAGCTGCGGGAGTTCGTAGCGCAGGCGGGTCTGGACATCAAGCCGGGCAAGCTCGTGCTTTTGAGCGGTGTGCTTGAATTGGCTGGATTCCTGGTCGCCCGAGAGCTCTCCGGCAACCTGATCGTTGCATTGGCCGGCGCGGTCCTGGGAGCCGCCGGACCATTTATTTTCGTGGCGCTGATGCGAACCCGCAGGTTGCATGCCTTCGAGAAGACGTTTCCGGAGGCGATTGATCTGTTGGGCCGCGCGGTACAGGCCGGCCACTCGTTTACCACCGGGCTGGAAATGATCGGCACCGAGCTCTCCGAGCCTTTGGCGGGCGAATTTCGCGCGGTCTTTGACGAGCAGAACTTCGGCCTGCCTTTGAAGGACGCGCTACTCAACCTCGCCGAACGCGTGCCGCTCCTGGATGTCCGATTCTTCATCACGGCGTTGCTGGTCCAGAGGGACACTGGCGGGAACCTGGCGGAGATCCTGAGCAATCTTTCGCATGTGGTTCGCGAACGTTTCAAGATTCGCGGCGAGGTGCGAACGCGCACCGCCCAGGGACGACTGACGGCCGCGATCCTGATCGCCCTCCCGCCGATCATGATGGTGGTCCTGCGCTCTATGAATCCCGATTACGAAGGGCTCCTCTTCACGGATCCACTGGGTCCGTACATCCTGGGGTTGGCAGCCGGACTGCAAGTGGTCGGGGCCGCCTTGCTGTGGAAAATTGTGAACATCGAAGTCTGAGTGAATGAGAAGGACCTAAATGCTGTTTGCCGCTTGTGCTGTAACTTTTCTGGCCACGGTGATGATTGTGCTCGCCTTGCTCTACACGGTTTCGCCGTACGTGAACGCAGCCGTTTCCGAACGGTTGGTGCGCCTCTGGCGCCCTGGGACCACGCAAGCGAAGGCCGGATTCGGCCAGAAGCAGCGGCGAAAGCTGCAGAAAGTCCTGGTGGACATCGGCAAGCTCGTCCCGACCTCTGCCAAGGGCATCGGGCACACCAAGCGCATGCTGGTACGCGCGGGCTATCGGCGGCCCGAAGCGATCACGGCAATGCAGGGCGCCAAGACGATTCTGCCGATTTTGTTCCTCAGCATCGTGTACTTCACTCAGGTCTACGAGCGGAACCCGTTGTTCATTCTTGTATTCGCGGGCGCTTTCGGATATATGCTGCCGGGGCTCTGGCTGGGAAGGAAGGTGGCGAAGCGGCAGAAGATTCTGCGTATCGCGCTTCCCGACGCTTTGGATCTGCTGGTGGTCTGCGTGGAGGCCGGCCTGGGGATTGATCAGTCGCTGATGCGTGTGGCGCAGGAATTGCGCATTGCGCATCGCGAGCTCTGCGACGAGATCGATCTCGTGGGCGCGGAAATTCGCATGGGCAAGACCAGGATGGAGGCCTTGCGTGAGCTGGCCTCGCGCACTGGAGTGGATGACATCAAGTCGTGGGTGGCGATGCTGGTGCAGACCGACCGCTTCGGTACGAGCGTTGCCCAGTCACTGCGCGTCTACTCCGACGATCTGCGGACCAAGCGCCGCCAGCGCGCCGAGGAGATGGCCGCCAAAACTACGGTGAAGATGGTCCCGGCGCTGGTTTTCTTCATCTTTCCGGCGCTTTTTGCGGTGATTCTGGGCCCGGCGGCGATCAGTATCTTGAGGATTTTTGTCACGACCATGTCCGGCGGTGGTTAAAGGCGCCGGAGATTCGAGCAGCACAAAACAATTACCAAGGAGATGAACAATGGACGCAACGACGATTCGAATTATCGCAGGTATCGGAGCTGTAATCGTGCTCTTCGTCATCATCTGGCGCCGCAAAAACCGGGAGCAGGAGTAAGGAAGAATCCCCGACGGCTGTCGAAAGGCGATCGGACCACCGGGCCGGCAAATACGATGACTACGACAATGAACAAAGCGAAACTTAACGGACACGTCTACGTCTATAACCAGACCCGGGAGACGTTCGTGGCCACTGAAGCCAAGGTGGCCAATGGCTACTTCACCCGCCTGGTCGGATTGCTGGGAAAGACCAGGCGTTGGGCTCGCCCAGGCCACGGCCTGTGGATTGTTCCTTCGCATGGGGTCCATACCATCGGCATGCTGTTTGCACTCGACCTCGTATTCCTCGACCAGAACAAGACCGTGGTTCACACCGAGGAACACGTGCGCCCCTTCCGGATCTCGAAGGTGAGCCTGAAGGCCAACAGTGTTCTGGAGCTTCCGCCGCACACCATCTTCCGTTCTGGAACGCGGGTGGGCGACCGGCTCGAGATCGCCTCGGCGCACAGCGAAAAGCAGCCCGGCTCCGGAGGGTGAGTTTCGCCTCAGGGGGCGTTTGAGCAGAGCCAGGGGGCGGCTCATTCGATTCGCGGAACGCTTCTCAACCCCATCCGCGGGAGTGTGACCGACCTCTGGCCCTGCTCGAACGCTCAGCTTCGACGCCGGGTCGAGAATAACCCGGAGCCTCCTGCCGTTGGAGCCGCTTCCGGAAGCTGACGCAGGTGCAGCATGGCGATCCATCGTGCCAGAGTTCCGATGCTCCCGATCTTTATCCTGCTGGTGGCGGCCCTGGTGTTGTTTTATTCGACCATCAGCCGGTTGTTTCCGTTCGTGATTGGTCTCCACCCGATGTGGCAAAAACATGCGGTGGACAGCAACGTAAAAGTCTGGGTCAATCAGCGCTCCGGATTCTACTACTGTCAAGACAGCGCCCTCTACGGCAGGCTGAAGCCCGGAGTTGTGATGGCGCAGCAAAAAGCCCGGGAGGCCGGTTATAGCCCGGCGGGGCAAAAGTACTGCCCTTGACTCTGGGATATCGTCGAAAGGCTGAGGTTGGGCTCCGTGCGCCTGGTCGACACGGTTCAACGCATGCAAGAGACAGGTACCGAATACAACACCCGCATCCTTGCGCCGCACACGATCGCAGAAACAGGGCTCTCGCGCCACTTGCTTGAGAGTCTTGCCCTCAAGATGGTGTACCTGGAGGGCGAGCTTTCGCTGTTCAACCTCGCCGACCGCATGCACCTGAACTTTCGGGTGGTGGACAAGCTCTTCCGGACCCTACGCGCGGAGCAATTGTGCGAAGTGACCGGAATGGACGGCCCGGTTCATCGGTTTACGACCACTTCGCAGGGCAAAGCCAGGGCCACGGAATTTCTGGCCCAGAGCCAGTATTGCGGTCCCGCGCCCGTCAGCCTGAAGGATTACGTTGAACGCGTCGAGGCCCAGAGTCTGCGCACCGCCCAGGTGCGCCCTGCCGACCTCGAGAAGGCCTTTGAGCGCCTGGTTCTCGACGACGAGACCCTCGCTCAATTGGGCACCGCCGCGGTTTCCGGCCGATCGATCTTTCTCTACGGACCGAGCGGCACGGGCAAGACGGCGATTGCGGAAACCCTGCCGCGCGCCTATCACGACGCCGTCTGGATCCCCCACGCCATCGAAGTCGATACGCAAATCATAAGCGTCTACGACTCCGGTGTTCACGCCCTGGCGGATGACGCTCCAGCGGATGGCGATGATCCCGACGGCGCTTTCGACCGCCGCTGGGTACGCTGCAAGCGCCCGCGGGTCGTGGTCGGCGGCGAGTTGACCATCGATATGCTGGAGCTGCAGGTGGATCGCTTCTCCGCCCATTATTCGGCACCCGCCCAGATGAAGGCCAACAACGGCGTGCTCGTGATCGACGACTTCGGCCGCCAGCGCCTTCGTCCTGAGGAGCTGCTGAACCGCTGGATCATCCCGCTGGATCGCCGCATTGACTATCTGTCGCTGCCCGGCGGCAGGAAGTTCCAGGTCCCCTTCGATCTCTTTGTGGTCTTTGCCACGAATCTGGATCCGAATTCGCTGGCGGACGCAGCTTTTCTGCGCCGCATTCAGACCAAGATCAAAATCGATTACGTAACCCGCGAACAATTCCACGAGATCTTCCGTCGCGTCTGCCGCAACTCGGAGCTGGAGTACGACGCCGACGTGGTGGAGCAATTGATGGAGGACCTTGGCCGGATGAACGAGCCCCTGCGCCCTTGCTATCCCGGGGACATCGTGCAACACATCCTCTGGGCGGCGCGCTACCAGTCGGTCAGGCCCGAACTCAACCGCGACACCGTTGTGGCCGCCTGCCGCAATTACCTGCTGGGCTCGGCGGAGCAAGCCGACTTTCCTAGGCTAGAGCGTCATAGCCTGCTGGCTTCATGAAGGCCGCTACCCTCCCAGGCCCTAAAGTCCCGGACCGGGATCCCTGCGGCCGAGATCGGGACCTGAGGAATCGCTGGATGGCGCGAGATCGTCCTCGTCGTAGGCGAGTGGTACCGCGAGGCTTACTTCCAAGTTCGTGCCGGCGGGAAGCACCACGTCCTTGCCGCGGGACGCCAGCACGTAGACCAGGCCCCCGAGCGCGCCCGTAGCGCCGCCCACTCCCGCTCCCAATCCGGTGTGATGGCTGCTGATTCCGGCCACCGATCCCACGCCCGCGCCCTCCGCGCCCGAAATGGCCACCGCCTCAGCGTCCTTCGCCTTGGTCCCCTCGCCCTGAATCTTCCCCTCTTTCGAGTTGAACCCTTCGTTGCCGCTGCCTCCGTAACCCGAGAGACTCGCGTTGCGCAGCGACTTGGTGACCCCGTTGGGCAATGTGATTTCATCGAAGGCGACCGCCAGTTCCGCCTTGCCCTTCACGCGTCCCGGCCTCTTCACCTCGGTGAGCTTGCCCTTAACGTACGTGCCGACGGGAATGACGATGCGGTTCTTGACGACCACCGGGTAGATGGTGGTGCAGTAAATCGTCTGCCCGGGCTGGGCCGTGCGCGTATTGATGGTGTTGTGAAGCTCGAGCGGGATCGTGGTGTTGGCGGGAACGATCACCTTTCCGCTGTCCGCAGGAGCGGATGGGGTGGATGCGGCCGCTGCGGAAGCTTGAGCTGCGGCGTTTTCGGTCGCACTCGTATCTGGAGGAGACTGCACCACGGGCGCCGGCGTTTGGACCGGAGTTCCGGCGGGTGGTTGGGCCGGTGCCGGTGATTGTGCGTCGCAGAGCGCGGCGGCGCCCAGCAAAATTGTGAGGGTCAGGCCCGCAATGATCTCCGAAGCTCGCTTGAATTCAGTCACCGCATGCGCCTCCTGGAAGAAATCCTAGGTGAATCCTAACACAAGATCGATTTCCGGCTGACAATCGAGTCTTCGTCCAGGTAACCCGGGGGCGCGAACCACTTCGTGTTTGTTCCAGAAAATGCCGTGGGTTGGCGCAGGGCGCGAGCGCTGGGCCAACCCGGGCATGAGCCGCCTGCTTGGCGGTCCTTCTGTTGAATTTGCGCGATTATGCTCTACTTGTACGAAATCACTCCGAAGAGCCCGGCGGTCTCATTATCCGTGCCCGCGGTAAAGAACAACTGGTTCGTGTTGCCGTTCTCGCTCGATCCTCCGCCGAACTCAATTCCCCATATGCCATCGATCACGATCGGCTTCCCGGCGCTCGACGAGACAGTGCCCATGAACTTTCCGGTCTTCCGATCGAATGCATTGATGGTACCGCCGGAGTCGACATTGTTAGTGATGAGTAAATCGCCGCTGAAAGGACCGAAATTGCTGGGCGCCATGGCGAAACCCCAGGGCTGGTTCAGCGGTTTGCCGTGTATAAGCCGCTTCATAAGCTTTCCCGATTCGGTGAAGATATCAATGTAGCCGCCGGGCCCGCCGGAGGTGGCGGCATAGGCAACATAGACGTAACCTCCGATATCCTGGATTCCGAACGGTGTGAAGGTTGACGGAATGCTGCTGTCCGTAAACGAGGTCACGAGCTGGAAGTTGCCATTGTACATGTCCACCTTGTCGTTCCATGAATCGGCGGCATACAGGTAGTTGTTCGAACTGTGATTGGTGATGGCCAACCCGGTATACACCGCGCCCGAAGCCGAATTGTTCACCGCGATGATCGCCGCCGCCGGACTGAAATCCGACCATCCGCTGATGGTTCCGTCAAGGGTGGCGAACATGAAAGTGGAAGCCCATCCGTTGATCTGGAACTGCTGCGACCCGTTGTACACGATGCCGGTAGGCGTTCCCGGCGAGGTTCCGTTCGCCGAAGGTATAATCACCTGCGTCGATTGCGGCTCCCCGGTGCCGGTGTAGAGCGTCGACCAGCCGCTATCTTCATCGCTGACCCAGAAAGGCCCGCTCGGAGCGTAAGCCAAGCCCCAGGGGTTCAGCAGCAGGGGATCGGTGTATGTTGCCACTCCGCTTTGATTGGCAGTCAGATTCGTTTGTGTATACTGCGCCGAAGCCAGGCTGGAAAACATCAGGACCAAGCCCAGGCTCATTGTGAGGGCGATAGTGCGCTGCTTCATTTTTTGGATTCTCCTTGGACCGTGAAGTCAGTGCCTGGCCCCAACTGGAGCGGCGCTCCGGCTGACGCCATGGACTCCTCTGCCTCGGTCGTAAGAATCCTAAGCTGCCACGCTTGAGGGTATGTCACGAAAGTGTTAGAAGATTGTCCATTTCTCGTTATATTCTCGTTTCACAGTTGACAGTTGAGAGTCCACAGCTCACCAATTGCGAATTGCCTCGTCGGGACACCGCCGAAAACGGCCGCAATCTGCAATTGGAGAGCGTGCGCACACATACGATTTCCCAAAAACAGGCCCTTTTTGGCGCGTAAGCATCTGAAAACGGGCCAGATAACTGCGTCGGGTTCGCTCCTTGCCGACTATGGCCTATCGCCATCATTCTAATTACTTTAAGCCTGTCGGGTTCGCTCGGGTTCGCTCGGTTGTTTCGCCCGCCTCGGCCATGAGTCAAATTGGGAGGGTACACTTCAAGAATAAGACGGTGGGTAAAAGTGAGAATATCGAGGAAGTCTTTTTGCGCCATTTTTTTCAATAATTTACCCTGTTGAAAACCTTCACGGAGAGCGGAGACCGAGGATTTAGGACGAGGTTGGGGGCACTCGCGAACCATTCGCGCGAGGCTTGTACCTTGACAAGCAACTGATTCTAAATGGCTTGCATTTGGAAATCGAGGGTTGGAGCCGAAACTGCCGCACCCGGTCCTGGACGGCTTTGCCGCCTTCCTGTAGCGCGGGCGGGACGCCCGCGCTACGAGAGCTCGGATTTCGCTTGCAACCAACGCTTCCCAAAGCGACTGCGAGCGGGACGAAGTCAATCCCAAATCCGCAATCACTGCGCCCGCCCCCAGATGAACGTCGTGTCCTGGGCGCTGGCCGCGACGTGATTGCCGTCGGGCGAAAAGGCTACGGTCAGCAGCGGCTCGTGGCTTTCTTGCAATGTTTGCAGCAACCGCCCGTCTTCGGCGGACCAGATGCGCACCGTCCTGTCCTCACCGGCCGAGGCCACTAACCTGCCGTCCGGCGAGAACTCGGCCCAATGGACCGGTCCGTTGTGCCCGGTTAGCGTCTTCAGCAACTTCCAGTCGGGAACCGAGAAGATGCGCACCTTGCCGTCTTCGTCAGCCGTTACCACACGGCTGTCATCGTGGGAGAAATTGAAGCTCAGCACCGTGGCTTTGTGACCTGTCAGCACATCGGCGAATTTCTTGGTGTTGACGTCGACCACGATCGGGTCGGGCGAGGCGTTGGCTTCCACATGACCGAGCAGCAGCCAGCGGCCGTCGGGCGAAAAGGCGAATATGCCGGGTTTGTGGGCCAGTTCCGGCACGGTAATCTCCGTGCCGCGCCCGAGCTTCGGATTCCACAGGCTGAACTCGCTTTCCTTGTACATGCCGAGGTATCCGATGTGGGGAAGGTAAAGAATCGGTTCGAACCCGCCTTCGGCGCCCACCGTGCTCACTTTGCCCGTCAATTTGTCCTGACCGGTGTCCCATTGGAAGGCCAGCATCGGCGTGCGGCGCGCGAAATCCGAGCCTTTGGGTTTCGTACCGCCTCGCGCCAGCACGAAAAGGCTATCGGGCGAAAGAAAATTCGCCGATTCGATTTCGAGATCGAATACCGGCGGTAGTTGCGGGCGCAGGATTTTGTCCACCTTCGCCTCATGCAGGTCCATCAGCACTATCTTGGCAGGGTCCACGACGATGGCGAGATAGCGGGAGTCGGGAGAGAAGGCTCCGGCAGGGGAATAATCGACCGCGAGGTGGCCCTCGACGCGGCCCTGGGCTCCGAATTCGGGCAGGGAAGGCGGCCCCGCGACGCTCTCCGCCTGGCCGAAGGCCGTCGCGCAGGCGAGCAGCAGCCACACGATCGTAACCAGCGGCGTCATGGCAACGACCGGCGTCGTCATTCCCGCGCAAGCGAAAATCCACTTCGTGGCAGTCGCTGTTGAAAATCCCTTCATATTGGATTCCCGCTTGCGCGGGAATGACGGCTTAGCGAGATTGCAGAGCATTCGCACTTCGCGTCTCATACGATCTCTCCGGCGGCGATGCGCTCCACCAGTTGGCGATCGGCTTCCAGAAAATTGTAGCTCGCCAGAGTGTTCCGCGGCGCCCAGACGATCGACTCGAACACCCAGTTCTTTAGCGCGCCGCTGAATGAATCGATGCGGAAAAACACCACCTCCACATAGCGGTCGGGATAGCGGTGGCGCAGGCGAAAGACCTCCGGCCCGACACCGACCTCGATGCCCAGTTCCTCTTTCAACTCGCGGCGCAGTCCCTGCTCCGGACTCTCCCCTGGCTGCAGCTTACCGCCGGGGAATTCCCACTGTAAACCGTAGCGGTCGGTATGATGCCGCTGGCAGATGAGGACCTCGTCGCCGCGCACCAGGATGCCTGCCACCACTTTCGTCGGATGGGCGCTGCCCTTTGGCGGCCTCACGATTCCGCCTCAGGCGGCGCCTTCCAGTTTGCTGTAGCGCCGGTGTCCCCACCGGCGCTCTCGATCTGGGAAATCGCCGGTGGGGACACCGGCGCTACAGCAAACTGACCCCCTAGCGCACAAGGGACGAACGTAAAAGCGTAGGCCTCGAGACCGGGCTTGCGGGTCCAAATCTCAAGCTCGCGCGGACCCGGTTCGCGATTGCCGACCAGCCGGTACATCCGCGGCTCGGTCACATCGATCACCGTCTCGCGGCCGTCCATAGCCACATCCGCGCCGCTATCCTCCGGCCGCAGCGGTTGCCCGTCCTGGCGGACCACGAGCGTCGCGCGCCCTTCCACGGGCAGCCCGTCCGAGTCCGGCGGCGCCATCACCAGGTTCACTTCGGCGGCTGCGTAGCGCACTCGCAGGCGCGATTCGCGTCCGAGCAGCGGGCAGGCCACGATTTGCTCGCGCCCGGCGAACCAGGGGCCTTCGAGATAGGCGACATCCGCGATGCGCTGCACGGCCGGACTGTAGTCCGCGACCTGGTTTTCGACGTATCCCGATTCGTTGCCGAGGCGTCCGCGTCCATAGCCCAGATACAGCTCGGGCGTGGCGGGCAGGCAGTGCGCGCCTGGCGCGTCCGAGGGGCGCGAGGGCTCCATCAGCGCCGGCAGCGGCGCCGTAACACCGGCCTCGCGCAGCAGGCGCTGGATGGCCTCCTCGGTTTCGCCGTACTGTCCCTCGCCGAGGTGGACATAGCGGATGTAGCCGCGCGCGTCGATCAGGTATTTTGCCGGCCAGCAGCGGTTTGCGAACGCTTGCCAGGTGCGATATTCATTGTCGAGCACTACCGCGTATTCCAGGCGCTGACCGCGCACTGCGCGCTCCACGTTGGCGCGATCGCGCGCGAAGTGGAACTCGGGCGCGTGCACACCGATGATCACCAAGCCCTGGCTCGCGTATCGCCGATGCCACTCGCGGACGTAGGGCAGCGTGCGCAGGCAGTTGACGCAGGTGTAGTCCCAGAAATCGACCAGCCCCACACGTCCGCGAAGCTCGCCGATCTTAAGCGGCGAGGAATCCAGCCACTCGCCCTCGATTTCGGGCGCGTGAATTCGCTCTCGCGCGTCAAGCCACATGATCGAGCGCTGCCGCCTCCTCGATGATCCGCTGACGGGCGTGCTCCACGTGCCGCAGCTCGGTCTGCCACTGGCCGAGGCAAAGCCGCAGCGTCAGCCGGCCGTCGAGCTTGGTGTGAGTCAGGTAGAGATCGCCGCTCGCATTCAAGCGCTCCATGATGCGCTGGTTGGCGGCGTCGCCGCGATAATGCCGGAAGCAGACGAGGTTCAGGGGAGCGGGCGCGGCAAGCTCAAAGCGTGGATCTTCGCGCACCCACTTTGCGAAGCGGTGCGCCAGTTGCACATGTCGCCGGACGTGGTACTGCAGGCCTTCAACACCATAGTGCCGGATCACAAACCACAGCTTGAGCGCGCGAAAGCGGCGGCCAAGCGGGATGTGCCAGTCGCGATAGTCGATCACCGCGCCGGACTCGGTGGCTTGGTTGCGCAGGTATTCCGGCAGCACGCTCAGGGTGTCGATCAGCGCCTTGCGATCGCGCACGTAAAAGCAATTACAGTCGAAGTTGGTGAACATCCACTTGTGGGGATTGAAGGTGTAACTGTCGGCGAGCTCGAGCCCGTCCTGAAGATGCCGGAACTCGGGACAGAGAGCAGCCGTGCCTGACATGGCGGCGTCCGCGTGCAGCCAGATGCCGTGTTCACGGCAGATTTCGCCGGTGGCGCGCACCGGATCGATGGCGTTCGAGGAAGTGGTGCCCACCGTGGCGCATACGAAGCAGGGCACGCGGCCCGCATCGAGGTCCTTGCGGATCGCCGCCGCCAGCGCGTCGGGACGCATGGCGAAGTCACGGTCGACCTCGATCAGGCGCAGGTTCTCGCGGCCAAGACCTGCGATCTTAACGGCTTTCTCGATCGAGGAGTGCGCCTGCGACGAGGTGTAGGCGGTGAGCCGCCCGTCGCAGCCACGCTCGTTGCTGGCGAGATGCGTGGCGCGCTCGCGTCCGGCGAGCAGGGCGCATAGCGTCGAACTCGAGGCAGTGTCTTGAATGACGCCGCCGCCCGAGCCCGTCGATCGAAACCCTTCCGGCAGGCCCAGCATCTCGACCAGCCAGTCGAGCACGTGCGTCTCGACTTCGGTGCAGGCAGGACTGGTGGCCCAGAGCATGCCTTGAACTCCGAGTCCCGCCGACAGTAGTTCGCCGAGCATCGAGGGAAACGAATTATTCGACGGGAAGTAGGCGTAGAAGTTTGGCGATTGCCAGTGCGTGACGCCGGGCAAGATCAGATTTTCCACGTCCTGCAGCATGGACTCGAACGACTCGCCGTGCTGGGGCGCGCTCGCGGGCAGCGACGCGCGGATCTGGCCGGGCTTCACTTGCGAGACCACCGGCAAGCCCTCGATGCGCTCGTAGTAGTCGGCAATCCAATCGACCACGGCCTTGCCGTGGCGGCGGAACTCGTCCGGCGTCATGTGATAGCAGCGTTCGTCGTTCATGGTAGTCGCCGATGTGGACATCTTGATCGCCTCTTTGGGCAGTATCTCTGTGCCCTCTGTGCCGGGCAAGAACAAAGACAAAACACAGAGAGCACGGAGACTCTGTGAGCTCTGTGTTGAGGCCTTTAAGAATGTGTTGGAAAACCTCCAACCTGTCATTCCGAGCGAAGCGAGGAATCTCGTATTTCCTTTTTCTTGCAGAGCGAGATTCCTCGCTTCGCTCGGAATGACAGGGATAGAGAGTGGTTTTCAACATCCTGTTAAAGGCGCAGAAACCACCGGGCGCTTTCGCGCCTGAACTCGGCCACCGTTCGCGAAGCTCACTCAGAGCCGGGCAGCAACGATCGCAGCAATCTCTTCGAGCAGCCGCCGATCGTCATCCGAAAACGCCGCTGGCCGGTCGCTGTCGATATCGATCTCGCCCAGCACCTTGCCGTCGCGCTTGATCGGCACCACGATCTCCGAGCGCGACTCCAGGCTGCAGGCCAAATAACGCGGATCGGCCCTTACATCATCGACAATCAGGCTCTCGCCGGTCGAGGCTGCCGCTCCGCAGATGCCCTGGTTCAGCGGGATGCGCGTATGCGGTGACGGCTTGCCGTGATAAGGCCCGAGCACGAGCGTATCCGCGCCCTCCATCAGGTAGAATCCCGTCCAGGAATAGTACGGCCGCTCCGTGGCGAGCAACCGGACGAGATCTTCCATCAACTCCCGTGAGCCCGATGCTCTCGCGGCCCGATGGCGCACTTGCGCCACGATTTCGTTGCATGTCTTCACGATTGGTCGAGGTCCCCGGCAAAACTAATTCTCTCACCGTTCTCACTTTTTATCCAAATTCCCATTTAGCTATGCCCTGCTCTTGGCGCCCCCGTCCAACTAAACCAATCTCGCTGGCGGCGAAACTCGAGGCGCAATGCCGCATGCTCGGGAGGGGTTGACCTGAATCTGTGCGGCCGAAATCATGTTTTTGGGGGATCGCGTGGTCCGTAGGCTACCGCGGTGTTGCCCTCCGGGCAACGGGCCGGTGCGCCAATTCAGCTCACTTCAGGTCGGCCGCGAAGAAGCTGAGCGCGAGATCGTTCGCGCGCGCGTGGATAGCGTCGCGATTGACGTCCGGCGCGTCGGTGCAGAGCAAGGGCAGGCTCTTGCGGCCCGCGTCGGTGCAAGAATCAAGGAAATTGTAGTGCGCGACGCCGCCGGGCAGGATGACGAGCCTGGCGCCGGGAATATGCGCGGCAAAATAGCGTGCGCTCGAGTCGATGGGCACGTTCTGGTCGCTCGCCCCGGCCACGATTTCAACCGGGATCGCGATCTTCCCGAGGCTCGCCGGCGTGAACGCGGGACCGAGCGCGGGAGCCATGGCGAAGACGGCGCGAAGGCGCGGGTCGCGGTACGAATCGCCGGCGTGACGGAGCGCGGACTGGAACTCGGGATCGGTGTCGCTGAGCTTGTTGAACTGTTCGACGAGATCGGGGAATTCCGGTGGACTCTTGCAGATGTTGTCGGCGCGCGGAGACTTGCAGAATGCGCGGTAGGCCGCGACGTCGGTGGTGCCGCCGGCGATCTCGATCATGGTGTAGCCGCCGAGCGAAAATCCCGCCGCGCCGATGCGCCGCGCGTCGATGCGAGAGCCGAAAGAGGGATCGGCGAGCATCCTGTCGATCGCCACGCTCAAGTCGCGCGCGCGCAGCCACCACGTGGAAAAACCCTGCGCGGTGTAGGCTTCGGTGGCGTTGTTGCCGGGATGATTCACCGCGGCGGCGATGTAACCGTGCGCAGCGAGCACGGTGCCCATCCACGCCATCATCAGCGCCGAGCCGCCCGTGCCGTGCGAGAGCACGATCAGGGGAAACTTCCCGGGCGACGCGGCCATGTGAGCGTCCGGCGCGGCGCTTCCGGCACTGAACAACGGATTGTCGGGCGCGCCGATCCACTGCGGCTTCTCGACGGCATTGGCGTCTGCGGGATACCAGATCGTGGTGACCAGAGCGTGAGTGGCCGCACCGCGCCAATCGTACGGCGGCTCGACCGCAAAAGTACGATTCTGCACGCCGACCCTGAACGTTGCTCTGTCCCGCGCGCGAACCGCGCCGCAAAGCACCAGCACCAAGCTTCCAACACAGAGACACCGAGGCACAGAGAAAAATGCGAAGCGCCGGAAGAGTGCCGTCTTCATTTGATCCTCGTCGTGTTCTCTGTGTCTCGGCGCCTCTGTGTTTGGTCCTAGCCGCCTTCAAATCCGCAGCTTCGCCTCGATCACCGGCGTGACGAATCCGCCCACGTCGATGCCGTCCGCGCCACTCTCGCCCCATACACGGACATGCAGCAAACTGCGCCGTCCCATCTTGGTTCCTTGTTCGCTCACGAATCGCGCGCCCGCCGCGCTCGATACGAGGCCGTTCTGCATCATGAACGCGGCCAGGGGACCGGTCGCGCTTCCAGTCGCAGGGTCTTCGAACACGCCGTGTTCCGGCGCAAACATGCGCGAATACGCGCCTTCGGGCGTGGGCGTGAAGACAAAGACGCAGAGCGCTTCGGCGAATCCGGCCTTGAGCTCGGCGAGCGCGCGCAAATCGGGCACCGCGGCGCGATCGACGCCGGCTTTGTCGCGCACGGGAATAAACACATTGGGGTTGCCGGCGCTATAAACTTGCGGCTGGATGTCGAGCGCGTCGGCGGGATCGAGTCCGACGAGGCGCGCGCAAGCAGCGCGATCAAATGTCGGGCCGCTGCGGATGGGCGGCGTGCGCAGCCAGATCATCGGTCGATTTTCATCACGTGCGTACGGGCGGCCCTCGTGGCCACCCTCGAGTTCTAGGCGAATCGGAACCGGGCCGATCTTTTCTTCGAGAGTGAAGCGCGTGCCATCGCGCGGCACGATGCCTTCGTCGAGCAAGACGAAAGCGGTTCCGACCGTGGGATGTCCGGCGAAGGCCATCTCGAATCGCGGCGTAAAAATGCGCACGCGCGCGTCGCAATCCGGACGCGTCGCCGGCAACACAAACGTGGTTTCGGAGAGGTTCAGCTCACGGGCGATGCGCTGCATGGTCGCGTCGTCGATCTCCGAAGCGTCGGGAAACACCGCCAGCGGATTGCCCTCGAGAGGATTCGCGGTGAAGACGTCCACCACGCGGTAACGATATGAACGGCTCACGCGACCTCCGCGATCAACTCGATCTCGACGCAGGAGCCGAGCGGAATCTGCGCCACGCCGAAGGCGCTGCGCGCGTGAGTGCCGATGATTCCGAACACCTCGACCAACAACTCCGATGCGCCGTTCGCCACCAGGTGCTGCTCCGTGAACGCAGGATCGCTGTTCACAAGCACCATCAGCTTGACGATGCGCCGCACGTTGTTGAGATCGTCCACTGCGGCCTGCAGCGTCCCCATCAAGTCGATGGCAATCGATCGCGCGGCCTGCTTGCCTTCTTCGGTGGACATGCCGGCGCCGAGCTGTCCTCGCCACGGCTTGCCGTCCTTCTTGGCGATGTGGCCCGAGATGAAGACCAGATTCCCGCTGCGCACGAAGGGAACATAGGCGGCAGCGGGCGTGGCCGGCTGTGGCAGCGTGATCTTCAGGTCGTTCAATTTGTCGTAGACGGACATTGCACCTCCGATCGTAGGGGCAGGCCTTGTGCCTGCCCCATCGCCCTGGGCGACCATGAAGGGCATTAGACGCCGAACGATTATAAATGGTCGCGTGGATTGCCATTGCGGTCAACGGCTGTACATTTTGCCCGCGTTTGGTTACGCTCTTTATCTACTTCGGAAAATCCTGCTGCCTTCTGCGAGTCTTCCGGCGCGTTTCGATCGCCGGAATCGCCGAAGCGCAAGGTGTATTGATGCGCGTTGTGGTCAAAATCGGAACCGGCCTGATCGCACCCGGCGGCCGGCTGGACGCGCGCTGGATGCGCGGGCTCGTGGACCAGTTCGACCTCAGCCAGCATGAGTACGTTCTGGTCAGTTCGGGCGCGATCGCCTGCGGCATGACCTCGCTCGGAATCAA
>JASHPE010000260.1 GCA_030038235.1 Terriglobia bacterium
AGCCTTGAGGCCTTCGCCGGGCTCATGATGAATCCGGCTGTCAGCACCCAGACCGCCGGGACTGCGGCCAGCGTTCTTGCCTGGGTCTTCCTGGTGCTGATGATCTTCCTGACGGGGGGAATTCTCAGGGTCTACAACGAGGATCGCACCTACGTGACGGGCGAATTCTTCGGCGCCTGCGGGCAATACTTCTGGCGCTTTGTTCGCCTAATATTCTTTCTCCTTCTCGCTCTTATTCTTCCGGTTCTTGTCTATCTAGCCTTCCACGCTTGGTCGGATCAGCTCGCGGACAAGATCTCGAATCCCGCTCCGAGCCTGGTCGCGGGCTTCGGCGGCACGCTCGTGGTGCTCCTACTGCTAATGTGGGTGCGGCTCTGGTTTGACATGGCTGAAGTGATCGCCGTGGCCGAGAACGAGTACGCATCGCGACGCGCCGTGGCGCGCGCCTTTCGGCTCACGTGGCGGAACTCGCGGTCCCTTTTCTGGATCTATTTCCGGCTGAGCTTCCTGGCCTGGATTGGAACCGCGATTCTTCTGTGGATTTGGGTCAGATTCATTCCCGCGGTGGGGATCACGCGGTCACTGCTGATTACTCAGGCGATCATCTTCCTCTGGATTCTGACGCGACTCTGGCAGCGCGCCAGCGAAACGCTGTGGTATCAGGCGAATGCTCCGGCGCCTGAGACGATTCCTGCAACCTATACCCCGGTTGAGCCCCTGACTTTCGCTTCTGAGCGGGAACCCGCTCCCGAACCGCCCGCAGAACCGGAGCCGGGATCCGAGCCGCCGCCGGAGCCGGTAACACCCTAGGGAGGTAACTAGCCCAGTGAAGTTGTTAGGGCGCCTTGTCCCGAACAATGAACTTCGATCTTGGGGCCCAATCGCGAACGTCGAAGTGATCGCCTCAGGCCTGAGCCCGCACCTTCGCTTGCACCTCCGGAGAGCTTATGGAAGGGCACGCTGGCGAAAGACGAACGGGCTGCGACCGTGCGCCTTCCGAATCACCTCCTGCGGAAAATCGAGTTAGACTAGTGGTAGGCGGCTGCAGCCAAGTGAATGCTCCGTGACCTCCGTGCTGGAAAGCCTCTAACACAGAGTTCACGGAGACTCTGTAGCCTCAGTGTTGAAGGACCTTTGGGCACGGAGAACACGGAAAGACCAGAGGGCGGTGCTGCCACGGAATGGCGGGATAAACCTGCCTCTACGCGGCAAGCTGAACACGACAGGAATCGATGTCCAATCAATCGAACACGTATGCAGCATGGCTGAGCTACGTGCAGCGTGTGACCGGGGCGGTGGACTCCGGACGCGGCATTGCGCTCGGTCCGTCCGCGGCGCCGCCCGTGCCGCCGGCGGTTGCGGGGAGCAAGCCGGAGGGCGCCAGGGTGGTTTACTGCTCGCCGCATCCCGATGACGAGTCGCTGGGCGGCGCATTCGCCCTGCGTCTGCGCCTCGAAGCCGGCGCTCAGGTGACCAACGTGGCCATCACGCTCGGCTCTGATCTGGCGCAGCGCGACCGGAGACGGCGCGAGTTGATTTCTGCCTGCCAGGTGCTGGGATTCGAGTTGATCATCCCATCGGAGCCGGGGGCAGCGACTGCGGACGGATTCAACCACATCACGCTGCCGTCGCGCCGCGAGCAGCCTGAAGCTTGGGCCGCCCGAGTCCGCTTGCTGGCCGACATCTTCGCCCGCGAAAAGCCCGAGGCCATCTTCATGCCGCATTCGGACGACTTCAATGACACTCACATCGGCACGCATTATTTGGCGTTCGATGCGCTTGACGAGTATCTGTCGCGCCACCCGCGCGCAAGCGTGCTGGTGATCGAGTGCGAGTTCTGGCACGAGATGGCCGATCCCAACCTGATGGTTGGGATCACGCCCGAACAGGCTGCCATCCAGATGACCGCTGCCACCGAGCACGGCGGCGAGATGTCGCGCATGCCTTATCACTTGCTGCATCCCTGCCGTTTGATGAACAACCTGCGGCGCGGCTCCGAGGTGGTAGGAGGACAGGGAGCAGGCGTGCAGCCCTTTACTTTCGCGGAGCTGCAGCGCGTCAGTTTCCGCCACGGCCACGAACGCGTTGAGGCGCCGTCGGAGGGACGCATCCTGCCGCCGTCAGAAACGGCGACGCTCGATTGGCTGCGGCGCGAGTTTGGTTTTGAGGCGGGCGCATGAGCTCGATGCAAACTCCGCTACGGAGTCCAAATCGCGAGCCCGAGCTGCGGCCGCGGGCGCCCGGCTGGAGGGAAGGGCTCAGCTACGGCTGGCGTCAGGCGCGCCGGATTTTCCACGTACTGATCGGCATCACGTTTCTCTTTTTCGCCGCGGCCGGCGCTACGCTCTCGTACTCGGAATGGCAGACCTATGCGCAGGCGCCTGCGAACGGCATCTGGCGGTTCGCGGTGCTTTCGGGATTCACCGTCCTGCTCGTGATCTTCGGCGTGTACTCGATCGCGAAAGCCCGTAGCGTGCGCTGAACGTGGCACGGGCGTCCCGCCCGTGGATGACCAGGGCCAAGATGGCCGTGCCACGTCAAACTGGAGAATAGTCATGAGTGGTCAGGACGAAGAGCGGGCAATGGCTGCAGCGGAAGAGACGCGCTTCTTCAACACGCCCGAGGATCTCAAAGGCTGGCAGGCCGAGCGCGATCTGGGTCAGCCGGGCGAGTATCCTTTCACGCGCGGCATCTATCCCGACATGTACCGGCGCCGGCCGTGGACGCGTCGCCAGTACGCGGGCTTTGCGACGGCGGCCGAATCGAATGCGCGCTATCGATACCTGCTTGCTCAAGGCACGACCGGACTCTCGGTAGCCTTCGATTTGCCCACGCAGATCGGTCTGGATTCCGACCATCCGCTGGCGCAGGGCGAAGTCGGCCGCGCCGGCGTCGCCATCGATTCGCTGGACGATATGGAGCAGCTCTTCGAGGGTATTCCGCTTGAACGCGTTTCCACGTCGATGACCATCAATTCCACGGCGCCCATCCTGCTGGCGCTCTACTTCGCCGTGGCCGAGAAGCAGGGCGCGGACCTCACTAAGCTGTCCGGGACCGTGCAGAACGACATCCTGAAGGAATACATCGCGCGCGGGACGTACATCTATCCGCTCGGTCCGGCGCTGCGCCTCGCGACCGATATCTTCGCCTTCTGCTACGAGCGCGCGCCGCAGTGGAACACGATCTCGATCAGCGGTTATCACATTCGCGAAGCCGGGTCCACGGCCACGCAGGAAGTCGCTTTCACGCTCGCCAACGCCACGGCCTACGTGGAAGCGGCGGTGGCAAGAGGCCTGGCGGTGGACGATTTCGCGCCGCGCCTCTCCTTCTTCCTGAACGCGCACAATGGCCTGCTGGAAGAAGTCGCGAAATTCCGCGCCGCGCGACGTCTTTGGGCGCGACTGATGCGCGAGCGCTTCGGCGCCAAGAGTCCACGTTCGTGGACACTCCGCTTCCACACGCAGACTGGCGGCTCCACGCTCACCGCGCAGCAGCCGGATGTGAATCTGGTGCGCGTGACGCTGCAGGCGCTCTCCGCGGTACTCGGCGGCACGCAGTCGTTGCACACCAACGCGCGTGACGAGGCGCTGGCCCTGCCGACCGAAGCCTCGGCGCTGCTCGCCGTGCGTACGCAGCAGATCATCGCTGACGAAAGCGGCGTCACCAATACGGTCGATCCTCTGGGCGGGTCGTACTACATCGAAAAGCTGACGGATAACATCGAGCAGGGGGCCCGCGAGTACCTGCGCAAGATCGATGCCATGGGAGGCGTGCTCAGCGCCATCGAGAGCGGATACGTCCAGCGTGAGATTCAGGAGTCGGCGTATCGCTACCAGCAGGCGATCGAGCAGGGGGAACAGGTGGTTGTTGGTGTGAATCGCTACCACGACGACGGATCCCAGCACCTGCCGATCCTGCACATCGATCCGGCCATGGAGCGCGCCCAGGTGGAGCGCGTCCGCAGTCTGCGCGAACGCCGCGACGGAGCGCGGACGAAGGCTGCGCTCGCCGCGATTGAGTCGACGGCGCGCACGGACGCAAATTCGATGCCCGCAATCCTGGAAGCCGTCAAGGCGTACGCGACCGTGGGCGAGGTTTCGGATACACTGCGGCGCGTGTTCGGTGAGTATCAGGAATCGGTGGTCATTTGATGACAAACGGGTTGACGTGACTAACCGGTTTGGGCTAATCTAAAGCCCATTGGAAGGCACATTCACATGGCCCATCAAAGAACACATATCACTTTGCCAGAGAATCTGGTGGCCGAAATCGATGCTCTCGTCGGCCAGAGGCAGAGAAGCGCCTTTCTGAGCGAGGTGGCCGCTCGCGAAGTAAAGCGGCGGCGGCTCATTGAATTCCTGGAAAACCCTGACCTCGCTTGGGATCCCGACGGCCACAGCGATATCGATGCGGTGGGCGGTGCCGCCGCTTGGGTACATAAAATGCGGCAGGAAGCAGAGAAGGCATCGCGCAGGCGGCGGCGCGACCGTCGTCGATGACGATTCTCCTCGACAGTTCGGTGATGATCGACGTGCTGCGGCGGCGGCGCGGGCGGCGCGAGTTATTGCGTAACTGGCTCGATCAGGGGCATTTTCTGGCATGTTGTGCGATCAATATAACCGAGGTGTATGCAGGCATACGTGAAAGCGAAGAAGAAATCACGGCGTGGCTGTTTCGTGATCTCGACTATCTCGAGATTGAGCCGCCTACAGCACGGCGCGCGGGAGACTTGCTCAGAGAATGGCGCCGTAAGGGCCGCACCCTGAGTTTCCCGGACACCATCATCGGGGCGCTGGCTCTAGAGCGTGATCTTGCCCTGGCCACCGACAATAAGAAAGACTTTCCGATGCCTGACCTCAAGTTCGCGCCTCTTCCTGGAGCCTGATCAGCCATGTCCACACTTCAGTTCCTCGGTGCCGCCGGCACAGTGACCGGTTCGCGCTATCGGGTCGAAGCCGGCGGTGAACGCCTGCTGGTCGATTGCGGACTTTTTCAAGGCCAGAAGGAACTCCGCCTGCGCAACTGGAGCCCGCTCCCGGTTCCTGCCGCGAGCATCCATGCGCTCGCGCTGACGCACGCCCATCTCGACCACACGGGCTACATTCCGCGCTTCATCAAAGAGGGGTTTCGCGGTCCGATCTTCGCGACTGCGGCCACCGTCGATCTTTGCCGGCTGCTGTTACCCGACTCCGGTCACCTGCAGGAAGAAGACGCGAACTATGAGAACAAGAAGGGCATCTCGAAACACAAGCCCGCGCTGCCGCTCTACACCTACGAGGAGGCGATTGCCTCGCTTGACTCGTTTCGGGCCGTGGACGAATCGAAACCGTTTGCGATCTCCGATCGTTTCAGCATCCGCTACTTCCCGGACGGACACATCCTGGGCGCGCGCAGTATCCTGCTGGAGATTCGCGAGAACGGCGGCGTTCGTCGCGTCTTTTTCTCCGGCGATGTCGGGCGCGAGCAGGAACTGCTGATCCGTCCGCCAGGCGTTCCCGAGATCGACGGCGACTACGTGATGCTGTGCGAGTCCACCTATGGCGACCGGCTGCACCCGACCGACGATTATCGCGCGCGGCTGGCCGAAATCGTGGAAAGCACCGCGGCGCGGGGCGGCAGCGTGATCATTCCGGCCTTCGCGGTGGGCCGAACGCAGGAATTGCTGTACGTCTTTCGCGAGCTTATCGACGCTGGGCGAATGCGCCCGATTCCGATTCATGTGGACAGCCCGATGGCGATCGACTGCACGGATCTCTACCGGAAGCATCGTGAGGACCACAACGTGGAGATGGACAAGCTCGAGGCTCGGGGAGTGAAGCCCTTCACGCCTCCCGGGGTTCACTTCGACCGCGCCGTGGCCGATTCCAAGGCGATCAACGCCATTCACACTCCTCTTATCATCATCTCGGCGAGCGGCATGGCGACCGGCGGCCGTGTGCTGCATCATCTGAAGCGCTGCCTGCCCGATTCACGCAACACCGTCTTGTTCGAGGGATTCCAGGCGCCGGGCACGCTCGGCCAGGCTTTGCAGTCAGGCGCGTCCGAGGTGAAGATTCACAAAGAAGAAGTGCCGGTCCGTGCGCGCATTGAGTCGATGGAAAACCTGAGCGGGCACGCCGACTACGGCGAGATCCTGCGCTGGCTCGCCCGGTTTCCCAGGCAGCCGCAGAAGATCTGGATGGTGCACGGCGAGCCGAGCGGCGCTCAGTCCCTGCGCGACAAGATCGGCGCACAGATGCGCTGGCAAGCCGAGGTCGCACAGTATCTGCAGACTATCACGCTGTAGGCGGCGCGGCGTCCGGAGGCGCGGCCGCCACCGGCTCGAGGCCGAGTTCGGCGGCGCGCGCTCGCATGGCATCGATGCAGAACGCGATGTGCTCGTCGAGCGGGATTCCAAGCTCCTCAGCGCCGCGTGTGATATCGTCGCGGCTCACGGATCGCGCGAATGCCTTGTCCTTCATCCTCTTTCGGACCGACTTTGCTTCCAGCGACCGGATACGATCAGGACGCACCAGCGAGCAGGCGGTGATGAATCCAGCCAGTTCGTCGCAGGCGAAGAGCGACTTGGCCATCAGCGTCTCGCGCGGGACGCCCGTGTAGTCCGCATGACCGAGAATCGCCACGCGCACGTCCTCGGGCCAGCCCTGCTCTTTCAGCACCTCGCTCCCTTTCAGCGGATGATCGGGTGCGTCCGGATAGCGCTCGTAGTCGAAATCGTGCAGCAGCGCGGTGACGGACCAGCGCTCCTCGTCCTCGCCGAACTTGCGTGCATAGGCTGTCATGCACGCTTCGACGGCCAGCGCGTGTTTGCGCAGGTTCTCACCGGCGGTCCATTCGGTCAGCAACGCCCAGGCTACGTTTCGATCCATGATAATTCCTGTAGCGCCGGTGTCGTCACCGGCGACTTTTCGGCTGTGGCGCGCCGGTGGAGACGCCGGCGCTACAGCTCAAATGTATCTCACGCCGCGCCCGCCGCGGACAATTCTGCCGATGCGCCAGAAGGGTTCGCGGCGGCTGCGCAGCACGCGCGCGACGGCATCGAGATCGCTTTCGGCGATCACCAGTATCATTCCGATGCCCATGTTGAACGTCCGCAGCATATCGTCCTGCGGCACGCTGCCCAGGCTCGCAATCACGGGATAGATGGGCGGCACCGGCCAGCTTCCCATCTCGATCTCCATTCTGCATCCTTTGGGTAGAATGCGAGGAGGATTATCCGTCAGGCCTCCGCCCGTAATGTGCGCAAGCGCCTTCAAGACTCCCGAAGTTCGCGCGTTCGCGCGGCCACTGCGCGGCCTCGGTCCCGCTGCTTTCAGGTGGAGCAGAGCCTTGATGACGGGCCAGTAGCAACGGTGCGGTGCGAGCAGTTCGTCGCCCAACGTGCGGCCGAGTTCGGGTATGACTGCGTCGAGCTTGAGGCCGGCCTGTTCGAGCAGTACGCGGCGCGCCAGCGAGTATCCGTTGGTGTGAAGACCGGCCGAGCCGAGCCCGAGCACGATGTCGCCCGGTGCGATGCCGCTGCCGTCGATAATGCGTCCGCGCGAGACCCAGCCGACGATGCAGCCAGCCAGGTCATACTCGCCGTCAGGGTAAAAGCCCGGCATCTCGGCGGTCTCGCCGCCGATGAGCGCGCAAGCGTTGGCGCGACACGATTCGGCCACTCCCGATACGATTTCGGTGACGACCTCGGGCCTGAGCCGACCGCTTGCCACGTAGTCGAGAAAGAAAAGCGGCGCCGCCGCGTGCACTGCGATGTCGTTCACGCAGTGGTTGACCAGATCTGCGCCCACGGTGTTGTGGCGATTCAATGCGAAGGCGATTTTGAGCTTGGTGCCCACGCCGTCAACGCTCGAAACCAGAACCGCATCGCGCGGCAGCCCGTCAAGGGCGAAAAATCCGCCGAAGGCGCCCACATCCCGAAGCACGCGCGGATTAAAAGTGCGCCGCGCCAGCAGCCGGATGCGCCGCTTGGCGCGATCGGCGGCATCGATGTCAACGCCGGCGTCGGAATATCGCATGCGATGGGAATAGTGAATGATGAACTATGAATGATGAAGGCTGAAAAAGGATGGTGAATGACTGGAACGCGGCGGCCCGTAGGTCGGCAGGTCCAGGCGGCGTTCATCATTCATCTCATTCATCACTCATCGTTCAGGATTTCAAAACGCCTTGCCGGTCCGCGACCATCGCGTCCGCTTGAGGAAATTCTTCACGATGGACGCGTCAAACTGCAGCCGTGCGGTCAGGCTGTCCGCCACCCAGTCGCGCGTGGGGGCGTCGTAAGACCAATAGACGAAGAGCGGCTCGCCCACCACGCTCTGCACGGGCACGAAGCCCCAGAACCGGCTGTCATCAGAGTTATCCCGGTTGTCACCCATGGCGAAGAAGTAGCCCTCGGGCACGTGGAGACCGTCCGGCTTGATGTACTTGGGCATTACGTGGGCCCAGTTGGGGTCGAGACCCTCCCAAGCCGGAAGGGTAGGGATCTCCTGCAGGCTCGGCGGGAAATTCACGATTAGCGGCATGTTGGCGCCGGGATCGAATTGCGCATAAGGCTCGCTCAAGCGCTCGCCGTTCACATAGACCTGCTTGTTTACGATCTTGATCACGTCGCCGCCCATGGCGATCACGCGCTTGACGAACATCTGCGACGGATTCACCGGGTAGTGGAAGGCCACGATGTCACCGCGATGGATCTGGCGCAGCACCGGCAGCCGCCAGGAAGTGTAAGGGATCTCGGGCCCGTAAAGAAGCTTGTTGAGGAAAACATGATCGCCGATCAGAATGGTGCTTTCCATGGAGCCGGTCGGGATCACGGTGGCTTCGGCCACGAAGGTGCGAACGGAGACCACGGCAATGAGCACCACGATGAGGGATCGCAGAGTTTCCCACCAGGTTTCGCTGTGGACGGTCGCGGACCGGGCCTGCGGCCGAGCTGGTGTCGGCTCTTCAGCTGGACCGGCAGCGGCCTCTGATGGCGCTGCCTCCACAGCCGGTTCGGCTGCCGTATTCTCCGTCGCCGGAGCCGATTCCGCACTCCATGAGGGCGGTTCGAGTGGAGACAGCGGCCCGGAAGCGGCCTCGGTGGATTCGTTTTCGGATGCGGGGTAGTTGTCTTGATCCATAGCCTTCTTGTAGGGGCGGCCCTGGTGGCCGCCCACTAAGCAACGCTCCATTTATTGGGCGGCCACAAGGGCCGCCCCTTACGTCTAATCGCGATTTCGCAGCGCGATCAGTTGCTCCTGAACCGTCGTCGGATACTCTGCCGTGTAGCAGGCCAGGCAGTAATGGCCCTTCGTGTCTTCCACCGCCCGCCGCAAGCCCTCCAGCGAAAGATAGCCCAGGCTGTCGGCGCCAATGAACTCGCGGATGCTCTCTTCGGTGTGCGTGGCCGCGATCAGCTCCGAACGCGTTGGCGTATCGATGCCGTAGTAGCAAGGCGAAACAGTCGGCGGACAACTGATCCGCACATGTACCTCGCGCGCCCCCGCTTCCTTTACGATGCGGACGATCTTCCTGCTGGTTGTGCCCCGGATAATCGAATCGTCCACCAGCACCACGCGCTTGCCTTCCATCAGGCGCGCCACTGGGTTCAGCTTCAGGCGCACGCCGAAGTCGCGGATGGCCTGGCCGGGCTCAATAAAAGTGCGGCCCACGTAGTGATTGCGGATGAGCCCAAACTTCAGGGGAATGTCCGACTCCTCCGCGTAGCCGATGGCCGCGGCCACGCCAGAATCCGGCACCGGCACCACGATGTCCGCGTCGGCCGGATGCTCGCGCGCCAGTTGCCGTCCCAGCATCTCGCGGCTGCCTTGCACGCTGCGTCCGAATACCAGGCTGTCGGGCCGCGAGAAGTAAACATGCTCGAAGATGCACTGTTTGGGCTGCGGCGGAGCAAAGCGCAGGAACGTGGGACCCCGAGCGTCCAGAATCACCATCTCGCCGGGCTCGATGTCGCGCTCGAACTTGGCGCCGATCAAGTCAAAAGCGCACGTCTCCGAGGCCAGCACCCACGCCTGGTTCGGAGGCTCGCCCAAACGGCCGAGCGCCAATGGCCGGAAGCCGTGAGGATCGCGAATCCCATAGATAAAGTCCTTGAAGAGCATCACCAGGGAATAGGCGCCCTTCACGCGATCGAGCGCGTCCGCGACGGCCTCCGGGACCCCGGACTGCTTCGAGCGCGCAAAGTGATGCACGATCAATTCGGTGTCGCTACTGGTCTGGAAGATGGCGCCGCGCGCTTCGAGTTCCTTGCGCGAGGTGCTGGCGTTCACCAGGTTCCCGTTGTGGGCCAGCGCCACCTGGCCCTTCTGGCAGCTCACCACCAGAGGCTGGGCATTCTTCAGGTCGGTGTCGCCGGCCGTGGAGTAGCGCGTGTGCCCGATCGCCATGCGCCCCGGCAACCCGTCGAGCACTTCTTTGGTGAACACGTCGGCGACGTGGCCCATGCCCTTATGACCGACGATCCGCTCGCCGTCAGACACCGCGATGCCCGCGCTTTCCTGTCCGCGATGCTGCAGGGCATAGAGACCGAGATAGGTCAATTTCGCGGCTTCGGCATGGCCGTGAATGGCGAAGATGCCGCAATGGTCGCGGAAGTGATCGTCGCGAATGATGTGAGCGGGAAACGACCCCGGATTCAAGCAGACTCCCCTACTGCGGCCGATGTTTCGTCCGCAGCCTCCCATGACGTATTCTCGCAAGAACCACGCCGCAGCGCAACCGGTTTGGCGTGGGGATGCCGGCACCACAACGCGTTCACAACTCCACCGCGACCAGGTTCCGCGACACGAAGCTCTCGGGATCGGCAGCCATGCGCTCGAAGTCCGCCTCTGAATAGACTGGCGAATCGACAGGGATCGAATCGGCGTAGATCTGATATCGGCAGCTATCGCCGAACTGCTTGAATTGAGCGCGCGCAACGGTCACGGGATCGGCGTCGCTGTCAGCTGTCCAGGAGCCGTCGACCGGCGATCCAGACAGGTACACCTTGAGTATTTCCGGGTAACGCGCCTTGGCTTCGGCGACAACCCGCCGCAAGTCGGCGAGTACGGCCTGGCGGTCAAGGAATCGGACTTCGGTAGTGCGGTCCAATCTGGTTTCCACTCCGTTCAGATGTTGCCCTTCTGCAGATTCTCGATCAGATGCTCGGAGCTGCGCAAGGTGAACGCGAGAA
>JASHPE010000261.1 GCA_030038235.1 Terriglobia bacterium
GAAGGGTATCTCGCCTGCGGCATGGTAGGCGCCGGCCGCCTGGCCTCGTTGCAGTCAATTCTTGATGCCGTGTGCGGAGCGATTGGACTCGCGGATGATCTGAAGGGCGAGACCGTACTCGTCACGGCAGGGCCCACGGAGGAGCCGATCGATCCCGTGCGCTACCTCAGCAACCGTTCCTCCGGAAAGATGGGTTATGCGATTGCGGAAGCCGCCCGGAGGCGCGGCGCGCGCGTCACTCTGGTGAGCGGCCCCACTCATATCGAGGCTCCTTCGGTTACAGTGTACCGTGTGCGCACGGCGGAGGAGATGGCAGCGGCCGTGTTCGAGAATCTGGCCGAGGCCGCTATCGTGATCATGAGCGCCGCGGTGGCCGACTTTCGTCCCGCCCGAGCTGAACCAGGAAAAATCAAGCGCAACGCCGGCTCGCGCACGCTGGACCTCGAGCCCACTGAGGACATCCTGGCGGGCGTCAGCCGCCGCCGCGCGCCCGGCCAACTGGTGGTGGGCTTCGCCGCCGAGACGGATCACCTGCTGGAGAATTCCCGCGCGAAAGTGGTCTCGAAGAAGCTCGACTTGCTGGTGGCCAATGACGTCACGGCCGAGGGCGCAGGCTTCGATGTGGACACCAACATCGTGACCTTCGTCTTTCCTGACGGCCGCACGCTCCCGCTGGAACGTATGAGTAAGATCGACGTCGCCGGCCGCTTGCTTGACGAAATTGTGGCGCTTCGCAGGAACCGCGCAGCCGTGCAATCCGCGTGACCTTGTGTACGGCTTGCTGTCAAAAACTAAACACCGAGGCACGGAGACGCAGAGAAGACACCGAGGATTTTACGAAAACGTGGTTTTTTTTTTGCCGCGTTTCCCAGTTTTCTCTGCGCCTCTGTGTCTCTGTGTTGGAAGCTCTTGGCAATGAACTCGGATCGCCTCAGGAACGAAATCGCCGCCCGGCTCGACTTCTATCGCGAACTGGGCATCGAGGAATTCTTCATCGAGCAGCGTCCGCAATTCGGTCCTACCGAGCCCGAATCCGCTGAGACGCTGCACGCTTCCATCGCAGCGGAACCGCCGCCAGCCCCGGCAATCGCGTCGGCCGCGACTTCAACCGAGGGGACATTGGCCGCATCGCGTCCGCCTACCGCCGCACGCTCACTCCATCTGTTCGAAGCCGAGAGCCCGCGTCCGCGCGAGCGTGAAACGCTGGACGACATCCGGGGCGACCTCGGGGATTGCCAGCGGTGCAAGCTCGCGGGCGGCAGGAAACATATCGTGTTCGGCCAGGGCAATCCGCACGCAGAGCTTGTTTTTGTGGGTGAGGGACCGGGCGCCGATGAAGATGAACAGGGGTTGCCGTTCGTAGGGCGCGCCGGCCAACTGCTCAATCGCATGCTGCAGAGCGTCGACATCCGGCGCGAGGACGTTTACATCTGCAACGTGGTCAAATGCCGCCCGCCGGGCAATCGCACGCCCGAGCGCGACGAGGCGGAGGCATGCTCGCCCTTCCTCTTCCGGCAGATTGAAGCCATCCGGCCGCGACTGGTCTGCTGCCTGGGCGCGCCGGCTGTCAAAACGGTTCTGGGGCTCAAGGACGGGATGCTGAAAATACGAGGCCGCTTCTACGACTTCGGCGCCGCCAAAGCGATCGCCACCGTTCACCCTGCCTATGTGCTTCGCAATCCGCGTGAGGAGAAGATCCTGCGCGAGGACTTCACGAAGATCCGCGATTTCTTAAAGACGACCGCGACGCCGTAGCGTCGCGGCCGCCTACTGCTTCGCAAGAGGCGGGGCCAGGTCTGCCGTCCTGCGATGCAATCCTATTCCAGATGCAAGCTGCCTAATCCCCGGACCCTGAAACAGCCACCGTCTGTGTGCCGCCACCGGCGCCGTCTGCGACGGAGAGAGACGCGCTACGCGACCCCGTTGCCTGCGGCGTGAACGTGATCGTGATGGTGCAGCTTGCGCCGGCTGCCAGCGACTTGCCGCAGGTATTCGTCTCGGAGAAATCGCCCGGATTGTTTCCGGTGAACGACATCGACGTAATGCTGAACGAGCTGGCGGTGTTGACATTGGTCATGGTCACCGTCTGTGGCGCGCTCGATTGTCCTACTTCCACTGTGCCGAAGCTCAAGCTCGCGGGCGAGAAGCTCGCGTAGGTGCCGGTCCCAGTTAGGGTCACCTTTTGCGAGGTGTTGCCGGCGCCGGTATCGCTCACCGTGATCGATCCCGTGTGCGTTCCGGAGGCCGTGGGCGTGAAGGTCACGTTGATGGTGCAGCTCGCGCCCGCTGCCACGCTCGATCCGCAGTTGTTGGTCTCGCTGTAGTTCGAGGGTGCGCTGATGCTGTTAATCGTCAGGCTGGAGTTGCCTGTGTTCGTGAGAGTGACGGGTTGAGACGGACTCGATGTGTTTACAACCTGCAGAGCGAAAGTCAAACTGGTCGGGTTCAGAACCGGCAGTGCGCCCAGTCCCGTGCCCGTCAGAGAAACAGCCTGCGGGCTGCCGGGAGCATTGTCGGTCACGCTCATGGTTCCGCTGATTGCGCCCACGCTCTGCGGGTCGAAATCGACAGTTACGTTGCAACTCGAGCCAGGGTTGAGAGACGCCGGACATGGGTTGCTGGTCACCGCGAAGCTGGCGCTTGCGGTCACACTCGCGATACTCAGCGCCGTCGTCCCCGTGCTGTAGATGACAACGGTTTGCGATTTCGAGGCCGTCTTGTAGTTCTGGTTTCCAAAACTCAGGCTCGTCGGGCTCATCGTGATCTGCGGACCGGTGCCGCTGGCATTGCCGGTGCCGGAGAGAGCCACCGTCTGCGGGGTGGCGCCGCCGGTGTCGTTGACATTCAGAGTGGCGGTACGCGACCCGGCGCCGCCCGGAGTGAAGGTCACGTCGATCGTGCATGTGGCTCCGGCCCCAAGCGTGGAGCCGCAATTATCCGTCTTGCCGAAGTCGGTGCTGTCGGTTCCGGTGACGGTTACCGACGTAATCGAGACCGAGCTGGAGCTCACGTTCGTCACTGACACAACCTGGGCGGCGCTCGTCGTGCCCAGGTTCACGGAACCGAAGTTCAGGCTCGACGGAGTGACGCTCATGGCGGTTCCGGTGCCGGAGACCGTGACCTTCTGGGAAGCGCTCCCGGCCGAATTGTCGTTGACCTGAACACTGCCGCTCAGAGTGCCGGTCTTCGTCGGCACAAAGGTCACATTGATGGTGCAGCTTGACCCGGCGGCCAGACTCGAGCCGCAGTTGTTGGTTTCCGCGAAATTCGTGGGTGCAGTGATGCTGGTGATCGAGAGCGCGGCGTTGCCCGTGTTCGTCAAAGTCGCCGTTTGAGGCGCGCTCGTCGTACCGATCAACTGGACCGCGTAAGTCAGGCTGGCCGGAGTCAGGCCTGCGACGGCACCCACCCCGGTGCCGGCCAGCGGCACACTTTGTGGGCTGCCCGGGGCATTGTCGGTCACGCTGAGGGTGCCGTTATCGGTTCCCACCACGGTGGGCGTGAACGTGACCGAGATCGAGCAGTTTGCGCCCGCCGACAATGACGACGGGCACGTGCTCGTTTCCGCATAGTCGCCGCTGCCCGCAATGCTCGTGATGCTGAGCGCTGCCGAGCCGGTGTTAGTGAGGGTCACCGTCATGACCTTGGACTTGGTCTTGTAGTTCTGGTTCCCGAAGCTGAGGCTTGTTGGATTGAAGGATGCGACCGGACCGCCCGCGCCCGAATTGCCGGTCCCCGATAGGGCTACCGTCTGTGGGCTTGCTCCGCCATTGTCATAGACCGAAAGCGTGGCGGTTCGCGTCCCTGTTCCGGCAGGCGTGAAGGTAACGCTGAAGGTACAAGTGGCTCCTCCTCCCACGGAGGTTCCGCAGGTGTTGGTCTGGGCGAACTCGGTGCTGTTAGTACCCGTAATGGTGAC
>JASHPE010000262.1 GCA_030038235.1 Terriglobia bacterium
AAACGGGAGGGCAGGCCACTTGTGGCCGGGAGGTCGTCCCATGCCCTTACGCCGTTCGCCCCTTCTCACACCGGCCGCCCTGCGCGCCCGCCGCCTCAACGCTCTCAAGTCCACCGGACCCCGTAGCGATCGTGGCAAGGCGTGGTCCTGCCTCAACGCCCTGCGCCACGGATCCCGCTGCTGCCGCCGCACCTTTCGCGACAAAATCGTTCGCACCGGCGACCCCGAAGCCCTCTACCTGTTCGACTTCATCCTTGAGGAGATTCTGAGGAACTCCGACTGCCCGAACGAGTGGGCCTGGCGCCGTCTACGGGGTCTGGCGGTGCGGGCGTGGTGCATTGAAACCGGCCGGCGCAACCGTTTTCTGAAAAAATCATCCCGACGAAGGAAGCTGGAAAGTGGCGTCCGCATAGCAAGATACGCGGAAGATTTCATCGTGCCGCGGCGCTTGAAAATCGGCAACCGCTTGGGTTGGGGCTTCATCCTGGTCAATCCGGTCCCCTCGCGTCGCCGGAGAGTGGCCCAAGGCTGGATTCCGGAGGTTCAACGCGTGGAAGGGTCGCTGCCGAAGGCCCATCGGGTGCGCGCGAGGCGGAGCGCCTCGTCCTTCGGCACCCCGGCGATCGTCCTCCGGGGCGGAAATCCGCGACCCAGAGGCCTTGCCGGCGCGCTCGCCGCCTCGGTAAGGAACGCCGTGGACGCAGCGGCCCGGGCGATCGGGTCCTGGTGGCGGATGCGCCGCTGAGGACGTACGTTTATGGACCCTAATGCAAGAAACAGCCGCTTGGGGAATCATACATCGGCGGGTGGTCCCCGCTCCGAAGAGTGCGTTGCATCCTCTGGGACGGCGCGGACTCATCCTCAAGCAGTGCCAGCCGATATAGCTATAGGGATACCAAAAGCATCCCGGCAAAAAGGAATCGGTTCGAGGATTTCAATGCTCTTGACCTTGGGCAGGCCCGCTCTAGGTTCACATTCCTGGCGCACCGCCGGCATCCTTCTGATGTTGGTGCTGGCCTCTGCCAGGGCGACATGGGGTCAGGGGACGGGACTTTCCGACCTGCCTACACTGACCACTGCCGAACAGATCCGCGAGCTCACCGCTGATCAGGCTAACCGTGGATATCCCATCCGCCTGCGGGCCGTCATTACCTACATCGATTTTGCCGTCGGGGACTTCTTTGCGGAGGACCGCACCGCCGGCATCTACGTCAACGAAAATAACAGAAGCCTTCACTTTCAGCCTGGAGATTTGCTGGCAATCGAGGGGGTGACGGAGGAGCCCGATTTTGCTCCGCAGATTGCAAAAGCTCGATACCGCTTGCTGGGTCATACGTCCCTGCCACAGCCTCGCAAGGTCCGTTTGGGAGACTTGCTGTCGACCCGTGAGGACAGCCAGTGGGTGCAGCTCGAAGGCGTCGTACAAAGCGTCGAATCTGATGGCAAGCAGTTGAACCTGGAAATGGCTAGTGACGGCCGGCGCCTGCGTGTCAATGTGATGGACCAGACGGGATTGAACAAAGACCGCTTGGTTGACGCCAAGGTGAGAGTCACCGGGGTCTGTGCGGCGTTGTACAATCCGAGCAACCAGTTGGTGGGGGTATGGCTGGCCGTGCCCGGTGCTCAACAGATCGGCGTGGAGGAGGCGCCGGCGAGTGAACCTTTCTCGGAGCCGGTCAGTCCGATTAGCAGCCTGATGGCCTTCACGGCCCGCAACACTTCGGAGCACCGGATCCACGTCCAAGGTACCGTCACCTTTCAGTCCCCAATGGGGGTCTTCATCCAAAATGGCCGTCAAGGGCTCTACATTCTGAGTTTGCCCCAGGCGCCACTCCGGCCCGGCGACAGGGTTGATGTGGTCGGCTTCGCAGATATGGGGGACTATACGCCTGTCCTTCGGCACGCCCT
This sequence comes from Terriglobia bacterium, assembly GCA_030038235.1. Classification (GTDB taxonomy): domain Bacteria; phylum Acidobacteriota; class Terriglobia; order UBA7540; family UBA7540; genus Gp13-AA77. The sequence goes on from JASHPE010000262.1 coordinate 1,909, forward strand.
TTTCCGCCGGGTGGGGTCCGCCCCGATTCCGCCCCCCCTCGATATAACCGCCCAGGAAGCACGAGCCGGGGCCTTCGACGCTCTGCGGGTGCGCTTGAATGCGAGCCTGCGCGACGTCAGGCGCAGCAAAAGCGAAGATACCCTGGTGCTGCAAGACGGTGAGGTACTGTTTGAGGCTGGCATCCCGAAGGGAACAGCCTACCGGGACTGGCCGCAGCTTCTGGGGAGTCGCTTGAGACTAACCGGCATTTGTTCCGTCCACGTGGACCGCAATCGCAAACCCGATACGTTCGACATCCGGCTCGAGGGGCCGGACAACGTGGTGGTGCTAGCCAGACCCTCGTGGTGGACGGTCAATCGGATCGTCGACCTGCTGGCGATCGCCGCGGGGATCATTCTGCTGGGCGCTCTGTGGGTGCTGATTCTGCGGAAGCGCGTCGATGAGCAAACCGAGACCATCCGCGCTTCGCTGGAGTCTACCGGCGATGGCATCGTGGTGGTAGACTCGGCGCACAGGATGGCAGCCTGCAATCGCAAATTCATCGAGATGTGGCGAATCCCGGACTCCGTTCGCACATCACGGGTGATGGAAGCGCGGCTAGCCTACATCGCGCAGCAGACAACGGCGCCCGAAGCCTTCATCGAGGGCATCCGGCGAATGGATGCGGACCTGGAAGGCAAATCCGACGGGGTGATCGAGCTAAAAGATGGACGAGTCTTCGAACTGCATTCCGAGCCCCAGAACGTCAAGGGCAAGAGCGTTGGAAGAGTGTGGGGCTTCCGCGACATCACCGAGCGCAAGCGGGCGGAGGTCGCTTTGAACCGGAGTAATCGAGCGCTCCGGACTCTTAACGGATGTAATCAGGCGCTGGTTCACGCCGCGGATGAACCGGGACTGCTCGGCGAGGTTTGTAACGCAATTGTAAAGGTGGGGTGCTACCGCCTGGCGTGGGTCGGTTACGCCGAGAACGATGAGAGCCGAAGCGTTCGCCTCGTCGGCGAGTCCGGTTATAACGAAGGATATCTGCAGTCGGCGGGCATCACCTGGGCCGACACCGAGCGTGGCCAGGGTCCTACCGGCAACGCGATCCGGTCGGGAAACCCCTGCCTGAGCAGGAACGTTGCCTCCGACCCGGCCTTCAGCGTGTGGCGCGCGGAGGCCAGGCAGCGCGGATATGCGTCGGTGATCAGCCTTCCCTTGAAGTCGGATAGTCGGACCTTTGGTGCGCTCACCATCTATGCCGACGAACCCGATGCCTTCGACGTCCACGAAGTTGACCATCTGAAGGAGCTCGCAAACAACCTGGCGTACGGAGTTATTGCACTCCGCACTCGTGCCGAGCGCGAGCGCGCCGAACTGGAACTGCAGAAAGCCAAGGAGGCCGCCGAGGCCGCCAATCGCGCCAAGAGCGAATTTCTGGCCAACATGAGCCACGAGATTCGCACTCCCATGAACGGCGTGATGGGGATGGTGGAGTTGGCGCTGGCCACGGAACTGACCGGCGAGCAGCAGGAGTACCTGGCCATGGCCAAGAGCTCCGCGGATGCCTTGCTTACCGTGATCAACGATGTCCTGGACTTCTCCAAGATCGAAGCCGGCAAGCTCAATCTGGATTCGGTCGCCTTCAACGTGTCGAACCACATTGCTCAGACGATACAGCCGTTGGCTTTGCGAGCCCACGAGAAGGGTTTGGAACTGACCTGCGATCTCCGCCCCGAAGTGCCGCGGGAAATCGTTGCCGATCCCAGCCGTTTGCGCCAGATTCTTACCAATCTGGTGGGAAACGCAGTCAAGTTCACCGAACAAGGCGAAGTTGGCATTGAGATCGCGATCGACTCGCAGACGGAGAATCAGGCCTGGCTGCATTTCACCGTTCGGGACACGGGCGTCGGTATCGCGCCGCAGAAGCACAAGGTTATTTTCGAGGCATTCTCGCAGGCGGACGGCTCTACGGCGCGCAGGTTCGGAGGCACGGGGCTGGGGCTGACGATATCGTCGCGCCTGGTAGAGCTGATGGGAGGCCGGATCTGGCTGGAAAGCGAGCTGGGAAAGGGGAGTTGTTTTCACTTCACAGCGCCGGTCGGAATCGCCAAAGCCGCCGTCCCTGCAGAACCCGTGGAACGGGCCCGATTGGCCGGGCTGCCGGTGCTGGTGGTCGATGACAATGCCACCAACCGATGCATCCTGCGGGACGTGCTCGATCGCTGGGGCATGAAGCCGGTGTCGGCGGCGAGCGGGGCCGAGGCCCTGGCCGTGCTTCGAGCCCGCCAGCGCGCGGCCACCCCGTTTGCCTTGCTGTTGACCGACGCCCGTATGCCCGGGATGGACGGTTTCACGCTGGTGGAACAGATCCGTGAGGAAGCCGACCTGCGCCAGACCACGATCATGATGCTGACGTCAGCGGGCCAGCACGGTGATGCGGCGCGCTGCCGCGAACTGGGCATCGGCGCTTACCTGGTCAAACCTGTCGCGCAACCGGACTTGCTGGACGCGATTCTGCGTGTGCTCGCCGCCCACGCTCAGCCGGTCGAGAAACCCCGTTTGGTCACGCGCCACTCTCTGCGCGAGGAGCGGCGCAGGCTGCGTATTCTGCTGGCCGAGGATAACGCGGTCAACCAAAAGTTGGCCTCCCGCGTTCTGGAAAAACGGGGGCACACGGTGGTGGTGGCCGCGAACGGGCGCCAGGCGGTGGAAGCGCTGGAAAAGCAAGGGTTCGACCTGGTGATGATGGATGTTCAGATGCCCGAGATGGACGGGTTTGAGGCCACCGCCGCCATTCGGGCGCGGGAGAACGGGACGGGATCGCATCTTCCCGTCATCGCCATGACGGCGCACGCCATGGCGGGGGATCGCGAACGCTGCCTGGCCGCCGGAATGGACGGCTACGTGTCCAAGCCCATCCAACCACAGGAACTCTTCGAGGCTATCGAAGGGCTGGTTGCGCCCGCTGAACACGTCGCCTGACCGCATCGACGACGGGGCTGATCCCAAACCTCGCAGTTTGCTCACTTCGTTGCAGTTGGAGTCGCAGGTCGGGATTCGGCCTGATAACTGAACCGACGAACCCCGCCTTCAATAGTTGCGCCTTGAAGACATTCAGATGTATCTTGTCGGTCGAGGATCACGATGGGGACTCCGGCTGAATTCGAGATGACCGGCCAGACAAGCGCGCGTGAGGCGCCGCAGGTGGTCGAGACACTTCAGCCGCGGCACTCTGCCCTCGTTCGCGTCACGCACTGGCTCATCACCGTATCCTTCCTCGCGCTGCTGGTCACAGGAGTGGAGATTCTGATCTCTCACCCGCGATTTTATTGGGGCGAGACCGGCAACGTGAATATGCGTCCGCTCTTCACGCTGCACATTCCATCCTCCCGAGACACGGTCCCGACAGGCTACGGGTACGTGCTTCCCGACCAGAACGGCTGGAGCCGCTATCTTCATTTCGAAGCCGCCTGGGTTGCAGTATTGACCGGATTGGTCTACCTGGCCTTCGGATTCTTCAGAGGACATTTCCGGCGGAATCTGCTTCCCGATCGCTCTGACCTCTCGCCGAGAGCGCTCGCGACGTCGATTGGCAACCATTTGCGCTTCAAACGGCCGGGTGAGGAAGACGCCTGGTCGTATAACACGCTGCAGCGCCTCACTTATCTGATCGTCATTTTCGTTCTCTTCCCGTTGATCATCTGGACGGGCCTGGCGCTCTCTCCGGCGTTTGAGGGCGCGTTTCCGTCCGCTGTCTCGGTCTTGGGCGGCCGCCAGTCCGCGCGCACGCTGCACTTTTTCGTGACGATATCTCTAGTGCTCTTTCTTCTCATCCACATTTTTATGGTTTGGTTTGCCGGATTCCGTCGCCGGATGCGCGCCATGATCACCGGCCGGTCTGGCGCCGCAAAGGAGCGAGCATGAGCAAGATCTCCCGGCGCAAACTGATCACCACCGGACTCGCGGCCACGGCGGGCGTCGCCGGGCTCGGAGTCGCGGCGAAGCTCGCCAGGCGTTACGGGCTCATTCCGCCCGATTCGGGCGTTCTCTACGGCGCCGGCGAAACTCTGACTTATGCGGCGCAGCGGACCTTGACTCGCCACTCGATGGCCCGTGAGTTTTCTCCGAGCGATATCTCCAAAGATCCCTTTGCGAACGAAGTCGCTCCTTTGGGCGACGCGTTCCAGCGCCTTCAGCACGGAGCTTTCGCGGATTGGCGCCTTACGGTGGATGGCATGGCTGCGCGCCCGGCATCGTTCTCGCTCGCCGAGCTTGGGAGCTTCCCCCGAAGCTCGCAGATCACATTTGTCGCTTGCGAAGAAGGCTGGTCGTATATCGCCGAATGGAGTGGCGTGCCTCTCTCTCACGTCCTGGACCGCGTGGGCGCTCTTTCCCAGGTTCGATACGTCGTGTACCGTTCATTCCAGCCCGACTGGTGGGAGAGTATCGACATGGTCGACGCCTTGCACCCGCAAACTCTTCTCACGCTGGGTATGAACGGCGGCGAGCTTCCTGTCCGATTCGGCGGCCCGCTTCGGATGCGCGTTCCGCGCCAGCTCGGCTATAAGAGCGTGAAATACATCACGCGCCTCACGCTGACGGATAGCCTCAAACACTTTGGCAAGGGCCTGGGCTCAGCGTCTCCGGAAGGTGGGTACGCCTGGTACGCGGGTATCTGACGGCGCAGGCCTGTTTTGGCTTTCGACTTTCGATTTGCATCACAAGTTGCCCTTGAAGAATTCCAGCTCTCGCTCGCTCAAATACAGCCGCGCTGACGGGCTCGCGAATCCGTGCCTCTCTCCCGGCTGCAGATAAAGCTCGAACGGAATACTGGCCTTCACGAGCGCCTCCACGAAATTCATGGTGTTTTGCATGTGGACGTTATCGTCGTCGGTGCCGTGAATCAGTAGCACCCTTGCTTTGAGCTTGTCGGCGAAGTTGACCGGCGACGAATCGTGATAGCCCTCCGGATTCTCCTCCGGCGTGCGCATGTAACGCTCGGTGTAGATGGAGTCGTAAAACTTCCAGGCGGTCACAGGTCCGCCGGCGGCTCCGCATTTGAAAACGCCGGGCGCGTGTGTGAGCAGTTCCAGCGTCATGTAGCCGCCGTAAGACCAGCCATGGACTCCGATGCGATTGCCGTCGATGTAAGGCAGCGTCTTCAGGTAGCTGATGCCGGCGAGCTGATCTTCCACCTCGTGCTGGCCCATGTGCTCGAAAATGACCGACTCAAAGGCGTGACCGCGTCCTGAAGAGCCGCGATTGTCGAGCGACCAGATAACGTATCCCTGTTCGGCATAAAGCTGATCTTCCGAGCCCGTCACGCCCCAGGCGTTGCGCACCAGCTGCACGTCCGGCCCGCCGTAGACATCCACCAGCACCGGATATTTCTTCTTCGGATTGAAGCCCGGCGGCTTGACGAGCCGGGCGTAAAGCGGCGCGCCATCGTCGGCCTTCACGGTCACGAACTCCGTTGTGCCCTGCGCGTAGTCGGCCCAGGGATCCTTCATCGTATCGAGCGTGGCCACCGCCGTGCCGTCGGTCTTCAGCAGGCGCGTCTCGGGTGGCGTGGCGATGCTGGAGAAGTTGTCGATAAAGTATTGGCCGCCCGGCGAGATTTCGGCGCTGTGCGTTCCGGCGTCCTTCGTGAGACGCTGCATTTCTCCGCTGTCGAGGCGCACGCGATACACCTGGCGCTCGCGCGGGTCGGGATTCGTAGAGAGAAAATAGGCCCAACCGCTCTGCTCGTCCACCTGATAGGCGCCCAGTCCCTGATTGAGGAAGGTGGGCCGATCGATCATCCAGTCGCCGGAGCCGAGCTCGCGGACCTGGTGCCCGCCCGTGTCATAAAGGTAGAGATGCAGCCAACCGTCGCGCTCGGAGAGCCAGAGGAATTGCTTCCCGTCCTTCAGGAAATACGGCGCGTCAATTGCGTTGATCCAATACTTGTCTTGCTCCTCGACGAGCGTGCGATCGGCGCCTGAGTCGCCGTCCCACAGGTGCACCTTCAGATCCGTCTGATCCCGGTTCATCGTCGAAAAGGCCACGGTCTTTGAATCGGGGGTCCAGGTGAAGTCGGGGCTGATGTATTCAGCGTCGCGATCCTTCATTGGGTAATTCCAGATCTTCGGTTGGTCGTCGGTGACCGTCACCACGTGCATGTCCGGAATGGGATTGGGATCGCCGGGCTGGGGAAAACGTTCGTCGGTCAGCGTCACGTGGTCCGAGATGTAGTGCGTGAGCGGATACTTCGGCACGGGCGTATCGTCCAGGCTCAGGTAGGCGATCTTCTTTCCGTCCGGCGACCACACGTAGGCGGGCGCGGTGCCGCGCTGCAGCAGTTCTTCCTCATACACCCAGTCGAGCTTGCCGTTCATCAGGTTTTCGTTGCCGTCCGTGGTGAGTTGCTTCAGCAGCCCGGTCGCGAGATCAACCATGTAGATGTTGTTCTTCTCCACGAACCCCACGCGATTTCCGTCCGGCGAGAAGGTGACGTTTTGCTTATCCTCCTCGTCGTCGGTTAGCCGTCGCGGCTCGCCCCCTTTCAGGTCCATCAGCCAGAGGTCGGAGCCACCCGCGACGAGCAGCTTGTCTCCCTGCGGCGACCACTGGAAGCTGAACAGGCTGAGATGATGACTGCCGGCAGGTTCCGGCACCTCTTGCTCGCTGCCCGTCGCGGCGTCGCGCAGTACCAGTCGCATTTGCGTTTTGGGGCCCTCGCCTTCGAGCTTGATGTACGACAACTGATCGGTTCCGGGGCGCCAGCCCAGCCGCAGCATACCGCCGAAGAATCGGCGGCCGCCGCCCGAGTTGATGATCTCCGGCGTGAGCTGCTTCTGGCCTTTCTGATCGGCCTGCGGATTCGCTGCGGCGAGAATCAACGGCGCTGCCGTGAGGGTCAGAATCAAGGGGACAAATCGTTTCACAGACACTCTCCTGGCGTCGAGGGCTTCGGCGCGCACGGATTTCGTTGCTTCGACGCAGGGCGTCGATCTGGTGTGCACTTTATTGAAATGCGATTCCGCGTCCGCGTGAATGGTGCGACTCTTTAGTGAACCAGCGCGGCCTTCTCCAGCTTGAGGTCCGACGTCAACACGCCAAACTCGGTGGTGTTGATCAGTTTCACCTCTTCAACACGCCGGGCTTTGATGTCATAGATCTCGCAGGTGTCGAAAGGCCGCGAGTAGATGTGCAGCGTCACGGCGCGCGAGCCAAAAGAACTGGGATTTGCGACCGAGTGAATCGGCTCTTCGGGATCGACCTCGGCGGGCTTGTCGGCGTCGATGATGAAATTCGTTGTGGGCTCGAGTTCGCAGTAATGGGTCGCGGAGTCCCGCCTCAGCAGGCGAAAATTTTGCACCAGCACGCGGCCATAGGCGATTGCCATCCAGCAGCGCTGGTTGGCATGATTGTGAATCGGACTCTTCTGTCCCACGTCCCAGCAAATCGCCAGCAGTTCGTAGAGCCGCGTCTTCTGAATCAGGTTGCGCGTGTAGTGATCGGCGCAGAAATAGAGATAGGGATCGAGGCTGTCCAGATCGACGGGATTGCGCCGCAGATAATCGAGAACGCCCTGATGCGTGAAGTCCGCTTCGCGAATTGCCGCCAGCCTTTCAGTGAACTTTTCGATGGTAACCATGTTTGTGTGATGCTCTGTACGGAGCGGGCAGCCACAGCCAGCGCCCATTTGACCGCGGGGCCTGCGGATGGCAGGCGCGGCCGGCTCAGGGACGACTTAACCGTGGCCGCCCGATCTTGGAGAACCTCGATTCGTCAGGCGCGGTGAGCTCCGGCAGCCGCTGCGGGACGGTATCCGCAAGTCGCCGCCTTCTTCATTGCCTCGATCCCCTGCTCCGCGCTCATCAAGGGCGTGGTCTTCACGCTCTTCAAAGCGCCTCCTGCGGCAAAGGCAATGGCAAGGGCGGCGGCTCCCACGTTATCGGCCATTTGCAAAATGGCTACGATATCGTGCTCGCCGAAGGCCAGCCAACCGTGCTCGATTTTCCCGCCCAGTTTCTCAACCGCCGGCCGGATGCTCTCGAACCGGTTCTGCGGGTTCTTGACCAAAGCTTCCCACCCTTCGGGCGTGTAGGAAGCCTGAAGTAGGTAATGTTGCATTGGACTTCCACCTCCTTATTGCAATGTCTTACTGAGAGCAACCTTACTACCGGCCCCGCCCCGAGTCAACTGCCTACTCGGTGGTGGTCAGACTGTAGCGCCGGTGTCCTCACCGGCGATTTTTCAGCGCGAGAGCGCCGGTGTCCTCACCAGCGATATTTCAGCGCGAGAGCGTCGGTGGTGACAGCAGCGATTTTTCAGCGCGAGAGCGCCGGTGGTGACACCGGCGCTACAGCAACCGCGCTGCTCGTCGTCACCGACATGAGTGACGCCCATCACAGGCGGGTTTTGCACCTTCCTGCGAGACTGTCACCAAGCATTGTACTGGGGTGTGGCCGAGCGTCTCCCCCTTTTGATACACCCTTCGCCGCCACACCCCCAAATCCTTCCCATCTATTCTCATCTCGACATCTCATAGAGCCCTGCGCCGTGCGGATTCAGTCGAGCGGAGAAGCTGCCCTCGAACGAACCGAGATCGTGCCGGGACCAGAGGTCGCGGACGCTCTGCTTGCCGCTCAACCCCAGCTCCGCCCAGGTCGCCGATACGTCCGCCGCGGCGCTGCCGGTGTTGAACAAGGCGACGTATCGCGAGCGGCCATCCGCGGCGTCGGCCTCCCACGCGAGCTGCGAGCCCCGGCTGAAGATCTGATGTCCGCCGCTGCTGGATTGATCGACCTTCAGGATCTCGGGATTCTCGAGCAGCGACGCCGTCCAGGGATCGAGCGACGGCAGATCGCCGCCCATCATCAGCGGCGATCGAAAGATACACCACAGCGTCATGAGCGTGGTCTGCTCATCGTGGGTGAGACGCGACGCGCGCGGTGGATCGGAGAAGCCGCGCAGACGCAGGCGGCCGAGCGGCAACATATCCGCGTCGGGCCAATGATTGGGACCGGTGTGAGGCGCCCACTTCCGCGTACGATCGAACTGCCCGAGGACCTCTTTCCAGTCGTCCCACATGTCGTCGGAGATGCGCCACATCTGGGACCATTGGCTGAGGCTGGACGCCTCTGCGATCGGTGCCGGTCCGGGCGACAGGCTTAGCACCATCGCGCGCCCGGTATTGTTCATCGCCTTGCGCAAGGCCTCGATCTCAGGGCCGTGATAGAGCTCGTGGCCGGTGCCGCGGCTCATGTCGTCCGCCTTGATGAAGTCCACCTCCCAGCTCGCGTAGAGCGCCGCAAGCGAGTTGTAATAGGCCTGGCCCGCGGGCTTGCTGACGTCGACGCCGTACATGGCTGTGGACCAGTCGCAGATGTTCCGCATATCGGCGATGTCGCGGGCGCGCGCTTCCGTGCCCAGCACGGGCAGGTCGCGCTCCACCGCCAGGCGCGGAATCCCGCGCATGATGTGGATGCCGAACTTCAGCCCGAGGCTATGAACGTAATCGGCCAGCGGCTTGAATCCCTTGCCGCCGGCTGAGGAAGGGAAACGATTCGGAGCGGGCAGCAGGCGCCCGTAATCGTCGATGGCCGTCTCGAGCTTGTCCTGCCCGGCCGAGCTTTCGCTCGCTTCGGGATTGGCGAAATACCAATAAAAATCGACCACCACGTACTTCCAGCCGTACTCGGCCAGGTGATCGGCAAGATATTTGGCGTTGCCCCGCATTTCGTCCTCGTTAACGGCGCCGCCGTAGCTGTCGTAGCTGTTCCAGCCCATGGGCGGTGTCACGGCGAGGCTATCGGCGTAGTCGGTCTGCGGGGACGCGAACGCCGCTCGCCTGCGATTCCAGGAAATGGAGGCGCAAAGAGCGCTGGCGACAAGCAAGGCAATCAGGAATCGACGCAAGGGATTCGTCCTTTCGGTGGTGTCCACTATTAGTTTCCAACCTGACGAATACGCGAAAGGGCTCTGCCACTCTTAGCGGTCACGCCGTCTCCACGAAGGTGTACTCATGTTGTCCGTCCCTGATCACCAGCACCCGTTTCCCGGAACGCTCGCTCATCACAAACTCGAATCCGCCGAGGGTCGGGTCTACGGTGAAAAACGAGATGGTGCCGTCGTCATTCTTCCGGGAGGCCACGGTGCTTTTCCACTCTCCCAAATCGAAGGTGGTGATGCCATTCTCCGTCAGAACGTCAAGTGTTCCCAGCTCCTTGCTGGCATAATGCCTGGCGAGCCCCGACACCAGCGCTGGATCAGCCGGAACCACCAGCCGTTCGCGGTCTTTCGCAATCTCGGCCTTGTGGCGGGCGGCAAGGTTCGCGACGTCGCCGGCCGCCTCCGGCTTGCCGTCAAACACCACCTCGAGCAGCCGGCGCCCAAAGGGACCCAGCAACATACCGCCATTATCGGAATTGGTGAGCAGCACGGCGCCAATGCCCGAGTCCGGCAGAAAATAGAGGTTGCTCTTGAATCCTGCCATGCTGCCGCCGTGACTCACGACGGGGACACCGTACTTGCGGCTGACCTCCAGGCCCATCCCGTAGGTGGCGTCTTCCCCGATAGAAACCTGCGGCACCCGGCGCTCCAGCAGATTCTCCGCGGAGACCAATTGCCTGCCGTCCGGCAGCTTGCCGAGATCGAGCTCGAGCTGCACGTAACGGATGAGATCGGCGGCCGACGTCCAGACGCCGCCTGCCGGACGCGCCGGCACAATGGAGTAGTTGAGCGCCATGCTGGCCACGCTGGGTTTGCCGTCCACGTTGTCGCCGTGCGGAGTGGCGTGGTTGGCGGTGAGAGCACGCGCATAATCGAACGTGGTTGACGTCATCCCGAGCGGATCGAATACCCTTTCCTGCATCGCTTTGTCGTAGGCGGCGCCGAGATCCATATCCGGGTAGAGAGTGTGCGCTCCGATGTATCCCGCAGCCGCCGCCATGAGGTTGCTGTACTGAAAGACCTCGCCGAACTTGCTGGTCGGTTGCATGGTCCCGAGCAAGTCGAGTTCCGACTGCGGAGTTGCATTCTTGAACTCGAACAGCCACTCCAGGTCCTGTCGAGGGAGCCCGGTACAGGCGCAGATCAGGTTTTTGATCAGGACTTTCTTCGTGGTCTCCGGATCGCCCAGCTTGAAGCTCGGATAAACGTCGATCACCCGCTCATCCCACGCCAGCTTCTTCTCGTCGACAAGCTCGGAGAGCAGCAACGTGGTCATGCCTTTGGTGTTGGAGGCCGCCATGAACACTGTGTTTTCGTCCACCGGCTCCGGCTTGCCCAGCTCGCGAACGCCCAGTCCGCCCTCGTACACGACCTTGCCGCCATCGATCAGCGCCAGCGAAGCGCCCGGGATGCCCAACTCCTCCATGGAAGTCTGAACGAAATCTTTCAATTGAGCGATGCGAGCCGCGTCCAGGGGATTGGCCTTGCGGCCGGCGAAGGACTCGCGCTGGTAGCCCTTGGGCCTGAGGCTGGCATACAGCAGGCCCAGCGGCGCGCTGCGCTTTTCCACGGTGGGGTCCGTGCCGTCGATAATGAATACGGTCCAGGTGCCGCCGGCCCGTGAGGCAATCGCTTGAACCACAGCGCGCTCGTTCGGCGAAGTCTCGTAATCAAACACCTGCCGCTCTTCCCAGCCGTCGCGCGCCGGGCGCGGCGTCACCAGCTTGATCGGCCGCTTCGACCCAGGCTTGTACGCAGCCCAGGCGGCCGCAACCGCGCCACGCGCATCGGCGGCCCGGCAATCGACAATGGCGACGTGCGTGTCAGTCTCCGGCGGTTGCACGATCACCATGTTCTTGCCGTTCTCGATCGACCAGCCCGCCGGGACCATGAAGGTGGCGCCGCCCGGCGTCACGCGCGGGGTATCGGTCGCCAAAACCTCGGGCGCAGATTTCTCCTGTACGGTTTGTCCCGGCTGTACGGCGCGCGCCGCCAAGTCGGCTGGGGTCGTGAAGGCCCGGATCGGCCTCAGCGCCAGAGCGCCGAATGCCATAAGAATGACCAGAACAGATCGCCGGATCGACATGTATCTCACCGCCTGCGAACGATGGATTGCGAAAGCGATGATATAGGCGATGCGACGGCGGGTCAAACGGTGCGGATCGGCAATAATGTGGATCGGCGGCGTCCCGGGAGCTGCGGCGATTCGGAGTGCGGCAGTTTAGAGTGCGGCAGCGTGCTGCCGCTTTCTTCCCGCGGGCTTGCTCGCGCTTTCGTCGCCGTTTCACGGCCAGCAAGCTGGCCTGATCAAAGCGGTGGTTTAGAGTGCGGCAGCTGGTTTAGAGTGCGGCAGCGTGCTGCCGCCTTCTTGGAGCGAGCTTGCTCGCGCCTTCGTCGCCGTTTCACGGCCAGCAAGCTGGCCTGATCAAAGCAGTAGTTTAGAGTGCGGCAGCTGGTTTAGAGTGCGGCAGCGTGCTGCCGCTTTCTTCCCGCGGGCTTGCTCGCGGCTTTCGTCGCCGTTTCACGGCCAGCAAGCTGGCCTGATCAAAGCGGTAGTTTAGAGTGCGGCAGCGGGCTGCCGCTTTCTTCCCGCGAGCTTGCTCGCGGCTTTCCTCGCCGTTTCACGGCCAGCAAGCAGGGCCTGATCAAAGCGCTGGTTTAGAGTGCGGCAGCTGGTTTAGAGTGCGGCAGCGTGCTGCCGCTTTCTT
>JASHPE010000263.1 GCA_030038235.1 Terriglobia bacterium
AATGTCGCGGTTTACATCGTCGAACTCGGCATCCTTCTGCGCCAGAATCTCAAACAGCATGAAGCGCAGCCAGGTGCTACCCGAGCGCGGATAGGTAGCTACAAAAACGTCGTTGCGGTTCAGCCCGCGATGACGCATCCAGATTATCGGGACTCGCAATCTGCTCTTGGCCGCCCTGTATCGAACTTGCCGCCAAGTGCTCATTGTTCAGGGCCTCTAAAAATGAGAGGAAAAGCGCGCGGAATTATAATCAACATTCAACTATTTTCCAACGCGGATTGTGCATCTTGGGTTCGAATTCCGATCGTTAGAATCTTTTCGGCAGCGGAACCGATGAGGCTGGATCGATTCGGCCGACAGCACCGACCGGACCACGGCGACACCCACGCCGAGGTGCCGGGCGAGAGTTCGAAGGCTCCAATGAGTCCCCACCGACTCCGGGGGCGTGCTGCAGGCGGTGGCGGCGATGCGGTGGCGAATGGCAGCGTCATACTTTCGTTTTCGCCCCCGCCCAGGCTGGTCCGTCAAGCCCGCCAGCCGATAGGCTGCGTAACGTCGCCGCCATTTAATGACCACCGGCCTTGGACACCTTCAGCAGGTCTTGGATTTCTTGGTTCCGTAGGCCCTTAGCGGCCAGCAGTACGATGCGGGCGCGCAGAACATCTCGTTGGGCAGCGGATGGAGACCTGACGATCGATCCCAAAGTCGTTCGCTCTTTTGAAGTTAGCTCAATCTGGGGCGCTCGGCGTGGCATAACGGAGCACTATAAGTGAATGCCTTTCAATAAGTCAATGCATTTGAATCTCACAGCTCCCTAGCAAAAAAACAGAGCTTGTGCTGACCTCGTAAATAGTATATGCTTCCTAGCCACGATGTGCCCAGGAGGGGGTCCTTCCGGTGGCCCGAAAAGCAGCAAGTGTCGTGATCTTGGCGCCTCACGCCGATGACGAAGTCTTAGGCTGCTTCTCATTTTTGTCACCATCCTGCCGTGTGGTGTATCTCGGGATCGAGGATCGTGCGAATGTGTCCCGAGATGAACGAATCTTGGAAGTCAACGAGAGCGCGGCAAAGTCGGGGTTCCAGTGGGAAGCGTTGAACCATCCCGTCAACTCATACCGAGTGCCTGATCTGATACCGGATTTGGAGAGAATCATTCGGGAGTGTCAACCGGACACCGTGCTGCTCCCGCAGCCGTCCTACAATCAGGATCATCGGGCTGTCTACGATGCCGCCATCACCGCCTTACGTCCCCACGATCAAAATTGGTATGTCAGGAACGTCTTGGTCTTCGAGCAGCCGGACTCGCTCTTGTGGCCACATGGCGGTGAAACTGAGCCGAACTACTTTCAGGCGATCTCCCTCAAGGAAAAGCTTCATAGCTATTCGCTCTATACATCCCAGGTCCGCCGCCATCGATCGCCGGAGCTCGTTTCCGCAATCGCACAGCTCCGCGGTGCCCAAGCGGGATTGCCCTTTGCCGAAGGATTTACGGTGAAAAGAATGGTCGTGGGAGGATAAGGCCGATGGAGAGGAAAATACTGATTACCGGCGGCCTGGGTTTTCTGGGTCAGCATCTTGCCCGGTACCTTCTCCGCACTGATCCCGCCTGCCAACTGACAATTATTGATAATTTAAGTTCATCAGAGATCAATTATGCATGGCTCCACAATCGTGCCGAGATATTAACTGCGGATTTTAGAACCGTCCCCTTGGCCGGCAGAAGATTCAGCCGCATCTACCATTTAGCAAGCCCAGTAGGATCGCTGGGGATTCTGACGAGAAGTGGGTATGTTGCTAAGGAGATTACCGATCTTGCCTTGCGTGCGGGCGAGCTCGCCGCGGACAATGGCGCGGCGGTCCTCTATGTATCTTCTTCGGAAGTCTACGGTAAAGCGGGCGTTCAACGGGAGGACGACGAGCTGGCCGTTCCTGTGCAGACGGGAACGCGGATGGAGTATTCCCTCGGAAAGCTCGCGGGAGAGCATCTCCTGTGTAACTTGGCTGCGAGGTTTGGCTTTCGCCTGACCGTGGTGCGGCCTTTTAACGCGCTCGGCGAAGGCCAGAGCGCGCGGATAGGATTTGTGGTCCCGACTTTCTTCCGGAACGCCCTGGCGGGAAAGCCCCTGCCCCTCTTCCATGGGGGAAACCAAATACGCTGCTTCTGCCATGCAGAAGACGTCGCCCGCGGCCTGGTCGCAATCCAGGAACGCGGAAAAGACCGCCAAACCTACAATATCGGCAATCCAGGCAATGCTGTAACTATCCGCGAACTTGCAATGCGCATTCGTGAGCTTTGCGCTTCGGATTCGCAATTAGAGACTGTGGATCCAACGCAGCGGTTCGGCGCGCATTACCTGGAAGCCTCGGCGAAATCGCCCTGCATCGACAAGATTAAGGCCGACACCGGCTGGACTCCGGCTATAGACTTGGACAGTGCACTGACGAGAGTTTACGACTATTGCTCAACTATAAGAGGGGATTACTCATGCACTCCGTTCGTGTTGGGTCCCTCAGACTTAACGTCAGCAGTCGAGACGACGCCCTCGACATAATCCGGCGTTCGGTGACTTCGCCCTTAGCAACCTCTGCGTGTCTCGGGTATCTGAACCATCACGTCTACAATCAGGCTGTAATCCATCCGCCCGTCGCGGCCTTCCTGCAACGCTGCGACGCCGTTTGCCTGGATGGTATCGGCGCAATCATAGCGGCAAGCCTGTTTGGACAGGCCCGCCTGGACCGCGTCGTAATGTACCAGCTATTCGACTTCAGCATAGCGGCCGGATTGGTACGGGGACCGGTCGTTCTCTTCGGCCTTGGCGCCGAGGAGATCGCGCGCGCTACCCAAGAGATCCGCCGGGCGGCGCCTATGGCGGATTTTGTCGCCATTCACCACGGCTTTGACCAGGATCAGGAATACCGAGCCATTTTGCGAGATCACGCCGACGCGTCACTTGTGCTGATCGGTATGGGCTCGCCTCAATCGGAGCGAATACTACTCTTGGCATCGGAGATCTGCCATCGGGCCCTGTGCTGGCATGTTGGCGGCGGCACGCTGAAGCAATGGGCAGGGACGAAACGTCGCGCGCCGGCCGTCCTGGCGCAACTCGGTTTGGAATGGCTGCACCGTATGAGCTTCGAGCCGCAGACCAGGACCCGTTACATGACCGGATTCCCCTTGTTCGTACGTCATCTGCTGAGTGCTGCCACCGCCTCGGGTGACGGGAGGGCCGAATGACATCCTCTGAAAAAAAGCCATCGTTGCGCGTCCTTCTCGCCAATCCAGCTTTCACGCGAGACCTTGGTGACGGGCTGGAACGCTACATGCTCGGCGCGGGAATGCGCTACCCTATGTCGTTGTTGAAACGCACCAGCGACCGACCCCGCTACGTCATGTTTCCGCTCTTCATGGCTTACGCTGCCGCTGTCCTGGAGCAGGAAGGGTTCGCTGTCAGGGTCATCGATGGAGTACCGCTGAATTTGCGGGAAGAGGAATTTCTGGCGCGAGTCCGGGAGACTTCTCCCGATGTGATTTTCTTCGAGCCCAACGCGGCCGTTATCGACGATACGCTCCGTCTCATGAAAAACGTGCGCGAGACTGTGCCCGCCACGCTGGTTTTAGGGGGCTCACACGCAACCTACCGTGCACAGCGCTTGATTGAAGACTATGCGTTCGTCGACTACGTGGTTATCGGAGAGTACGAAATATCGCTCCTCCGGCTTGTGGAATGTCTGCGCGACGGCGGATCTGTCGCCGCGCTTCGCGGGATCGCTTATCGGGACGAGCGCGGAAAAGCAGTCTTAAACGAAAGGTCGGAAGCGATCGCTCCCCTCGACGACCTTCCAATCCCCGCCCGGCATCTTTTTCCGGCTTATTTCGAGACCGACATGTCCGTTTACCGCGACGGTTTTAATCAGCATAGTCCGTCCTTTCACATGCACACAAGCCGGGGCTGCCCGTTTAAATGTAATTTCTGCGACCGCATTCATGTTCTCTTCGCAGACAATCGGCAGCGCTTCTTTTCGCCCGGCCGAGTCGTAAAAGAAATGCTGCACGTCAAGGCAGCAGGCGCTCGGGAAATCTATTTCGATGACGACAATTTCACCAGCAATAGGGCTCACGTTAGCGCGCTGTGCGATGAAATCGTCCGCTGCAAGGTTGATCTACCGTGGTCGGCCATGTGCGACGCGATTGTTCTGACACCCGATCTGTTAAAAAAAATGTCCGCAGCAGGCTGCATCGGCATCAAGTTCGGCCTGGACAGCGCCGATACCCGGGTTCTCCATACCATTAATAAGCCACTAAAGCTCGAGAATTTGGAACGAATCGTGGAAACTGCTAAGGCATTGCGCATCAAGACTCATGCAAGTGTTGTCCTCGGTCTGAGTGGCGAGACCAAAGAGACGTTGCACAATACCTTTGCCTATGCCTGTGAACTTGACATCGATTCGATCCAATTCAGTTTAGCCACGCCGCTTCCCGGCACGCCCATGTACCGTGACCTTGAGCTGGCCGGTGATCTGACGGCCCGCGGTTGGGCTGATTTCGACGGAGCCAACCATACTGTGGTTCGCTATCGGGACATGTCGAAGCAAGACATCGAGGCATTTATGGCTCAGTCTCATTCCAAGTGGGTGAGAGCAAAGTGCAAGGATCCGAACTGGCTGCTCAGGCAGGCTCGATTCACTGCGCGCGGGGCCAAGAGCCGAGGTCTTGGCGGTGTCTGGGGACGCTTCCAGCGCGCGCTACAACTGGTTCGAGGCGATGCGCGAGTGATCAGCCATGCCGGCGAGTCAGTCACCACCATGAGGTTCTGATGAAGATCCTGCTCTGCCATCCAAACCAGAAGGTCACCTTTCAAGGCCTGAAGGCGCGGCCAATGGTCGGGCCGCCCCTCGGGTTGCTGATGATTGCCGGCCATCTGCGCAGCTGCGGCTTGCCGTGCGACATCGAAATCTACGATGCCAGGCTGTCTGCAACCTCCTCAGTCAATGAGCAGGGAGACAAGATTTTCGGCGACACCGACAGCGACTCCGTCAAACGGGTTATCGCCGCAAAACCCGACGTGGTCGGCATCTCAAACATGTTTACCGCTCAGATCGACCGGGCCTATGCCTTGGCCGATCTCATTAAGGCGGCCCTGCCGAAAACGACTGTCGTCATCGGTGGTCCTCATGTTACCGTCTTTCCCCAGGAGGCTCTCGCACGCCCATCCATCGATTACGTGGTTCTCGGGGAGGGCGAGGAGCGATTCACGAGTCTTATCGCAAGCCTGCTTGCGGGCGACGTCCCTGCCGGGGAAGGCATTCTCGGAAAACCTGAGGTGAGCGGTCTACCAAAGGACAAGAACTGGACGATTCGCTTTATCGGCGATCTTGATCGCTTAGCCTTGCCGGCATATGACCTGGTCGATCTGGAGGCTTATTTCGATTTGGCTCGAAGGGGTTTTTCCCCGCGTTACCGTGAATGGGGAAAACGCCCCATTACGATGATAACCAGTCGCGGCTGTCCCCACGTCTGCACTTTCTGCTCGATCCATACGACCATGGGGTACAAATATCGTTCTCACTCCCTCGACTTCATAAGTCGCCATATCAACCATCTCGTATCCGAATACGGCGTCGACTTTATTCATTTCGAAGATGACAATTTCACGCACTTGCCGGAGCGATATGACGAGATCATCAAGGTCGTATCGACGATTCGTCCCCGAATCGGGTGGGACACGCCGAACGGGGTGCGGGGCGACTCCTGGACGCGCGAGCGTATCAGAAAAGCTAAGGAGTCAGGCTGCGAATTCCTGACCGTCGCGATCGAATCCGCTGTTCCCCGGGTCTTGAACGACATCGTTAAGAAGAGGCTCGATTTGGATCGCGTTGAAGAGATGATCCGATGGTGTCATGAGTTTAACCTTCGCTTGCACGCCTTCTATATTATTGGCTTTCCAGGTGAGACCCTGGACGAGATGAAGACAACGATTGCGTTCGCACTGGATCGGTATCGCCGCTACGGCGTTACACCCTTTCTTCAGGTCTTGATTCCCATCCCCGGAACGCCCATCTATCGGCGAATTCTGAAAATGGGTTTCTTCAAGGGCAGTCTTCAGACCAAACACAACCAGGTGACCACTGAGGATTTCAATCCGGATCAAGTCCGCGAACTTTACGAGCGGTACCACTTGCAGCGCATGGCTATCTTCGCATGGCGCACGCTGACTGCCCCCCGCGACTTGTTTTACAACACGCGGCTTGTCCTCAAATATCCGCATGCGCTCGTGCATGCCGCCAAGGAAGCGTTCGGCGCCGCGAGCCAATAAGGCCTCATGACCATCGTCGTCACTGGAGCGTCCGGCTTTTTGGGCCGCCACCTCGTGGATAGACTTCTGCTTCGAGAGTATGCCGTCCGGACTCTGTCCCGGTCTCCCGGCGACGGCCTCCCGCCGCATGTCGAGCACATCCAAGGCGACATCAAGGACCTGGCGTTGCTCGAAGCGGCCATGGCAGGGGTAGAGAGGGTCTATCACGCGGCCGCAATAGTCCCGGGGTCCGGCAGCGACACCCAAATGTGGGATACCAATGTGAATGGTACTCGCAACGTCGCACAGGCCTGCGTTCGCGCCGGAGTGCGGAGGCTTGTTTTGGTGAGTTCGGTAGCGGTTTACAAGGCGCCACTCCCCGACCTTGTCCCGGAATCGGCGCCGGTCGGCGGCGGGACGACCTATGGCCGGAGCAAGGCTACGGCCGAAACCGTTGCAACCGACACTTGTCGAGGACGGCTGGAACTCGTCATCGGACGGCCGTGCCAGATTTTCGGCACGATGGACCGGACGGGCTTCACGAAGAAACTGCTGCGACTCGTCAAATCGCCCTTACTCCCGGTTGCGGGGCGGCGGGGCCGAAGCTTCAGCCTCATACACGTCTCTGATGTGGCCGACGGGCTTTGCGCTGCCGGAGAACGCAAAGATATCGATGGCGCCATCATCAACCTGGCTTCCCCAAAAAGAACTTCGTTATTGGAGTTGGCGTCAATCTACTCCAAGCTTGTTGGAAAGAACGCGCGCGGCACTAAGGTTCCAATTCCGGAATCGATTCTTCGCGCAGCGATGTCGTTACGTTGGGCTGCAAGAAATCTTGCGCAAGGGCAACGCGACTCGCTTTTCGGCGCTTACGGAGCCAGGTCCACGCACGGGTCCATACTGCTTGGGGGGCCGCTCTATGATATTCAAAAAGGGATAACCCTCCTCAATTTCAGCCCCAAGATTACCTTCGAGCAGGGGCTGCTCGAACTAATCGGCGAAGAGGCAGTTAAGCGAGGTACGATGAGCCGTGGCGCTCCCGACACCGTAGCCATGACGCGGCCCTAGTTATATGTCAGGTTCCCTGCGCATTCTCGTTGTTCAGAACCATTATATCGGCTTCGGGGGTGACGACGTCATTGTTGCCAACGAGTCATCGTTACTTTCTGCGAAGGGGCACGAAGTGTCCTTGTGGTCGGTGCAGAACAACGATTTGACAACTCTTCGTAGCCGTATCCACACCGCGGTGAACCTGACTTACAATCGACAATCCAGGGCTCGATTGTCCCAGCATATCGCTGAGTTTCGGCCCGATGTGATGCATTGCCACAATCTGTTTCCGCAGATTACAGTGTCCGCTTACGATGCGGCGGCGGAAGCCGGCATCCCGATCGTACAAACCCTCCACGATTTCCGATCTGTATGCTGCATCAATGGCTTCCTGAACCGGAACGGCCGCGTCTGCGAGCTGTGCGTCGGCCGTTCACCCTACTGGGGCGCGTGGCATCGCTGCTACCGCAATTCCTGGCTCGGTTCCCTGGTAACGGCTCATGCGCTCGATCGCCAGCGCCGTGCGAGAGCGCTGGAACAGCACGTGAGGTGGTTTATTGCCCAGTCCGAACCGTCCCGGCGTCAGTTTATAGCAGCCGGGCTGCCGGAAGACCGGATCGTTGTCAAACCAAACTTCACACCCGATCGCGGTGACCCCCGGGCCTGCTCGCGCCAGGGGGCATTGTTCGTAGGACGGCTAAGTCCTGAGAAAGGATTGCAAACCCTCGTTAAGGCATGGGAGGGCATCGAGTTTCCGCTGCGCATTCTCGGCGGTGGGCCCGTGCTCCTCTCCCCCTCCGCGGACTTGAGCCGATGGATCAGCCTTCTCGGGCATAGGCCTCATGCGGAGGTCGGACCCGCGATGCGACAGGCACGATTCCTCGTTATGCCGTCCGAATATATCGAGGGCTTTCCCATGGTGATCGTCGAAGCGTTCGCGAACGGTTTACCCGTCATCGCGAGCCGGCTTGGCGCAATGGCCGATGTCATCGAAGACGGCGTCACCGGTCTGCACTTCACGGTGGGTGACCCGGACGATCTGGCGGCCAAGGTTGCTTGGGCGATTGCCCATTGCGATCGCATAGCCGAAATGGGGTCTGCCGCGCGCCGCGTCTATGAGACGCGTTACAGCGAGGAGACGAACTACCAGTCTCTTCTGACGATCTATCGGGACACAATCTCGGCGGGTGCAGAATCCGGAAAACTTGCCGGCAAAGCGGCATCCTGCCGGCACTAGCATGGAAAATCGCGGGCCGGCAGCGGTGAAGGCAGGCGTCATCGCTGAAAACGACGACTGCCGTTTTTGTTCTCAACTGTTCTCAAATCCGAGAACAAGGATAGCAGCGGATCAATTCAGTTCAGTAGGAAGGAAAGGTATGACGGCTCATCCCGTAACAGCAACAAAAAAGGGCGCTCGCGGCTTTAGGCCGATCAGCGCCCGTGGTTGCGGGGGCTTGCTGTGTAGCTATTCATAACGCCCTCTCGTCCCACCTTTCGCGGCTCTGGCCGCTCCCTCGACATGGCAGGCGGTTGACACGAAGTTCCACAGTCAACCGTCATGAGAATTCTCACTCGTAAACAATTGCAAGCCCGGAAGGATCAGGCTGTCCGCTTCGCTCGCGAGGTTCGCGACGATGACGACTTAGCCGACGCCATCGAGGACGAGACCC
>JASHPE010000024.1 GCA_030038235.1 Terriglobia bacterium
ACGACCAGCAGCAGCCGGAACGCCCGCTCGTTCAGCTCGCGCTCGGGCAGCAGTTGCTCCGCGACTTCCACCACGAACTGGGCTGCGATGTGCGTGGCGTAATCCTTCTGCATATCGAAGAAGGATTCGATAATCTCGACCGCGTTCAGCCGGCCGAGATCGCGGTTCTCGCGCTCGAAAACCCACAGGCGGACGTAGCTCATGGACTCGAGCGACCCGCCGTAGCGCGACTTGGTGCGTTGCGCGCCCGCGGCCACGGCGCGAATCCGGCCCATCTGGCGGGTGAACAGCGAAACGATCTTGTCCGCTTCACCCAACCGGTAAGTTCTCAGCACGATGGCTTCGGTTTCGACGAGGGGCATCGGGAATGTCGACGCGCCGACATGACAATACATAAAGTTACCACAACGCGGCGCGGGAAGGTAGATATGGTTGTCGGTCCAGTTGCCGGTGTTCGGTTGCGAGTTGCCCGGTTAGTGGTTCGTTGTCAGTTGTCCGTTGTCAGTGGTCGGGTCGAAGTGGTTTCGCTCCACCCTAACGAAATCTGTGGAAAATGCGGTGGATTCTGTGCGTTTCGGATTATGTTAACTTCCGGCGCGCGCGCCGAAAACATTATCAGACGTTCCTGTGGAAGCCTGCCGCTCTGCGCCCCGCTTCGCTTCCGCCGACAAGGCTCACGACCGTGAATCGCCAACCCGGCCAGCAGCCGATTGCGTTGGACCCACGACCCCGGTACAGTAATCGACTCACGCCCGACGACGAATCGGAGCGGATCAGGAGGCAAGGGTTGCGCGAGCGCAAGGTTGACGTGGTCGGTCTCGGGGAGAATGCGACGGACATCGTGATGCGCCTGCCGTCCTTCCCTGCCCCGGGCGGCAAGCAGCGGATCCGCGACGTCTTGCGGCTGGCCGGCGGCTCCGTGGCGTCGGCGCTGGTCACTTGTCGCCGACTCGGACTCCGGGTCCGGTATCTCGGCGCGGTGGGCGGTGACGACCACGGGCGATTTCAGCTCGCCAGCCTGCGCGCCGAGCGCCTTGACCTTGCGTACCTCCGGCGGGCCGAGCGGGCGCGCAGCCGCGTGTCGCACATAGCGATCGACGAAAGCACAGGAGAGCGGACGATCTTTTGGGAGCGCGACCCGCGGCTCGACTTCCCTGCCGGAGGCGTCACCCCTCAGATGCTGAACGGGGCCGGCGTGCTACACCTGGACTCGACCGACCTGCGGGCGGCGCTCGCGGCAGCGCGACTCGCCCGCCGGGCCGGTATCACGGTGATCGCGGATCTCGACACCGTGGCGCCAGGCATCGATCGCCTGCTGCCGCTGGTCGATTACCCGATCGTCTCCTCGGAATTTCTGGCGCCCGCCACTGGCGAACGCGACCCCTTTCGCGCTCTCGAACGCCTGGCGCGGGATTCCGGAGCGCGACTGGTAGGCGTCACGCTTGGACGCGACGGCGCACTGGTGCTGACGGCGGGGCGATTCCTCTATTCCCCCGGATTCCACATCGAGGCCGTCGACACCACCGGCGCCGGCGACATTTTCCACGGAGCGTTCATCTACGGATTGGTCCGGAGGTGGGAACTCGACGACGTGCTCAACTTCTCGAACGCCATGGCCGCCTTAAACTCGACGGCCCTGGGCGCGCGCGGCGGGATCTCGACCGAGCGCTCGGCACGGACGCTAATTCAGCGCGGACGTCGGAACGTGAATCGCGATTATGCCCAGCGGGCGCGCGGATTGGGCCATTGAGTGATCGGGCTATTGAGTGATTGACTCATTGAATCAATGACGCAATCACTCAATCTGCGCGGTTCTGACGGCGTGGATGAAGTCCGTATAGGCAGGATTGAGTCCGGCGGCGCGCATCTCGAGCGCGATCTGGCCGCGATGATACGCGGAGTGCATCACGACGTGCGTCAGCACGTCTTCGATGCGGCTTTGCCACGGCTGGCCTTTGGAGTTTGTGTAGTCGATGGTCCCGCCTAGAGCAGCCTCTTCGAGGCCGCCGAGATACCCCGCCCAGACGTTGCCCAGCGTCTCAATCTGGCGCGCACAGTCGTCCAGATCCCACTCCGGCCAGACGCCCATCGCTTCACCCGGGACGTTCAACCGCGCGAGCCAGAGCCACTCGGCGCCCAGGATGTGCGCCAGGCGTCTCAGGAATTCCTGCAGTACCTCGGCCGGTGGCGCGGCGATGTGCAGGTCAGAACCCGCGCTGGCAGCACGAAGGGACTGAAGAACCTCGCCGTTCGCCCACCGATCGTACCTGAAAAGCTTCTGGTAGTGCGCCACAGGAGTCATGATGATCCTCCCGCCCTCGCGAAAAACTGAGTCACTCGGCCATTGAGTCATTGAGCCGTCGACCCAATCACTCAATGACTCAATCCTTCGACGGCCAGCGCGCGCAAATCGTGCTCAAGCTGGGCGGCATTTTTGAACTGAATTGTCTTCATGCCCTCGCGCTCGGCGCATTCCAGGTTCAGGGCGCGGTCGTCAATGAAGACGCACTGCGCCGGCTCCTGCTGCGTCAGGCGCAAAGCGAGCTGATAGATGGCCGCGTCGGGCTTGCGCACGCCCAGGTAGCATGAGCTCAAGAAAAGCTTGAAAATTCGTTGCAAGCCGAAGGCTTGAATTCGATAAGCGTTCAGCTCCAGAGACTCGTTGTTCAGCGTGGCCAACAGATACTTCCCCGAAGCCGCCGCGCGCTCCATGACCCCGATCGTGTCCGGGTACGGCTTCGACTGGCCGAGCATGAACTCCCGGAAAGCTTCGCGCGTAAAAGGCCGCTCGCGATAGAAGACGGTGCGATCCAGGTACTGGTCGAGGTTCAACTGGGCCGTGTCGAGGGCCGCGGCCACGAATTCATGCCGGCTCTCGAACTCGACGAGGTCGAGCCCGAACTGCTGCGAGGCGGCGCGGCGCTCGGTGTGGTCCCACCCGTTGGTTCCAAGCACCCCGCCGACGTCGCTGAAGATTGTGGTGATTTCGCCGATAGTCGCCTCCCCCTTCGTCAGATGAAGAACGTTAGTTTATCGGCTTCCGCTGTCAGGGGCCAGGGGTCAGGAGTTAAGGGGTCAATCAGGTGGCGCCTGATTCCTGAACCTTAGCTTGCCCCCTGCACCCTAGTCCCCGACCCCTGGCCCCCGAATGGTATACTGCCTTTGAACGATTGAAAATCGTGCCCCTATGCTGCTTTGGATTGCGCTCGGCCTCTACGGCTTGGGCATCCTGTTTACGCTACCCTCCGTCGCCAGCCGCCGGCCGGCGCTACCCCGCTCCGCCCTGATCGCGCTCTGCTGCGGCCTGGCTTTGCACGGCGCGTGGCTCGGTATGGCCGCGGCCCGCTTGCAGCGGCTGCCGGTCACTGACGTCCACAGCGCGATCTCCTTCTTCGCTTTCGATCTTACGCTGGCGTTCCTCATCATTTACTTGAGATATCGACTGGTCTGGCTCGGCCTCTTCATGCTGCCGTTTGTCTTCCTGCTGGCACTGGCCGCCGCCCTCGAAGCCGGACCGTCGTTCGATTCGGCGAGCTTTCGCGGCGGCTGGGTAGCGGTCCACGTTGCGTCCATGTTCCTCGGCTACACCGGATTCTTCATCACTTTCGCCGCCGCCCTCATGTACCTCATCCAGGAGCGCCAGTTGAAGTCGAAGCATGTGCGGCCGCTCTATCAACGGTTGCCACCGCTTGAAGTCTGCGACCGGCTTTACTATCGATCGCTCATTTTTGGCAATATTTTCCTGGCGCTCGGCCTCGTCACCGGATTCGTCTGGGCCAGCCGCACATGGACCGGACCTTGGCAGTACGATCCCAAGATTCTGGCCACGCTGGTGACCTGGTTGATCTATCTGGTGCTGTTCTCGGCGCGCGCCAGCGGCACCTGGCCCGGACGGCGCTCAGCGTACGGTGCCATTTTTGGATTCGCCGCTGTGATGGTCACTTTTCTCGGGGTGACGTTTTTGAGCGGGCAGCATGGGTTCCTGCCGAGACCGTAGCGGCGGATCGAGGTGACAAGTGACGAGTGACGGGACCAAACTGGTGGGAAACAGGAGCAGGCGGTGAGGTGCAAGTGAACGAAGCGACTCGGACCGGTCGCGCCGTGGTGAAGCCGAAAGGTTGAGACGCATGTTGAATTCTTTGCGTAGGAAGCTGACGGCAGGTGCACCATGACAGATCGGTGACGCGTTCTCATCACTTCGCTCTCGTCACCCGTCACTTGTCGCTCGTCACTTCCTATTGAACGCTATGAACCTGGTTCTTGTCGGCATCAGTCATCGCAGCGCTCCGGTGGAGGTCCGGGAACGGATGAGTCTCCACGAATCCAGGCTATCGGCGGCGCTGAGCGATCTGGTGGCCCGCGATGGGATTCGCGAGGCCCTGATTCTCTCCACCTGCAATCGTGTGGACCTGGCGGCGGCGGGCGAGGAGGGCCAGGAGGCCGAGCCCACGCTCCGGCAATTCCTCGCCGAGTATCACCGCTACGATCCCACGGCCCACGACCGGCACCTCTATTGGTACCGCAACGCAGACGTGGTGCGGCATCTGTTTCGCGTCGCCTGCAGTCTCGACTCCATGATCGTGGGCGAGCCCCAGATCCTGGGTCAGTTCAAGCAAGCCTATCTCGCCGCCCGCGAAGCAGGAGCGCTCAGCGGGGTGCTGCGGGACATCAGCGAACAGGCACTGGCGGTCGGACGGCGCGTGCGCCGTGAGACGGAACTCGGTGCCAGCGCAGTCTCGGTCTCCTATGCGGCCGTGGAACTGGCGCGCAAGATCTTCGGAACGCTGCAGGGCAAGACGATTTTCATCCTGGGCGCGGGCAAGATGAGCGAGTTGGCCGCGCGCCACCTGGTATCGAGTGGCGCAAGCTCCATCCTGGTGGCGAACCGGACCTTCAGCCGCGCCGAGGAACTGGCCGCCGCCTTCGGCGGGACAGCGGTTCAGTTCGACGACGTTCTCAACCATCTGCAGCGCGCCGACATCGTCATCAGCTCCACGGGTTCGCCCGATTTCGTCGTCACCCGCGCGGCGGCCGAGGCTCTGCTGGCCGGACGCAAGCAGCGTCCGATGTTTTTCATCGACATCGCCGTGCCGCGCGACATCGATCCGGCTGTAAATGATCTCGACAACGCCTTCGTTTATGATATTGATGATCTTGAACAGGTCGTGAAGGAGAACCTGGCCGAACGCCGCCGCGAAGCAGCCCGCGCTGAAAAGATCGTGGAAGAAGAGGTGGAGCGCACGCTGCGGCGGCTGGCCTCGCGAGAGCTCGCGCCCACTATCGTGGCCCTGGAGCAGCGGATGGAAGGCATCCGCCGGGCGGAGATCGAGCGCTATCGAGGCCGTCTGGGCGAACTCACGCCAGCGCAGCGCGAGAGCGTCGAAGCGCTGACGCGCGGCATGCTAAGCAAAATCCTCCACGGACCCATTACGGAGATGAAGAGCAGGGTGGGTGGCCCGGAGCATAGCGCCTTAGTGAGTCTGGTCCGGCGGATGTTTGGGGTCAACGAATGAAGCAGATCGTCAGGTGGTTATAGCGTAATGTACAAGGTGAATAATTTCATACAACCTACTGTAATAGCTAGGTTTAACTGTAGCAGACCGTCTCTCGATCTGTTACGATGATCTGGAAAGCGGCTGGCCAGAAATCAAATATGATGGTAAGTCCCACGATGTTGTTGAAAACAAAGGACCCGCGTACAAAGCCTGGAGGTAAGTCCCACGATATTGCTGACCAGGAAGGATTTACCCATTCGATGTCCCCGTGGGCGCCTAGCCCCGTCCGGCCGCGCGGTCCCAATTGGTTCTAACGAGGAAAACCGGGCTGCTTGAAGTACGGCTTGAAGTTTTGTCGGCGCTCCGACATCAAGGGTGAGAAGTTATGAGACTGACTATAGGAACGCGGGGCAGCGCACTCGCCATGTGGCAGGCGAATTGGGTCCGCGACCGGCTTGTGATCCTGCGACATTCGTCCGATATCAAGGTGATTAAGACGGCCGGCGACCAGGAAGAAGGAGCCCCTCCGCCGCCTCCAGACAGTGGAGCGAGCCTCGCAGGCGGGGTCAAGGGGCTATTCATCAAGCAGCTCGAAGATGCGCTGCTCGAAGGCAGCATCGACGTGGCGGTTCACAGCCTCAAGGACCTGCCGCTCGACCAGCCTCCCGGCCTGGTGATCGCTGCCATATCCGGGCGGGAGGATGCTCGCGACGTGCTGGTGTGCCGCCAAGGCGTCCTGACGGGGGACGACGCCGGATTTGCCGGGTTGCCTTCCGAGGCGCGGGTCGGCACCAGCTCGCTCAGACGCCAGGCGCAGCTACGCCACCTGCGTCCGGACCTTCGGTACGTGCCCATCCGCGGCAACGTCGACACCCGGCTGCGTAAGCTCGACGCGGGGGAATGCGAGGCGGTGGTTCTGGCCGCGGCGGGGTTGCTGCGCCTCGGCCTTGAAGAGCGCGTTACTGAGGTTTTCAGCCCCGATCAGCTCTGCCCCGCTCCCGGCCAGGGAACCTTGGGCATCGAAACCAGGAGTGACGGCAGGTTGGGGAATGCCTCAGTCGAGCGTGCGGTGGCCGCGATTGATGACCGCCCAACTCGCTACGCCGCCCGCGCCGAGCGCGCGGTGGTGTGGTGCTTGGGTGGCGACTGCTCGACTCCGATCGGCGCTTACGCCGAACCTTCGGCGGATCGGCTGTCCCTCACCGCCGTTGTCGCGAGACCAGACGGGAACCGCGTGCTCCGGGCCAGTGCTTCCGGGCCTCTCGCCAAACCGGAAGAACTGGGAAGCCAGGTTGCTGAGGACCTGCTTGGGCAAGGCGCGAGAGCGATCCTGGACGCTCTCGCGCCCGGGCAGGCTTCCGCGTCTGCCTAAAGGGCGGAGCTTCAGCCCCGACGGAAGGGTCCGTCCCTGGTTTTTTGTAAAGGCGGGGTTTTCAGCCCCGCCGCACGTACGCTTTCGTTATTGAGATTATTGGGGTGCGTCTTTGGGCGGGGCTGAAGAGCCCCGCCCTTTCTATGAGTGCTCTTCCTCTCGCCGGAAAACGCATTGTTGTCACGCGGACGCGGGCTCAGAGCGAAGCCCTCGCCGGACCCCTCGAGGCTCTGGGCGCCCAGGTGATCTCCATTCCGGCGATCGAAGTGCGCGACCCCGATTCCTGGACGCCGCTTGATAGCGCCCTCGCGCGCCTGGGCGAATTCGATGTACTGGTACTGACTTCCGTGAACGGGGTTCAGAAGTTACTTGAAAGACTGGCTGCTGCCGGGCGCACCGTAGCTGACCTTCAACACCTCGAAGTAGCCGCCATCGGACCTGCTACTGCGGCCGAACTTCAGGCCGCGGGAATCGGCGTCGATTTCATCCCGAAGAGCTATCGCGCTGAGGGATTGCTGGAAGCACTCGAAGGACGAAGCCTTGCAGGCAAGCGATTTCTTATTCCACGGGCGAGAGTAGCCCGCGACATCGTACCGCGTGTGCTCGCGGGACGCGGCGCTCACGTCGAAGTTGTTGAGGCCTACCAGACGGTTCTGCCCGACATAGACCGTCAGGCATTGCGAGCGATTCTCGATCCCCCGCCCGACCTCGTGACATTCACCAGCTCATCGACGAGCGTCAACTTCGCGCGCCTGATCGAAGCGCTGAACGAGCCCCGCGCGATCCGTCCGGGCGACGTGCGCGCCGCGTCCATCGGCCCGATCACGTCCGAGACGGCGCGCTCGCTTGGATTTCAAGTTGTGCTTGAGGCTGCGGAGTACACCATTCCCGGCCTGATCGCAGCGATTCGCGACTACTTCGCGAGTCGCCAGGATTCCGCTAGTCGGCCGGACCGGCAAAGAGAATGAGATTGCCATCGGGATCCGCGGCGATGAAGGTTCTGGCGCCCCAGGGTTCCGTCTTCAATGTTTGACTAAAGCGCACTCCGGCGGCCTGGTAACTCAAGAAAAGCTGTTTGATCTCGTCTACGGTAGCGACGGTCAGCGAAGCGGAAAGCAGGTGTTCGCGCTCCCGGATATCGCCGGCGAACACGGGTTCGCCGACCACCCTCAAATTAAGTCGCGCATGGTCGCGGGTGACCTGCCCACAGAATGGCGGGTCGCCATAGACGAAGGCGACCGTGAAGCCGAGCTTTTCGGTGTAGAAATCGCACGACGTCTTGATGTCGGCAACGAACAATTGTGCTTCGGTTGAAGTGATGATCGGGCATAGTGCACTCTGTGCGGCTTCATGGGTCATAGCGGGGGCTCCAGACTTAACAGTTTGTTGAAAAATCTTCCTACGCTGTCATTCTGAGCGAAGCGAAGAACTCGCTTTGCAAAGAAAGGAAACACGAGATCCTTCCCCTTGACTTCGTTCAGGGTCGGAATGACAGGTCAGCCGACTTTTTCAACATCCTGCTAATCCAAAACTCGACGTGGTTGGCCAGACGCGTTTTGAGAAACGCTACGTCTTTGTGGCGACTCCGAAGCAATGCGAAAAGCCGTCGTCGTCAGTAACGAAGAATTCGGTCTGTCCGTAGTCTCGATCTACAATGTCTGAGACCGCGAACCCGAGCTGCTTCAGTCGTTCCCTTGTCTCGTGGATGTTGGATGGAGCCCAGTACAGTCCAATGCCGTGGTAATCTTCCGGTCTGACAGGTGTTCCTGCGCGCTGGTTAAGCCAAAAGTACAAATGGCGGCTGTCGTGAACCATGCAGCCGATCAGCTTGCCTTCGCGTCTCATCTCCCGGTCCATAGTGAGACCAAGTCCCTCCACCCAAAAGCGCAGACTCTTCTCAAGATCGGCACTGGGGATCACCGGTATACAGGACTCGACTGTCATAAGCCACCCGCGCGAGCTTTCGACTGCGGCGGTTTGGAGTGCGCAGATGCTGCCGCTTTCTCCCCGCGAGCTTGCTCGCGCCCTTCTCCCGCTTTCACGGCCAGCAAGCCGGCCTACAGTAGCACAGCCACTCTTGGCTGTGCTCCTCACTGATTCAGCCTTGCTTCAGCACAGCCACTCTTGGCTGTGCTCCTCACTGATTCAGCCTGTCGCCGTCGCCAGTAGCACGAACAGAAAGCGCGCCGAAACTACGAATGCCCGGTCG
>JASHPE010000264.1 GCA_030038235.1 Terriglobia bacterium
TCGAGCTTCGTTTTCTGCAAGAGCGCACGGAGGGTTTGCCCCTCAAGCAGCTCCATCACCATGAAGGGATGGCCATCATGCTCACCGATGTCGTAAACGGTGCAGATGTTGGGATGATTTAGAGCCGAAGCGGTCCGCGCCTCGCGCTGGAAGCGCTCCCGGGCCATGGGATCGCTGGCCAACGCCTCCGGCAGGAACTTGATGGCCACACGGCGGCCAAGGCGCACGTCCTCGGCTTCATACACCACGCCCATGCTGCCGCCGCCGAGTTCTTGCACAATCCGGTAGTGGGAAATGGTCTCGTTCAGCAACGGGAATGGCTCGCTTCACGTTTCGGGAGTCGCAATCAGGATAGCATCCGATACCGCGCTACACCAGTCCGCGGCACTGCTGCGGTTCAGCAAACCAATGCCGCCTGACCACTCCCGGTTACATGTCCAGTGGTTTTTCTGAGATCTCTGTTATTGAACGCAGGTGGCTTTGCGAGACGCGCCTGGCTTGGAGCTGGGGCAGTGGCACAGCCACTCCTGGCTGTGCCCGAAAGGCGCAGCAAAACAAGTCGGGCACAGGCAGGGTGCCTGTGCCCCCAAAACACTCGCCCTGAGTTTACTTCTGTCCGAAGCGGAAAACGAAACCCGCGGAGATGCGAATGTTGTCCTGCGTGGCCGCGCTGAAGCGCGTCATCAGGTAGTCGACCTCAACAACTCTCAAGGACACTCGATCGTTCAGTCTGACGTCGACGCCGCCGCCCAGCAAGGCTCCGAACTTGTATTCCGGCCTGGAAACGCCCAGGTACTCCGCACTTCCGCGAACCGCCCCGAGCAATCCTTCTGCATACGGCGTCACTTTGGGGTCTTTGCGGTAGCTGAACACGGGTCCGTAAGCGATGGTCTGGGAATTCACCTTGTATCCGGCCTCGGTGCCGAATTGCGAGCTGACGTCGAGCTTGCCGCCGAACCACTTGTTGAGGTTCTCCTCGACCGACCCGTCGAAACCGTTCAGGTTGAAGGTCGAGTTGCTCAGATTACCCACCAGATGGGAGTATCCGCCAAACACCTCCGCGGCGGGAGTGTTCTGGGCTGTGGCCGGGAAGGGCACAAGCAGCAGCGCAACCATAAACCAATAAGCTTTACGCATTCAGTGTCTCCTGATTTCTGACATCGATTTCCGATCTCATCCGGCCTTTGGGGCGCTCTACTGCACGGTCAGATTGATTGTCGTAGTGTGCGAAAGAGTGCCCGACGTGCCCGTGACCGAGATCGAGTAATTCCCCGCCGGCGTACCGGTCGGATTCGAGTAGCCGGAGCCTCCGCCACAGGCGGAGACGGCGAGCATGGCGAACAGCATCAGCGGCAGAACCGCCAGCGCCCAGCGCGGACGGCGGCTGCACGCGAGCAGAGCGGCCATAGCGACCACGCCCAGCAGCGCCAGCCACCAGAGCGTCGGAGCGGCTTTGAAGCTTGGGAACCGCGGCCAGGGATTGTTCCCCGGCGGCGTCATGGTGCGCACGGTGGTGTCAATCGTCAGCGTCGTGGTAATCGGGGCCGTTCCGCTCGGCGTAATCGAGTTCGGCGAGGCCGTACACGTGGACTGCGCAGGCATGCCGGTGCATCCCACGTTCACGGCGGCGTTAAATCCGAAGGATGGTGTCACGCTCACCGTAAACGTGACCGAGTTACCGGCAACGACCGAGCCTGAAGTCGGGCTGACGGTGACCGAGAAATTAGAGCCCGATCCGCCAAGCGAGAGGGTCTGAGGACTGTTGGGCGCGTTGTCAGTGATGGTCAGTGTCCCGGACGCCGTCCCCACGACAGTTGGAGCAAAGACGACGCTGATCACGCAGTTGGCCTGAGGCGCCAGGCTGGACGGGCAGGTGTTCGTCTCGCTGAACGCGCCCGTGGCCGCGATGCCGCTTATGGTCAGGTTGGCTGTCCCCGAATTGGTCACGGTCACCGTTTGCGGGGTGCTGGTTGTGCCCACGGGCTGGGATGAAAACGTGTTGAGGCTCGTAGGTGACAGGGTCACGGCCGGGGCCGAGACACCGGTGCCGGCCAGTACCACCGTCTGCGGGCTATTCGCAGCGTTGTCGGTGATGGTAATTGATCCGTTGCGGCTGCCTGAAGCCGTAGGCGAGAACGTCACACTGATTGTGCACGACGCTCCCGCTGACACGGTGCTGCCGCAGGTGTTCGTCTCGGCAAAGTCGCCGCTGGCCGTCAGACCTGAGATCGTCAGCGCTGCCCCGCCTGTGTTCTTAAGCGTGATGACCTGAGCGGAACTGGTGGTGTCGACGTCCTGGCTGTTGAACGTCAGGCTGGCGGGAGTGAGCGTGACCAGCGGTGCGGCCATGCCGGTACCCGTCAGCGAGATGGACTGCGGGCTGTTGGCCGCCGTGTCGGTGATTGTCACGGCACCGAGGGCCGATCCCGCAGTCGTCGGGGTGAACGTGACACTCACGGTGCAGATTCCGCCCGGAGCCACCGACGACGTGCAGGTATTGGTTTCCGCAAACGGGCCGGTGGTTGTAACACCGGAAACTGTCAGGTTCGCGCTGCCCGTGTTCGTGATGGTCACCACTTGCGCGGCGCTGGTGGTATTGACCACCTGGCTCGAAAAAGTCAGGCTGGTCGTCGAGAGGGAAACTGCCGGTTCGGATTCCCCGGTCCCCGTCAGGAGCACAACCTGCGGGCTGCCAGCTGCCGTGTCATTAACCGAGAGCGCCCCGACGCTTGAACCAGCGATGACAGGCGTGAAAGTCAGAGCTATCACGCAATTGGTCGTCGGCTGAAGAGGCGCCTTGACGCAGTCTCCATTGTCGGTTGTCGATTCGGCGAACGCCCCGCTCACGGTGACGCTTGAAATGGTTAGGGCCGCCGAACCGACGTTCGTCACCACCACGTCCTGCGGAGCGCTGGCGACGCCGACCGCCTGATTGCCGAACGCGAGTGTCGAAATTGGCGTGCCGGATGAGTTCGTCACAGTCACCGACGCCGTACTCCCGGTGATATTGATCGTCTGTGGACTGCCGGGCGCGCTGTCGGTCAGCGTGACTGTTCCCTTCTGCACGCCGTTCGCGCTCGGCGTAAAAGTCACGCTTATGGTGCAGGTGGCAGCCGCCGCCAGAGACGATCCGCACGTATTGGTCTGAGCAAACTCGCCACTGATGGTGCCGCTGATCGTGATGCTCGATATCGTAACCGAGGTAGTACCGATATTCGTGACGGTGATCACCTGGGGCTGGCTGGTGGCTCCCAAGTTTTCTGTCGGGAAGGTCAAACCGGACGGGCTGATCGTGATGCCGGGGAGCGTGCTGACCTTGGAAACGAAGGCATCGCAGCTGCCGCCGGGCGCGCTCTGGAACGCGTCTGCGACCGGAAAATCGTTGGAGCAGGTTTGACCCGCCACGTAGGCGTTGCCGCTGATATCCACGGCTATGCCGTAGCCGGTATCGGTATTGCTGCCGCCCAGGTAGCTTGAATAGTCGAGGTCTGCCGTTCCCTTTCCGGCCAGCGTCAGCTCAGCCACAAAGGCGTCGGCGTCGCCGCCGCCGTACTGCGACTGGAACACATCGGAAGTCACGGGCAAATCGCTTGAGTCCGTCGAGCCGGTCACATAAACGTTGTTGCTCGGGTCAAGGGCAAGTCCGTAGCCCGCCTCCGCCTCACTGCCGCCAAAATAGGTGAAATAAAGAAGGGACGCGGCGCCGCTCAGTGTTGGATTGAGCTTGGCGATGAAGGCGTCGCCCTCGCATTGGCCGAGCGTATCGAGCGCACAGTCGGCCTGATAAACGCCCGCGGGCACTTTGAATCCAAGCGTCGCGGCCGTCGAAGTCGTCGTACCAGTTATATAGGCGTTATTACTGCTGTCTACGACGATGCCGCTGCCTTGGTCAAGCGCATTGCCACCGATGTAGCTCGAGTAAAGCAGCGAGGCCGACCCGGTGGTGTTGGTGTTGACTTTGACGAGGAACGCGTCGCCCCCTCCGCCGTAGGTGCTCTGCAGCGCGTTTCCGGTGATTGGGAAGGGAGGTGTCTCGGACTGGCTGGAGTACGTCAGACCGGTCACGTACGCATTCTCACTCGCGTCCGCGGCGATGCCAAAACCGATATCTTCGTCGGCGCCTCCGAGGTAGCTCGAATACAGGGCGTCGGAAGCCGTGGCGTCAACCTTGAGGACAAAAGCATCACCGGCGCCGCCGTTGGCGCCTTGAAAACCTCCATCCACAACAAAGTAGTACGCGGGGCAATTCTGCACGCAAAGGATCGGCGGTCCGATCTCGCCGGTAATGTAGGCGTCGTGAGCGCTATCGATTGCGATAGCGTTACCTTCCGTTTCCTGGTACCCGCCGATGAAGCTCGAGTACGCTAGCGACGACCCCGCGGGATTGAGTTCAGTCACGAAGCCGTTAAAAACGATGTCACCGTTGACGTTGTAGCTGGCCCCGCACTTTCCGTCGCTTCCGCACAGGGTATCGAAAACCAATGGAGTCACCGGGAAGTCTGGAGAATCTGTGGATCCGGTGACGTAGGCATCGCCAAAAGTGTCCACCGCGATGCCGCTTCCGTAGTCCTGATTTGTACCGCCGAGATACGTTGCATACAGGAGAGTCGAGCCATCCGAGCTGACCTTCCCGACAAAGGCGTCTTCGTCACCGCCGTATGGCAGCACCGGGTGCACGACCGGGAAATTGGTGGAGAATGTCCCGCCGGTAACGAAGGCGGTGTCGTCCGGCGCTATCGCGATGGAATTGGCGCCGTCGATGCTGCTGCCGCCGAGGTAGGTGGAGTAGGCGAGCGTCGGATCAATCACCAGAGGACGGCGCGTGTCGTACTTCGCCAGGCGGAATCCCACCCGATTGTTCCTGAGCCGGTAGCTGCTCGGCACGATGCGGCGCATGCCGTTCGTTTCCTGGTACGCCACGGGGGCGTGGAACACCACATCGCCGCCCGCGACACTCACAACCAGATTGCCCTGAGCATCGACGCGAATATCCCGCGCCCCTTCGAGCGCCAGCCGAATCGCCCCCGGACTCGCGCCGGGCGCGACTTCAAAATCGTATTCAAGCTGACCCTGATTCCCGTGATAGACCAGATCGACGCCGGGATAGACGCCGCGAGCTGCCACTCGGCCGTAATGCGGAACCCCGGTTCGCCACTTCGAAGGATCGTTACCGATGAAATAGTTGCTCTTTCCGGGCTGCTCGTCGAGCAAAGCCATAGCCGCGCTCGCGTCCCCGTTCACAATCTGCATCCGCAGGACTGTGGGGTCGGCGCCCTTGGTTCGGGAACTGCCCGGCTGCCGCAAGGCCAGCACGACCCCGGTTTCGCTCACGTAGAGCGTGTAGCCGCTGCCGTGCGCCAGGTACTTGATCGCATTGCCTTCCGGAGCTTGCTCGAAGCTCAACGGCAGGCGCGCGTAATCTGCCTTCACTCGAACCTGAGTCGCAGAATCGGGGCGCGAAACGGCGCCCGGCTCGCCCGCAGGGTTCACCGGCCCGCCGGAAGCCGCCATCAACGGAATCGCAACCGCCCAGGCGAAAACAGAAGCCGCGGCGAGGGCTTTCCGGACCTTCAAACTAGAAGCAATTTGCGCAAACTGACTTTTCCGCATCGATCTCTCCGGCTTCGATCGTCTAAAGACGTTGGTTGGGGTCGGGACAGCGCTCCACGCGCTCTAAGGCAGTAACTCAGTCGTGCCAGATCTCCTGGCGGCCCCCGTCAAAGTCCAGTCGATCGCTTATAAGGCTAGGTGAACCGTGCTTCTCACCTGCTGTGCTCAAGCATCCGCGCTACCAAAACCGTGCTCTTGAAACGCGCTTCGGCGCGTTGCGCTCTCGATGACCCCGGCATCCGCCCCCGTGCGGTGGTTGTGGAGCCTCTCGATACAGATCGGCCAAGCAAACCCAACTGGCTATAAGTTCAACCTGTTAGCTGCTTTGCGTCCACGAGATGTCGCTCCGACTCACGCCCACCTGGTCGTCACTCGCCGTTGCATTTGGCCTGGGATCAAGACCCCAGCGCTTTCGAAAGCTTGGGCCCTTTGCGGACCAGCACCCCTCAAGCGTCCACTTTCGATTACATACATCCTGTGCTACAGGCCGGTCGGCGTCACCACCGGTGGCTGGAGTCAAGACGTCTGGCTTCAAATTATCGTCCCGCAACCGTGGTCAGTGCGGTCGAGGTGATCTGAATCCGAGCCCAACAGGCAAGCCTATAACCAAAGCGCGCGCCAGATTCGAGATCCGGGGTATCCATAGTCAGCCATTGCATCGATAAATGCCCGTCCCATGCGTTTGCCAAACGCCTTGCGAGCCCCTAAATGTTATTCAAAATCAGCGACTTACTTGGGCTAGAAGCGCTTCGGGTGCGCTGATGCCGGGAGACTCGAGGAGCTGGCAACCGGTGAGGCTCAACTTTGGGACCAAAGCGTGGCAGGCGATTCCGCTGTCAGAGGCAGTGCGAAACCCAGGTCGAGCGCCGCAATCAAAACGCGGTTAACAGTGCGAGACGAGAAACTGAGTACGAATCGCAACACAGCTCCAGCATTGCTATTATTGACATTCATATGGCGCGGCGATCCTGGTTGTGGTGCAGGCATCCTGCCCGCGATAGAGCAGCAAAGGGGGCGCACGATGGGAATCGCAGACGGAATGCCTGCACCACAAGCAGGGTGCCAAACGAGACGCGCCCGCTTGCCTGAAGACCGCCGCCCGAGCGACTATAGGACCTAATGGGCTCCGCGAGCGACCTCACACCCGGCCGCACTACATCTGAGGGCACAGCCCGGTTCCGCGATCACTTTGGCAGGCAGTTCCCGGGCCACTTCCGGGAGGCACACCACCTGTGGCTTTCCTCGATTGGCCTCGGAACATACTTGGGCGAGCCGGACACGGCTACAGACACGCTTTATCGCGAGGCTGTGCACCGAGCGCTCGAACTCGGGGTGAATGTGTTTGACACGGCAGTGAATTATCGCCACCAGCGCAGCGAGCGTTCAATCGGTGAAGCTCTGGCGGAACGAATCGCCGCTGGAAAGCTCCGCCGCGACGAGGTTTTCGTTGCCACCAAAGGCGGCTTTCTGAGCTTCGACGGCGAAGAACCGCCGGACCCAAACGCTTACTTCCGGCAACGATTTCTGGAAACGGGATTGGTCCGGCCTGAAGACGTGGCTGCCGGCTGCCACGTGATGTCGCCCGAGTATCTGAGGGACCAGATCGAGATCAGTCGGCGCAACCTGGGTCTGGAGACAATCGACCTCTATTACGTCCACAACCCTGAGACCCAACTCGAACGCGGGACCCGCGAGGCATTCTACGGCCGCCTCAAGGCGGCTTTCGAGACCTTAGAGGCGGCGGTGCAGGCCGGGAAGATTGCAGCGTACGGCACCGCCACGTGGAACGCGTATCGCGTGCAGCCGGAGGCAAGGGACGCTGTTTCTTTGATGGAGGTGCTGAAACTGGCGGAGGAGGTTGGCGGTCCCGCTCATCACTTTCGAGCCGTGCAGCTTCCCTTCAATCTCGCGATGCTGGAAGCGCTCGATCCGGGAATGCAGACTCTGGAGGATAAACCGGCGCCGGCCCTCGTCGCGGCGCGCTCGCGCGGTCTGATGGTCTTCGCCAGCGCCAGTCTTTTGCAAGGCCGCCTGAGCGAAGGATTGC
This sequence comes from Terriglobia bacterium, assembly GCA_030038235.1. GTDB lineage: Bacteria > Acidobacteriota > Terriglobia > UBA7540 > UBA7540 > Gp13-AA77. Next base: position 7,658 of record JASHPE010000264.1, read on the forward strand.
CGCCCGAGATTGCACAACATCTTGGCGGCCTCGCCACCGATGCGCAGCGCGCCATTCAGTTCGTCCGGTCAACACCCGGCGTCACCACGGCGTTGGTCGGCATGAGCCGACAAGAACACGTAGAAGAAAATCTTGCCACGGCGCGGGTCCCGCCCTTGAATTTCAGGGATTACCGGGCCATGTTCGGAGGCGGTGCGACGGAACCCGGTGGAGAGCCCAACCGTGCCGACTGAGAATTCCGAGGACCGCCTGCAGCAGGGTCTCGACGCACTGAATCGCGCCGATTTTCCCGGCGCCATCGACAGCTTGAGTCAGGTGGTCGCGGAAGATTCGTCGAATGCGCCCGCTTGGCGCGCGCTTGGTGTTTGCTATCTGGAAATCCGTCAGCCGGACATGGCCTTGACCGCACTGGAACGGGCGCTTCAGGCTGATCCCGAGGAGGCGGACACACACTACATCCTGGGCAACGCCTGCGGCACCCTTGGGTACCTGGAACGCGCTGCCGCGTGCTATCGCCGCGCCCTCGAGCTCGATCCCGAGCACGCCAAGGCCGAAGAGTTCCTGATTCGCACCGAGGCCCTGCTTACCAGCCGCGAGCATTACCGCCGCGGAGTGCGACTGCTTTACGGCCCGGAGCCCACGGTCGCGGACCTGAATCAGGCTCTGCGGGAGCTCGTGCAATCATCAGCAATCTTTGAGGACTCGCCGGCGGTCGACAGCCTTGCGGATTGCGCGCGCAAGCTCTGGGACTTGCGGCAGGAGGCCTGGTTGCCGGCGCCGGCTCTTCCCGGACTCGAGGGCTGGAGGCGAGCCTGCGAACGAGGCGTTCAATGTGTCCTGGCGCGGAACTGGCGCGGGGCGCGGGCCGCCTACGAAGATGCGCTCGACTACCGTGCCGGCGACGCTTTCGTGCATCATGCGCTTGGCTTCAGTCTGGCCTTGCTCGAAGAGTCTGCCGCTGCAGTGCGTGCCTGGCTGCGCACGCTCGAACTCGATCCCGATTACGACTTCGCGCAGTTCGCGCGGGTGCAATCCTCATCGAACGTTCGGGAGCAGTGACCGCTCATGCCTGCGCTGATCACTCTGACCACCGACTTCGGCTTGCGCGACCCCTTCGTCGGCATCATGAAGGGCGTGATCCTGGCGATCAATGCCGAGGCCAAGCTCGTTGATCTCACTCACGAAGTGAAATCTTTCGACGTGCTGGAGGGGGCCCTGACTCTGGCCGAGGCCTACGCCTATTTCCCGCCGGGAACTATCCATTTGGTCGTGGTCGATCCCGGCGTGGGCTCGGAGCGGCGGCCCATCCTGGTCAGCACGCCGGACGCCGCCTTCATCGGTCCGGACAACGGCATCTTTTCGCTGGTCTATGAGCGCGAGCCGGCGTTTGAAGTGCGGCACATCATCGCGGAACAGTACTTCCGGAAGCCAGTAAGCCGGACCTTCCAGGGCCGCGACATCTTTGCGCCCGTGGCTGCCTGGCTGAGCCGCGGCAAGCCTCCGGAGCACCTCGGTCCGGTGATTGGCGACTACATTCGCGCGGAAACGCCGAAGCCGGAGCCATCAGGCGGTGTGATGATGGGTTCGGTCCTGCGCGTCGATAAGTTCGGCAACGTGACCACCAACTTCCGGCCCGGTGATCTGCCTGCGGGCTTCAGGCTGCTGATTCATAAACGCAGGATCACACATCTGGTGAGCAACTATTCCGCGGGCAAGGCCGGCGAGGTCTTTGCGATCGTGGGCAGCGCCGGATTTGTCGAGATCTCCGCTCGGGAGTCTTCGGCGGCGGCCAAAGTCGGCGCCAAAAAGGGCGATCGAGTGCGTCTGGAGTTGCCGAAGAAGGTCGCCTTCTGATGCGGGTCAGGCCGCGCCCGTCCCATCCCCGGTGGTGGGCCAGTTTTGATGTAGCGGCGGCTTTATGCCGCCAACAAGAATGGCGGGTTAAACCCGCCGCTACATCAAACTGGCCCACTACGTATCGCCGGGGCAGCGGGCGCGCCCTGTTGTGGGACAGGTCCGGGAAGCCTCTCCACGCGGACGCTGGCCACGCGCCGGCCGTCCATGGCCAGAACCGTATAGTGATGGTCCCCGAAAACGAAGGTTTCTCCCCCTCGAGGCACCGCGCCCAGGCGGTCGAGCACGAATCCCGCCACCGTTTCGTATCCCGCATCGCGGGGCAGCTCGATGCCGTAGTCGTCGGCGAGTTCACGCAGGCTGAGTGAGCCATCCACCCGCAGCACGTTCTCGCTCACGCGCTCGATGCCGCTCTCCTCGCGGTCGTGTTCATCGCTGATCTCGCCCACGATCTGCTCGAGCACGTCTTCCAGCGTCACCAGTCCGACGAATGTGCCGAATTCGTCCACCACCAAGGCAGCCTGCGCGCGGCGCGGCCGGAATTCCCGGAGCATCTGGCTGAGCGTCATGGTCTCGGGAACGATCAACGGCTGGTGGAGCAGACTGCGCAGGTCGAAGGGCGCATCCGGCGAAAATCCGCCTCGCTGCCGCTCGAGAAAAAGTGCCAGCAGGTTCTTCGTGTGCAGGATACCCACAATGTCATCGGGAGACTCGTCGTAGACCGGCACCCGCGTGTGCTGGTCCACCACCACTTTTTCCAGGAGTTCGCTCAGGGAAGTCGTGACGGGGAAGCTTGTCACTTTGGGCCAGGGCACCATGATGGCGCGCACCCGGACCGTGTCCAACTCGAACACGCCGTGAATCATCTCCTCCTGCTCTTCTTGCAGCAGGCCGCCCTGGCGGATCGCGGAGATCATCAGCTTCACTTCTTCCGGCGTGTGCAAGTGCCCGCCCGGCACGGCAGAGCGGACACCCAAAGCCCTCATCAAAGCGCGCGAGATTCCGCCTAAGAGATCGACGGGAAGCCGCGTGATGCGGAAAAACAGCGTGATCGGCCGGGCGACGACCAGCGCCACCGGCTCAGCGCGTTCGTATGCGAACGTTTTGGGCACCAGTTCGCCGAGCACCATGAGCAGCACCGTGACGAATAGGAACGCCACCGCGATGGCGATCGAGTGTGCGATCGCCAGCGAGGCGTAGCGGTGCATGTGTCCTTCGAGCAACTCTTCGAGAGCCTGGGCTACGATGCGCTCGCCAAGCCACCCCATCAGCAGGCTTGCCACGGTAATGCCCAATTGGATGCCGGAAAAAAGCAGGCTGGTGTCGGCCAGCAAACTGCGAATCAAGCGGGCGGGCTTATTGCCTTCCGCGATCAATTGCTCCAGGCGCGTGCGCCGGATGCGGATAAGCGAATACTCAGCGGCCACGAAAAAGGCGTTGAGCGCGACCAGCGAGAGCAGGAGCAGCGCCTTGAGCAGTGGGAGCATAGGCAGTTTACACGGAGCGACAGGACTCCAGGCCCGCCTCTCATTTCTGGCTCAGAATATCGCCGGCCGCGAGCGAACACAAACGATGATGCGGGGCCGCTGTCTGACGTGCGGGCGCCGTGCTAGACTTCTCAATTAGCGATCGTGGCGAGTGCCCGAATCCCGAGTCCCGAATCTGATGGAACGGTCCTTCACCCAGTCCATTCCCCGCTACTACGAGATCGAAGTCCCACCCAGCACTCCGCCTGAGGGACGCGCCAGGCGCTGGCCCTTGCTCATCGCCCTGCACGGCTATCAGGGCGACAAAGATTCGATGATGCGCGTGGCCAGAAAAATCGCCGGCGACCGCATGATCGCGCTCTCGCTGCAGGGTCACAACCAGTTCTTCCAGCGCTACGGCAAGGACGATCTGACCGACACGAAGAGTTATCGCGTGGTTTTCGGCTGGGGGACGAGCTACAAGATGGAGGAATCAGTCCGGCTGCACCACGAGGCCGTGACAGAGGTGATTCGGACGGCCGTGCGCCATCATCACGCCGACCCCGCGCACGTCTTCCTGCTGGCCTTCTCGCAGGCGTGCGCCTACAACTACCGTTACGTGTTCACTTATCCGCGCGACATTTGCGGCGCGATCGGCGTCTGCGGTGGCGTGCCCGGCGACTGGCACGAGAATCCGCGATACCGCCGCGCCCGGACGCAGGTGCTGCACATCGCCGCCACTGACGATGAGTGGTTTACGCGCGAGAAGAATCTGGAGCACAAAAAGAGACTCGCCGAACGGGCGGCTTCACTCGATTTCCGCTTCTACAACTCGCCGCATCGCTTTCCGCGCAATTCGATTCCGCATATTCGTAAGTGGATCGAAAAGCACCTGGACTAACCAGGTGATCACTGTCGACTGTTATCTGTCGACTGTTGACTGAACTACTTCGCCGAAGCCAGTTGCGCCGCCCCCAGCGTCACGCTTTTCACGTTATCGTCCGGAATCCGGTCGATCAGCATATTGAATGGATCCACGCCGGCCTTGTCCGGCAGCTCATTCACCGTGAACGTGTAGGTGCCGTGCGACTGCGTCACGTGGACGCGATCGCGGTAGAGCGTCCGGCCGTATTTGCGGCCCTTGTCGGGCTTGGCGAAGGCGCCGATCTCGATCCAGTCGTCGACGTGGACTTCGGTCTCGTTGCCTTTGGGATCGGCCTTGAACTTGTGAGTTTCCACGTCGATCGTGACGTCGTACTTCCCGTCGGCGCGCTTGCGCGCGGTCGCTTCCAGCGTGCGATTTGAAAACAGGGTGATCTCTTCAACGAGATCCTTGATCAGAGATTGATCCTGCGGCGGAGTTTGCTCGCCGATGGCGTTCACCAGCGCCCACGACGTCGGATAGGGCGGCCCAGTGTAGGCGTGCTCCGCGATCAGCGTCCGCAGCGCGGCGTTCATCTTGTCCTCGCCGATCGTCTCGCGCAGGTCGTAGAGCACCACGCTGGCCTTGCGATAGTGGATGTATCCCTGCTGCGACTCGACCGTGAGCAGCGGACGCTCCTTCAACCGCTCGCGCCCGCGCGACCGGAGATAGTTGTCCATTTCGTAGCGCAGGAATTTGCGCATAATGTCAGGGCCGTATTCCTTTTCCATCACCATCAGCGCCGAATACTGCGCCAGCGATTCGGAAAGGAACGTCGCGCCCTGCATATTTGCGCCGATAACCTGATGCGCCCACCACTGATGACCCATCTCGTGCGCCACCACGTAGTACACCATGTCGATATCGTCAGGATCATTGAGATTGGCGATGAACCCTATCGACTCCGAGTAGGGCATAGTGCCCGCAAACGCCTGCGCGAAGCTCGCCACACGCGGAAACTCGATAATGCGCGCTTCCTTCTGGTAATAGGGCCCGAAGTTCGTTGTGTAGTAGCCCAATGACTTCTTCATCGAGTTCATCATCCGCGGCACATTCCACGGATGCTCCGGCAGGTAGTAGACCTCGAGATTGATTCCGTTCCACTGGTCGCGCAGCACCGTGTAACGCGCCGACATGAACGAGCAGAAGAAAAGCGAGGGATGATCGAGTTGGTATTCGAAGTAGCGCCGCCCGTTCTCCTGCCACTCGCGTTCGAGCGACCCGGGTGCAATCGCGATCTGGTCCGGCGTAGTGCTGATTACCGTCTCGATGCCCACCCAGTCGGCATGTCCCCGCAGGTAATTGTCGCGGCAATCGTCGCGGCAATTGACTTCGAGCGCCGGCATCAGTTCCTGTTCGCCGAGGCCGAACTTGCGCCGGTCGTTAGGATCGGTCAGTTCGCGTCCGGGATCGTAGCCGATGATCGGCCCCACAGTACTGTTGAAGAACGTCCCGTTCTGCATGATTTCGTAGTTGCTCAGCGAATTCTCAAAGCCGCGATTATGGCTCTTCGAAATGAACGTCAGCGTGCGGTTTTCGCCGGGCTGGAGCGGCGGCGTGAAGCGGTAGATGCGGTAGTAGAGCCGGGTGTCGTTCTTGACCAACGTGGCGCCGGCCACGTCGATGGTTACGTCATAGTTACGGTCCACCGAGAAGTGGA
>JASHPE010000265.1 GCA_030038235.1 Terriglobia bacterium
CCACCAGAGGACGGCAGGCAGGCCAAGGGCAACGTTGGACATCCGCGCCCGGCAGAGTTGAATTCTCCGCGCACTCTGGCGTAAAGCTTCGGCGTGGGACGATCTTTTCCTCGGAGGCCAACAAGGTTTTAGCGCTCGCACCAGAGCACTCCGGTTCGCCCTTTGGTAGGATACCTTTGCGCTGCTGCTCCCAGCCTTGCTCGATCGTGTTTGGATACGTCGACCAAAGAATTTTTTGTAAGGTGGCATACCCTAATCGTGGCGTCGCAAACATAAGGTTTGCTAGGCGCCTTTGTGTCGTATCATAATGGGACAGAGGTCAAGGTAAGATCAAAGTCTTCAACGCATTTACAGATCGACTCGCTTGCTGGAAATGTGATATAATTTGAACTTATTGATGCGATGCACAAAAAACAGAATAATTTGACGCGCTGCACATAAAAGGCTGCGGGGCTCGCAGCGAGGAATTCGCGCGATGGGCCTGCTCGATGATGTCCTTGGTTCGACATCGCTCCGCTCTGGGGCGCCATGTGCTCCAGACGTTCTCACGGGCGACTATTTGATTGAGCTGTTTCGTCGACCGATGCCGGCCGAGAGGACTATGCGCTGTCCGTCGTTGCGACTAAGTCTGCGGGACGGCAACCTGGGAAAGGTCAACTCGTCTCTCTGAAGTCAGCGAAGCGGCCAGAACAATATTCAGCCTAGGAGGAAACGACATGGCTCTGTTCGACGGGCTTATCAATGATATTGCGGCCCGGTTCGGCCTCGGCGCGAGCGCTGGTCCACTGGTCCGAGAAATCCTCAACATGGTCACCAGTTCACCTGGTGGAATTGGCGGCTTCCTGGACAAGTTGAAGTCGGCCGGTCTCGGCTCGGAGATTGCGTCGTGGCTCGGTCACGCGGACGCCGCGCCCTTGTCGGCGGAACAGCTCAGCCGCGCAGTTGGCTCCGCCGCCCTTGGCGCGATTGCCAGCCGACTCGGCCTTGGCACATCCCTTCTGTCGACGGCGGCAGGATACGTTTTGCCAAAGCTCATCGGCACGCTGACGCCGGGCGGCGTTATTCCCACCCGCCTGTCGTCGGAGATCGAGAACTTTCTGTCCGCGCCTATCACCCCACGGGTGACCGAACCGTTCACCCAGCGGGCGACACCCACCGCACACGTCGTCGAGCAGGTTGCCCCAAGGCACGTCGAGGTAATCCATGATCAGCCACACATGAGCCGCTGGCTGTGGCCGCTGCTTGGGGCCCTCGCGGTCCTCGGGCTTGGTTCCTACCTGTTTTCGAATAGCAATCGTGCCCCAGTCGCTCCAGCTGTCGTGCAAACACCAGTCGTCCCGCCCGCACCGGCAACTCCGGCACTGCCGCCGCGCCTGACGCTTAGTAACGATGACGGGGTGATTCACTACTCCGGATCAGTGCACGACGATGAGACCCGCGCCTCAATCATCAATTCGCTAAAGGCGGTGTTTGGCGCTGATAAAATTCAGGGTGACATCGGGGTCGATCTAAACCGTGGCGCCGCACCCTGGCTGGTCAACCTCCGCACCGCGTTCGAGAACCTGAAGGTGCCGGGCGTGCAAGCGGCGTTCGACGGCAACTCGGTCAACCTCGGCGGCATCATCGGCGAAGCCGATCGTGATCGGATCGCCAACTCGCTGAAGAACGTGCTCGGTAGTGGCATGGTGCTCGGCACGCTGGCGAACAAGGTGGCTGACACGGTGTCTAGCGCCAATGGCAAAGTGATCGCGGCCTTGACGTCGCTGAAAACCGGCTTTGACGCGAAAGACCTGACCGGTATTCTCAACCAGTCGATTGTCAACTTCCCATCCGGTGGTTCAGAGCTGCCCGCAGCGTCGACTGTGCTTTTGCAACAAGCTGCTGCGGTAATCAAGCAACTCGCGCCGGGTGCGGTGCTGGAGATCGCCGGCTATACCGATAACAACGGCGATGCGGCGGCGAACGTTGCGCTCTCGCAGCAGCGCGCCGATGCCGTGCGCAACGCGCTGATCCACGCTGGCGTCGATCCGTCCATGCTGGTGGCGAAGGGCTACGGCAGCGCCAACCCGATCGCCAACAATGATCTTCTTGAAGGCCGGTTCCGCAACCGCCGCATAGAGTACCACGTCCTCAAGACAAGTTAGGGGCGCTCCCATGGCTGGACGGCTTGGGGAACGCCGCTGACAGCGATAGCCTCGCACGCATGAAGGTTGTGAACAGGAGAACGTTATGTCGACCACCAACACCGCAGCTGGTTCGCGAGCCACGCTCGCGCCCGCTCTCCACCTGGGCCAGAGCCGAAGCCGCATATCATGGGGTGCAGTCCTTGCCGGCGCTGTAGTAGCGGTGGCCACGACCCTTCTGCTCAGTCTGCTCGGCGCTGCGATGGGTGCCGGCTCGATTCGCCCGCTCGATACCACATCCACCGATCTCGCCAACTATGGCATCGGCGCTGCAATCTGGGAGATCATCAACCTCGCTCTGTCGATGGCGTTCGGCGGCTACGTCGCAGCCCGCCTGTCTGGAACCCACTCGCACTTGGACGCAGAGCTGCACGGCGTCACCATGTGGGGCGTTGCGGTACTGCTCGGTAGCGTGCTGCTCGCCCACGCCGTCAGCGGCTTGATCGGTATGGTGGGGCAGGGTGCCGGATCGGTCGTGAGCCAAGTGGTTGGTAACGCCGGCACGGTCTCGGGCGTGCTACCATCGCAGGTCAATCCGCAGGCCATGATCGATCGACTGCAGCAGTCGCTGGGCAACAGCGGCGATCCCACCACAATGAGTCGCGAACAGATCAGCGCGGAGATTGCGGCGCTGGTCGGTAGGAGCGTCGTCAATGGCAACGTGTCAGAGTCAGACCGCAACCGGTTGATCGCCCTGGTTGCGGCGCAGTCTGGCGTCACCAAGGAAGAAGCAGCGCGGCGCGTGACCGGAATGGAGAACGACGCGAAGGCGACGCTGGCGCAGGTGGAGCAGAAAGCACGCGCAGCAGCCGACGAAGTGGCCCGCACTACAGCCACCGCAGCCCGGGCACTATTCACAGCGCTGGTGCTCGGTCTGCTCGCCGCCCTGGTCGGCGCTTGGATCGGCACGCGGCACAAGCGGATCCTGCATCCCGTGGTCGAGCACGCGCACGAAACGCTGGCCCCATCGTATGCCACGCGCACCTTTCACGAGAGGGTCGAGCCCTCCAGCGTGTCCGTCTACGACGACACTGGCCATCTCGTGTCTCAGTATCTGCGTGGTGTCTCCTTCCCGGTGACCAAGCAGGACCTGTTGCGCTTGGCGCGATCGAGCGGCGCCAGGACCAGTCTGCTGCATTCGATCGAGGCTATGGCCGAGGGCAACTATAGAAATACGGACGAGGTACTCCGGGCGCTCGGCAGTATGGCGCACTAAGCCGCCATGCCGACCACGTTATCCGGCACGGCCCGAGGAAGCTTGAGTACCTCAAGCTCCCCCGGCGTGGGGTCAAAGGGCAATGGTCCCTCTGTGCGTCCGCGAGCATGTCGGCGAAGCCAATTCTCGGCTGCCTACGTTCGTGCTTCCGGCGGATGCTGGAATTGGCATCGTTTTTGTTGTGGCTCGCGCCGGCGCATGGTTCGGTGGCTGCTTCGCTCGCGAGGTTCTCGTACCGGTTGCGTGCTCGCGCCGCGGTGGACGCGCGCCGTCTCCTGACGGATTCGCCCCTCAAACTTTTTGCACGCCGCTACCTACAGAGGAAAACCAGCTGTGGAATTGCAGGTGAGATAAATCGCGTAACCGCCAACGAAGGAGAAAAATCTATGTCGAAGAAGGCCGCAGAACATCACAAGAAGGCATCAGAGCACCTCACACACGCTGCCCGGCATCATGGGGAAGCGGCTAAGCATCACGAGGCGGGCCATCATGAGAAGGCTGCCCACCACGCTCACACCGCTAGAGCGCACGCCATTCACGCCAGAGGACATGCGGAACAGGCAACCGTCGCTCACTCCGAGGAGCATGGCAAAAAATAGTCCTGCGATGCATATGTCCAATAGAGGGCGGCACTAGCTCTGCTAAATTAGTGGCTGGCACCAAGTTGGCACATCCATCCGGTGGGAGTGAAGCCAATCGCCTTCTCGCGGACGACGCTCGCACATAGCGGACACACTTCGCGAAAGGCGACGCCCCGAAGCTGGGTCGCGCGCGATGCGACTGGCGCACACCACGTCGCCGAGGGCGAGCTTTGCGGGCTGCAGGCAAGACTGGCGATCTTCATGACTCTGCGCATGCGGCGGAGCATGATCAGGGGCGGTCGTAGACCCGCCCGAGCGTCATGTGCTTCCGGCGGACCACCTATTGGTCAGATTGATTTTTTGCATGATGGTTCCACACTCGTTCGACAGCCATTCTGCGTCCGCCGCGGTCATCTCCACGCGTCGCGATATGCACTCCTGATAGGATTTTATGGCGTCTGGGACGGAACGTGTCCTGGCGAGCGCGGCAGCAAGCTCGGTCCATAGCTCGGCTTCGGGGCTTGAGCCGGGCCAACCAGTCGCAGCTCGCTCGATTGTACATATCGAGCAGTTCCTTCTGAACGCAAAGCATCGCTTCAGTCCCTTCATTTGCCAATTTGAATGTCGAACTTTGCGGCCGTAAAGAACGGATCAGACACTTGGGCGCGAGTTACCCGTGCGCGCCTAGCGCTTATTCGTTGCGAATGAGGCCGGATTCTGGGTCGCCGGCGAGTGGCACGGCGGCAAGCCGCGTCGCGTCACCTCTTGTAAGATGTCAAGAGCACTCCTAAGGTGAAGTTCCGGCCGCCCGCGGCAGGCCGCCGGTTATTGCCAAACAGGTTCCGGACATGCTGTCCCGATGTTGGCATTGTGCACGCAGCACAGTTCTTGGGCTGTTTGTGCTCGCTTTCGCGAGCTCGGCCTTCGCGCTGACGTTTCCCCCGCTCACGGGCCGTGTGGTCGATGAAGCGGGCATTCTCGACCCGGCAGCCAAGGCTGCGCTTGAACAAAAGCTTGCCGACTTCGAGACGAAGACCACTGGCCAACTCGTCGTGGTCACGTTGAAGTCGCTGCAGGGAACTTCGATTGAAGATTATGGCTACCAGCTCGGCCGTCATTGGCAGATTGGACAAAAAGGGAAGAACAGCGGGGCCCTACTTATTGTGGCACCGAATGAGCGTAAGGTGCGCATTGAGGTTGGTTACGGCTTGGAGGGTACACTTACCGACGCGGTATCGAAGCTGATCATCGAGAACTCCATCATCCCACGTCTGCGCGCCAACGATTTCGCCGGTGGAATCGGTCGCGGGGTTGACGACATCATCCAGGCCGTGTCCGCCGATTCAGAGGACTGGAAGGCACGCGCCAGACAACGCCCGGACACCGAACCGGGTTTGCTTGATGCCCTGGCGCCTGTATTCTTTGTGCTGATTTTCATCATGATCGTCAGTAGTGTCGCGCGGCGAGGTCACGGATCCGCGCGCGGTGCTGGACCGAGACGAGGCTCTCGCGGACCAATCATTGTGGGGATACCGGGCTCCTGGGGGCCCTTAGGTTCACCCTGGTCAGGCGGTTCGGGCGGTTTCGGGGGCGGTGGCGGCTCGTTCGGCGGTGGCGGTGCATCTGGCAGTTTTCTCCTCGGGCGCACGGATCACCTCGATGCCGCGGCTGCACCTCTAGCAGCTGGCACCGCCATACTCTCGGACCTCGATAAGCAACGCATCATTGCGGCCATCCGTGCGGCTGAGGAGAAAACCGCGGCTGAGATCTTCTGCGTCATCGCCCGCGCCTGTGGGGATTATCGATTGGTGCCGATTGCCTGGGCCGCAGTCCTTGCGCTCGCCGTGCCGCTGCCATTGATCAATTTCACCTCCTGGCCAGCTGGCATCATCTATCTCATTCAGCTCGGCACATTCATCGTAGCGGCGCTCTTCCTCTCCCTCCCGATCGTCCGCTTTCGCATCGTACCGCGCGGCAGGATGTGGCAGCGCGCGCACGGCGAGGCGATGCATCAATTTTTGGGGCAGCGCACCGGGCAACGTCCTGGCGTGTCGATTTTCGCGTCCGTCGCCGAGGGCTATGCCGAGATCATCGCCGACCCCCGAATCAACGTCGAGATCGAACCCGAGACCTGGGCCAGCGCCGTTTCGACGCTGATTTCAGCGATCAAGGACGGGCGTCCCGGCGACGGCTTTGTTGCCGCCGTTAACCTGTGCGGCGAGCAGCTGGCTCGACCCTTTCCGCCCGGAGCACGAAATCCCGACGAACGGCCGGACAAGGTGGTCGAGATCTGAGGGCGAACGGCCCCGAACCCCGTCTCCTACCGAGCCTCCCGTCTGAACAGCCGACAGCGACTCGATGTCTCGGCTAGGCTAGAATTTCACTTGCGGCGGGCTCTGCGCGGCGGTGCCGGCGGTGAACTCCGCCATCGGCTTGTTGCCGCTGAACACGGTCCTAGCCCACAGCAGGCCGGGGAAGGTTTTGAGCTCAGTGTTGTAGGCCCGCGTCGCCTCGATGTAGTCGCGCCGCGCCGCCGTGATGCGGGTCTCAGTGCTCTCAAGTTGCGACTGCAACGCCAGGAAGTTCTGGTTCGACTTGAGGTCGGGATATTTTTCGCTGACCGCGAGCAGGCGGCCAAGCGCGCCCGACAGCTGGTTCTGGGCGTCCTGGAACTGCTTGAGCTTATCGGGATCAGTGAGCTGGGAGGCATCGATCTGGACTTGCGTTGCCTTAGCTCGCGCTTCCACCACCGAGGTCAGCACGTCCTTCTCCTGTTTGGCATAGCCCTGCACGGTGGCGACGAGGTTGGGGATGAGGTCGGCGCGGCGCTGGTAATTGTTCTGCACGTCGGCCCACTTCGCCTTGGCCTGCTCTTCCAAGGTCGGAATTGTGTTGTAGCCGCAGGCTGACACCGTGAGACCGAAAAACACGGCGGCGAAAACAGCGCGGATACCGGATGCCGGTAAGGTCATCATGGCCTCTTTCTCCATCTGGAACAATTCCTGTCGTCGGCCTTTCCGGGCATAGGAAACTAGCCCCGTCCGTGCCAACAGTAACTGCTTGCGCAAAAGCGCTGGCACTCTCTAAGCTTAATGATATCTCGGTCCGTGAAATGCGGCGAACACAGCAAATTTATATAGCTTAGTATATACGTACGCATTCTTATGAGCTGCAGACTTTAAGAAGACTCGCGGTGCGATCAAGGCGAAGGCTTACGTGATGCCGGGCCGGACCGAGCGGCGATGGAGAGCGCCGCGATGGGCCTCGAGCGGATTGTGGCAGGACGCGACTCGCTCGTCACCGGCTCGGTTTGGGTGACCACCGTTGAAGCTGGCCAGTTGCGATCACCGTCGAACTCAGTTGCGCTGCACCGGGTAGCT
>JASHPE010000266.1 GCA_030038235.1 Terriglobia bacterium
TCACCTACCCAGAGCATGTGGAAGGTGCGATGTCTCACTTGTACGTTATAACGGCCCGCCATTTGATAGACGACGCAAAGCGTGACGGACTTGGAATCAGTTTGAGGCTTAATAAGCAAAACGGTGGCGTAAGGTTCGTAAAAACGTCTGTTCGCAATTGGCTCTCTCCCGAAACTCAGGCCGATGTAGCAGTCATAGAAGTGCATTTCAGTCAAACCGAATTTGACCATATGGCGTTCCCTGTTGAGGGATTTGCCACGGAGGAAATCCTTGGCAAGTACATTGGGATGGGAACTGAGGTTTTCGCTCTCGGGCTCTTCAATTACCATCATGGGGAGGGAAGAAATCTCCCAATCTTCCGGTCTGGCAATATCGCCTCGATGCCAATTGAACCCCTGTACGACAGCAAACGGAAAACACCCTACAATGCATATCTTGTGGAGTTGATGTCCATCGGAGGCTTGAGCGGTTCCCCGGTCTTTGCATTCTTCCAAAAGGGTTCGATGCGCCCAGAGCCCGTGGACTTCAGCCCTTTTGTTCACGGGATAGTGTTGCTTGGTTTGATTCGCGGGCATTGGGATGAGAAATTGCAGAGGCCAGACCGATCACAGCCTAAGAGAGAGAGTGTCAATGTAGGGATTGCTGGAGTCACGCCGATACAAGAGATTGTTCCGGTATTGGCTGGTGAAAGACTAGCGAAGCGGCGCGACGCCCGAGAAGCAAAATGGCTTGAGAAAAACGATATGACGCTAGATTAAAGGTCTCCTGCGCCGCGGGGTCATTTCTTGGCGCGCTGCCAACGCGACTTGGCTGCTCGTTTTGCTATTCGGCGTCGCTCGGTGTGGGTGAGACTGGCCGCTCTTGCGCGTCCACCCATTGCGGCAATATCGGGTGTCAAGCCGGAGCGCTCCGGCGCGGACTCAGCCGCTTCCGGGTCTGCTTTGCTGAGGAATTGATCGAACATGCGTTTGGCTGTTTTGACGGGATTGCCCATGCGAGAAGCGTATCAGGACGACGAAAAAATCTCAATGTGCCAGCAACGCAAGAGTGCAACAGTACCAAGCAGCCGACGGCTTCGTGCAATGCGCCCGGTTACTTTGGGATGTGCGATTCCTTTGTTCCCGGAACCATCATATTCGTGTCGTCCGATGGCCCAATCAACGTCGAGTCAAGAGGGTAGTTTACCGATTGCAAGCGATTTCAGGTGGAAGCGTTGCAGCACGTTTCCCGGCGCAGCCCCGGCCGGGCGTGAGTCCGGGGCGAAGTTAGAGTCCGGGAGGCTCCTGCGCGTTGCAGACCGCCCCCGGCCCACCCCCCGAGACCCTCCCTTCTCGAGCTTAGGTTTACTTGGTGATCGGCTGTCCGGGAAATGGAGGGTGAGACTCCGGGCGCTCGGCAATGTGCGCCAAGCGCGTGGGCGAGCGCCAACAACATTCAGCGAGCATGCGCGCGGTTGTGCACGGTTCGGTCGTCCGGGCGTCTAAGGGTCCGAGCGAAGCCCCTCACTTTTCCTGTCAAGGCCGGGCCGCCCGCGCCACAAGACGGCGGGCCGGCAGTATCTTGCGGAGCTATTACGCCCGATGATCACGCACTTGAGTTGACAAGCACAACATTCCCGGGCTATACCATTCGAGTCTTGTCTTAACCTCGACAAACGATACCGCGGGATTTACCGGTCCGAGGAGGCATCGGCCATGACCCGACGAGTGAGATTCTTCGCGACTGCTCTCGCGATCTGCGCCCTGGCCTACCCGGGCATCCTTTCGGCACAAGAGAGCCGCGCCGGGCAAGTGGTTCGGCTCAAAGCAGCAAATCAGATGAAGGTCCGCGCCGAATACGGCAAGCTGCCGCTTGCCTTCGAGGCCAACCAGGGGCAAACGGACGGACAGGTCAAATTCCTCTCGCGCGGTGCAGGTTACACGCTTTTCCTGACTGGCGGCGGGGCAGCGCTGGATATGATGAAGGAGAGTCGTCAGTCATTAGTTGTAAGTCGTCAGTTGAACCAGCGCCGTAGATCGATGCTCAGTGGCAACGGACGACGACCCACGAACCACGGGCGGCAGCCGACAACCGACTCGGTGCTCGCAATACAACTGGATGGCGCCAATCCCAATGCGCCGGTTGCGGGCGAGGACGAATTGCCCGGCAAAAGCAACTATTTCATCGGCAACGATCCCAAGGGATGGCGCACCGATGTCGCCAACTACGCCAAGGTGCGCTACACGGACGTCTACCCGGGGATCGATCTGGTGTACTACGGCAACCAGGTCGGGCGTCTCGAATACGACTTCGTGGTCGCGCCGGGCGCCGATCCAGGCGCGATCAAGCTCGATGTAGGGGCGGTTCGTCTACTGCGCAGGGCGCATCGCGATGCACCCCTACGCATCGCGCAAAATGGGGACTTGGTCGTGAATCTGGACGGCGGCGAGGTGCGGTTCAACAAGCCGGTGATCTATCAGCCCGACGGCGACTCGTCAGCGGCGGGCTCGTCACTTGTCACTCGTCACTCGTCACTGGTCAATGGCCGCTACCGGTTGCGCCACCACCAAGTGACGTTCGAATTCGCTAAGTACGATCGGACGCGGCCGCTGGTGATCGATCCGGCGCTGAGCTATTCGTCGTACCTCGGCGGCAGTAATTATGACGCGGCCTACGGCATCGTGGTGGACGCGTCCGGAAACCTCTACGTGACGGGCGACACCTACTCGACTGACTTCCCGGTTACGGCGGGAGTATTTCAGCCGACGCTTGGTGGTAATGAAGACGCGTTCGTAACCAAAATTAACCCGGCTGGCTCGGCCTTGGTCTACTCTACTTACCTCGGTGGCAGCGGCAACGATGCAGGCTCCGGAATCGCCGTCGATTCGTCCGGGAATGCCTACGTGACAGGCGGGACGGGGTCCAGCAATTTTCCCACTACGCCCGGCGCGTTTGAAACAAGCTGCGGCAGCAACAATTGCGGGACAGACGCCTCGTTCGCTTTCGTGACCAAGTTGAATCCGTCGGGCTCGGCGCTGGTCTATTCGACCTACTTGGGAGGCACTGGCAACTACATCAGCGCCGGTGCGAATGCCATTGCCGTGGACGCGACCGGCGACGCCTACGTGGCCGGGGGTACGGAAGAGTCCAACTTTCCAACCACGGCGGGTGTCTTTCAGCCCACCTGCCACGGCGCCTGCCAGAACGCGTTCATCTCGAAGTTCAACTCGACGGGCTCGGCGCTTGTTTACTCCAGCTATGTCGGGGGTGAGGACCTCGACTACGCGCTTGGCATTGCTTTGGACTCATCCGGAAACGCCTATCTGGCCGGGAGCACCGATTCGCCGGATTTCCCAGTGACCGAGGGAGCGTTCCAAAGAACCTATGGCGGCACCGGTGGAGACGGAGACGGCTTCGTAACCAAGGTGAATCCGACTGGCACTGCCCTGGTCTATTCCACTTATCTGGGCGGAACCAGCGATGATAGCGTGATGGGAATTGCTATCGATACCTCGGGCGAAGCTTATGTTTCGGGCTACACCCGGTCAAGTAACTTCCCAATAACCGCCGGAGCCTTCGAGACCACTTGCAGCGCATGTGGCGGCGAGTTCCCCGATGGGTTTGTGACCAAACTCAATTCGAGCGGCTCGGCGCTCGTGTATTCAACATTTCTCGGGGGAAGCGCCGGCGCCGATGTGTCCAGCATCGCGCTCGATTCATCAGGCGACGCTTACGTGACGGGAAGTACCTGGTCGGAGGATTTCCCGGTCACACCGGCGGCATTCCAGACCACGGACCCCTTGACCGGCGGCGACAGCGGCTTCGTGACGGAGCTGAATCCGGCTGGCTCAGGTGTGCTGTACTCTTCATACCTCGGTGGCAATGCCGACAGCTGGGGAAATGGGATCGCTCTCGATTCGTCACGCGATATCTATGTAACCGGCCAGACCGAGGCGACCAATTTTCCCGTTACGCCCGGCGCATTCCAAACCGGCTGCGGGGGCGGATGTCTTGCCTATGACGCCTTTGTGACCAAGTTCGGTCCGGGCGATCAGATCTGGCCGCTGAGCCTCAACTTCGCTAATCAGACCGTGGGAATAGCCAGCGCACCGCAGACCGCAACCCTGAGCAACAGCGGGACGACGGCTCTTAGCATCAGTTCACTCGTCATTTCGGTCAATAACGGCACCACTTCCCAGACCAACACTTGCGGCAACTCGCTGGCGGCGGGTGCCACCTGCACAATCTCCATTTCATGGGTGCCTTCGGCCGCTGGCTCCATGAGCGGCAGCATTACTGTTACCGACAGCGCTGCGAATAGCCCGCAAACGGTCTCGCTGACTGGTACCGGCGTCGAACCGGTCGCCACGCTCTCTCCGACCAGCCTGACCTTCCCAACCCAGCTTGTCTTTACGATGGGCAAGAGTCAGGCGGTGACCCTTACCAACACGGGTTTGGGAACATTGACCATTTCGAGCTTCGGGGTGACGGGGGAATTTGGACAGACGAACACCTGCGGTGCGAGCCTTGCACCTGGAGTGAGTTGCACAATCAACGTCAGTTTCTTGCCCCGCACCAGAGGCTTGCGCACAGGAACCGTGACAATCACGGACAACGCGCCCGGAAGCCCGCAGACGGTTTCCCTGACAGGCATGTGCACCTATATTGAGCTGTCGCCAACGAGCATCAACTTCGGTAGTCAGCCGGTCGGCACCACGAGTCTGCCAAGAAAAATTGCCGTAACGAACAAGGGCGACGCGTCGGTAGACATCACAGCTATCTCCATCGGCGGAAGCGACCCTGGCGACTTCGCCGAGACCAATACGTGCGGACCAAGCCTCGCTTCGGGTGCCAGTTGCTTCGTTACCGTGACCTTCACCCCGTCGGCAAAGGGCAAGCGAAGCGCCAGTGTTTCGATCTACGACAACGGCGGGGGAAATCCGCAGACCGCCAGTCTGTCGGGGACGGGAACATAGGAAAATCTGCGCGCAGTGGTCTTAGACTGTTCCCGCGCACTATGGACGTTTCCCGGAACCGATCCTTGCAGGCGTGTGAAAATCGACCGTCTGATGCAATACGGGCAATCCTGATAGAGCCGAGGTGAGGCGTGGTCCGACGTGCACCTGTCCTGATCGCCTGTTACGCTTCGCTGACTTTGGTCGTTCCGTCGACGGGCATGCTTGCGCAAGGCAACAACAATCCACCAGCGGCGCAGGCGGCGCCGAACGTGATCACTGTCTGGAAGGTGGGCTCCCCTTGGAACGGCGACGTGCCCGACACTGCGGTGCCCCCGAGCCTGGACCTCGCAGCCAGGCATTTGGGTTACGTCATCAAGATTCAATCGTTCCCCTCGCGCAGTTTTGCCAGTGCGTTTTTCCGGGCTTTCGAAGCCGATCGGCCGCCCGATGTCCTGGCCTTTGACAACGATCCATCCTCTATGGCGGCGCCGCGCCGCATGGCCAGGTGCAGGGTATAGCCACCGACCCGAAGATCAATGCGGCCTTGGAGCGAATTGCCACCTCTTCGCCGTCTCTCCACAATTCCAATGGCACCAGAGCGACAGCGGACCTGGAGCCGGCTGGAGGGCCGCTGACAGCTCTCCAGGAGAGAGGATGGGAATACCTGATCCGCACCTCGCCTAACTATCAGGCAGCGCGAGCGCTGGCGACAGGGCCGTCGGCTTGCGTGGCCGATGCGGACCCGGCAGTGTTGCCGGCCTCGATGCGCGAGATCGCGGTGAAGGCGGCCAGGGCTTATCTCGAGGACAGTCCTTCACTGAAAGACTATGAAGATCCCGCCCGGCTTCACACCGGGAATGGTGAGGCGAAGGGACGGCACGTTAACACGATCCGGGCGTGCGGTTATTGGGGGATTGGTGATTTGGCTTTCGTCCTGATCACGGCCAGCTATTCCTCGGAAGATAGGGAGGGAAAGCTCGATCTCTTGATTGTCCTCCGGAAACACGGCAGCGAGTGGCGAATGCTGATAGCCAGCACCGACCCTGTTTCCACTTCCACCTTCCTGGATCAGCTCCCGTTCCTAGCAAGCTTGGTCGGCGGACAGCCGGAGTCCAACCTCCCGGATGCTCCGATCCTGCTGACTCCTGACGAGGGGGTCCTGACTCCCGCTCCCGGTGTGCGGTTTGCCGACTTCAGTTGGCATCCGAGCTTGTCAGAAGGCGAGGCGGCAGAGATTGTGGAATTCGCATACAACGGCGACGCTCGGCTTTTTACGATATTCTTTTCGGGAAATGCGCCCGAAACGGAACACCTTTCGTCAGGCGTATTGTGGAGCGTGCGAAACACCTGGCTTTG
This sequence comes from Terriglobia bacterium, assembly GCA_030038235.1. Lineage (GTDB taxonomy): Bacteria > Acidobacteriota > Terriglobia > UBA7540 > UBA7540 > Gp13-AA77. The sequence goes on from JASHPE010000266.1 coordinate 6,294, forward strand.
GCGTGTTTGGTGTATTTCGAAATCCGGTGCGGTCTCATTTTCTTCGGCGCGGTCATTTAAGCACTGAGCCAGATTGGTGGAAAGCGCATTTACGATGGCCGATCGCTTCACGGTCAGTTGACGATAGGGCCGATCGTCGAAGGGTAGCTGCCGCGGTGCACGGGTAACCGCCCCGAACGTCCCTACGGGTCCGCCCTGTTTATAAACGCTCTGTTGCGATCTATTCCAAACTGACCCAAAGGGCTATGGAGCCTGATATAGGGTTCCTGCCGCGTTCCCGCCGATGAGGCCCTCAAGATCTGGCTCCGTTCAGACTGACGAAATTGGCTCCCTTTTATCCCGATGCCAACACCCGGCTGTACGTGCACGATGAACAGCGTCCATACGAGCTTCCCCAGGACCGATCTGGCGAGGAATCGGCCGGTAGCCTCAGGCATTGCTGATGGTTTCGCACTTGCCGCCCAGGCCAGGAGGCAGGGCGAATCGCCCTGCCCCTCGAAACGCCTAACGGCTGTAATGATCACGGGCGCTGCCGTCGTAGCGACCAGACCGCATGCAGCACTTCTTGAAACCTGCGGCCCGAGCCGCACGGGCAAGGGTCGTTCCTGCCAAGCTTCTCCCACAGGTCCTTGTCCCCATGGACGACGCGGAAACCTCGCTTGACCTTAGTCTCAGACGGGAAACCCTTGCGGCGCTTGCCGCTGGGTTCGTGGAAAAAAGTCGTTCTTCACGGCAGTCTCTCCTTCCGGATGGATTTGCCCGTCACATCACGGAAGGCGAGCCGCTTTGTTGATTTTACCTGAGGAAAACGACCACCTGCGAGCAGGATGTGATTTGCTATGGCCAGCCTCCTGCCGCGGTGGTTCATAAACCCGCCTTAGCAGCGCGATCTAAACGCCCTATTTTGAGCGGTGGTTTCCGCACCCGGATTCTGGTCCACCGACTACTGCTTATTGACCAAGGTGCTGGGCAAATACCAAAGGGCCCAGCCGCGCTGGGGCGAGGTGGTGGATGGAACCGTCATGGAATAACGCGGAACGGGACGTTACTCGAGAGCGTGCCGCTAGGCGTCGCTACCTGGACGAGGCCGGTGCTTGCGCCCTCTGGAACACTGGTTCTGATTAGGGAGCCTGATTCCACGGTGAACGCGGCTGCGATGCCGTTGAACGTGACGCTCGTCGCGCCGTTGAGACTCTTGCCCAGAATGTTCACGGGCATGCCCGCCTTGGCGGCCGTAGGCTGCGTCCTCACAAACGGGCCAAGGCCGACGGAAAGCGCGAATACAGTACCCAGAGAGTTGGTCCCGCCGTACTCCGTAGTTCCGTAGAACCTGCCATCGGTTTCTTGGACCACGGGCTGCTGGAGAATCTCGCCGTCGGGACAACCGGCTTTCGAGCAGAAGGCGTGCAGCGTGGTCAATGTTCCGCCAGGCGTTAGCTGAAACACGATGCCTTCGGAGTAGATTCCGCCGCTGAACGTCGTACTGTAGAAGTTCCCGTCCGTTGCCTGGATCAGCGGAGCGTATGCGTACGAGCCTTCAGCGCAGCCGCGGGCGCAGAAGTTGTAGATCGTCGTGAACGTGCCGGTGGGAGTGATCTTGAAGACGGTTCCGCATCCGTCCGGGCAGCCAGGATTGGTACCGCCAACCTCCGTAGTCCCGTAGAAATTGCCGTCCGTTGCCTGAATCAAGGACGCGTGGGGCACCCAGCCGTCGGCGCAGCCGCTCTGCGAACAGAAGCTGTACAGCCGAGTAAGATTGCCGGTGGGCGTGATCCTGAACACCGTTCCGGCGCGGTGCGCACCACCAGCAGCGGTGGTCCCGTAAAAGTTCCCGTCCGTGCCCTCGATCAAGGCAGACTCCGGAGAGACGCCGTCCCCGCAGCCGCTCAGATGGCAGAAGTCCCACAACGTTGTGAATACGCCGTCAGGGGTAACCTTGAAAACGGTTCCCTTGCCATAGGCCCCACCCTCTACAGTGGTCCCGTAGAAGTTCCCATCATCGCCCTGGACCAACGAAGCAAGGGGATACCAGCCGTCCTTGTAGTCGAAGCTGTGCAATGTAGTCAACGTGCCGGCAGGAGTCAGCTTGAAAACAGTCCCCGCGTTGTCGGTCCCGCCCTCCGAGGTCGTCCCGTAGAAATCCCCATCGACCGTCTGGATCAGCCCGGCATTTGGGTTGTCCAAGCCGACGAGGGTCGTCAGCCTGCCATCCGGCGTGATCTTGAACACGGTTCCGCCGTTGTCGCAGCCGCCGTTCGGAGTCGTTCCGTACAGATTGCCGTCGATGCCCTGTATGAGGGCTCCTTGCGGAACGCATCCGTAGGGATAGCCAAAGCTGAAGAGGCTTGTAAACGTCTGCGCAGATGCGCCGCTTGCCCTGGCCAGACAAAAGAGCAACAGTGCGCAAGCAGGATTTGCAAGTATTCTGGGGATCGTCCACATCGAACGGGTTCTTCTCATTGGGTGCTGCTTCCCATGGGGATGGGTGCGTCGGCGTCGGCCCGCAGTATACATCGAAACAGGTCCCACGTGTTCCCTGCCTGCGCATCAGCGAAGAGAGCGCCCTAGCTCAGCAACCCACGCCGTTGCTGGCCGGTCGGAACTCTCGGCATGCTCACCCAGGCAGGTATCAGTAGTCTGGGCAAGGCCCTTGACTCAGAACTGGCAGGGAAGCATCATGGACGCCACACTCGGGGTAGGAATCTATCCGCCGCGCTCGGCGCAACGGGGGCCAAGGGAGGAGACAGTGCGCGACTCGGAATTTCCACTGCATTCTAGGGATTTGCTTCGGGCAGGGTGGTCAATCAGGCCGCGCGTCGTACGAGGCAAGTATTGGGCAAAGGCGTGCGCGGTCCTTGTGCTTTTGGCGAGTGGGACGGTTGGCTCACACGCTCAGACATTCGCGACCTTGCACAGCTTTGATTACACCGACGGCTCCGGCCCTGTCGGCGCCTTGGTGCAAGCCATCAATGGAGACCTGAACGGGACCGTACAAGGCGGCGGGGATGGCTTTGGCACTGTTTTCAAAATGACCACCACAGGCGACCTGCTCCAAAGCTTAAAGCTGACATACGGGTGGGAACCTGAAGCCGGTCTAGTGGCCGGTACCAATGGAGACTTGTACGGCACAACCTACTCTGGCGGCACGAACGGCTCCGGCACGGTGTTCCGCCTAACGGAAGGCGGCACTTTGACCACGCTCTACAGCTTCTGTTCAGAACCGGGCTGCGCGGACGGTGCTGCCCCGTCTGCGGCCCTCGTACTGGCGAGCGATGGGAACTTCTATGGGACCACGCAAGCATTCGGACTCGGCCCCTTCGGCAACGGTGGAACCGTTTTCAGGATCACTGCAACGGGCGAACTCACCACGCTCTATGGCTTCTGCTCTCAAAGCGGCTGCGCGGACGGCCAGTGGCCTATCGGTGGCTTGGTGGAGGGTAGGGACGGAGATTTCTACGGAACCACGGTTTACGGAGGGGCCAACGGATCGGGCACGGTATTTAAGATTGCCCCGAATGGGACGCTAATCACCCTTTATAGCTTTTGCTCCGAGAGCGGTTGCGCAGATGGCGGAAACCCAGAAGGCACGCTTGTCCAGGCCCCGAGCGGGAGCCTGTATGGCACGGCCCCGGCTGGCGGAACCGGTTTCGGCACCATATTCAACATTACAACCGATGGCGTTCTGACGACGATTCATGCCTTCTGCTCCGAAAGTAAATGCACGGACGGCAGCAATCCCGGCAGGGGGCTGGTCCAGGCGACTGACGGAAACTTCTACGGGACGGCCACCAACGGCGGCACTCACGGCGATGGAACCATTTTCGAGATGAGTCCTAGCGGGATCTTCGAGACGCTTCACAATTTCGATTCGACGAAGGGAGCTAGGCCGATGGCCGGGCTGATCCAGGATACCGACGGCAGGTTCTACGGCACGACCCTGCAAGGCGGAGAGAGCAATGCTTGCGTGGGAGGCTGCGGCACGGCCTTCAGTCTGTCGATAGGCCTCGGCCCATTTGTGAAGACATTGCCCGCGGCTGGCAAGACAGGAGCGTCCGTCAAGATTCTCGGGACGAACCTTACCGGCACGACCAGCGTCACGTTCGCCGGCACGGTCGCCGCATTCACCATCATCTCGCCGTCGCTGATCACGACAACTGTACCAGCGGGAGCAGCTACGGGTGTAGTCCAAGTCGTTACGCCCGGCGGCACGCTCGAGAGCAACGTGCCGTTCAGGGTAGTTCAGTAAGACGAGATCGAAGGCGCAACGCGGGAGGACAAGATGCGGAAGTCGGATCGGCAGGGTGAATTTCATTCCTTCAGAGCACAACCCGCTTGCTGGGCAACGCCGTGGGCGGCCCTTGTGGTGTGCTTAATGGGTACCATCCCTTCGTCGGCTCAGACGTTCACTTCGATTTACAGCTTCGACGGGACAGACGGCAACGGTCCTCGCGCCGGCCTCGTCCAGGCGACAAACGGGAATCTATACGGCACAACCAGGGCGGGTGGGCTAAGAAGTTTGGGGACGGCTTTTGGAATCTCCCCAACTGGCACGCCAACGGGTGTCGTCAGCTTCTGCCCCCGCCCTCACTTCGGTTGCGGCACGGAACCGGTTGCGGGACTCATTCAAGCTTTGGACGGCAACTTCTACGGGACAGCCCTTTATGGCGGATCAAAGGGAAAGGGGGCGGTGGTGAAACTCACCCCGGAAGGCGATCTGACCACGCTGTATCCGTTCGATGGGTCCGACGGCATCAACCCCGAAGCCGCGCTAATCCAAGGCACCGACGCCAACCTCTATGGGACAACAGCAGGCGGCGGGAGAAGGGCCTGCGGAACATCTTATGGCTGCGGGACGATCTTCAAGATGGCCACCGATGGGACGTTGACGACCCTCTACAAGTTCTGTTCGCAGACGAATTGCACGGACGGTGCCAATCCCGTTGCTGGCGTCGTTCAGGGAACCGACGGAGACTTCTATGGAACGACGGAGTATGGCGGCTCCAATGACGCAGGCACGGTGTTCAAGATCACCTCAACCGGGGCACTGACCACCCTATACAGTTTCTGCTCCCAGCCCAATTGCACAGATGGTGCCGGGCCCCTTGCGACCCTGGTTCAGGCTGCTGATGGCGACTTCTATGGGACGACAAACGCGGGTGGCGTCAGTGGCAACTGTCAACCTTATAGTAGCTGCGGCACAATCTTCAAAATCACGCCGAGCGGCACACTGACGACCCTTTACAGCTTCTGTCCGCTGAACGGCTGCCCGGACGGCGCGACTCCCCTTGCCGGTCTGATCCAGGCTAGCGACGGCAACCTCTATGGGACAACGAGCCAAGGAGGCAGCAACAACAACTGTTCGGGTCAGACCGGCTGCGGTACGGTGTTCGGAATCACCCCGAGCGGCACGCTCACGACGCTCTACAGCTTCTGTCCCCAAAGCGGCTGCCCGGACGGCTGGGCCCCATCCACCAGTCTGGTTCAGGATACGAACGGAACCCTGTACGGAATAACGCCCATCGGTGGTGCCAGCGGCCCCTACGGCTATGGGACGGTCTTCAGCCTCTCCATAAGCCTCGGCCCCTTTGTCGAGACGCAGCCCACTTCGGCCGGGGTGGGTACGCCGATCAACATTCTGGGGACGTCTCTGAACGGCGCGACTGCGGTCACGTTCAACGGCACGGCCGCTACGTTCACCGTCAGTTCGAACTCCCTTATCAGATCATATGTGCCGGATGGCGCGACGACCGGCCCTGTGCAGGTTGTCACATCCGGCGGCACGCTCACGAGCAACGTCCCGTTCCGCGTGATCCCGTGAACTTCCGGACTTGGCTGAGATCGAAGCACGGGCAGCAACAGGGAGGATGCCATGCAAGGAGGAGATCAGCACAGGAGATCGGGTCAAGCGGGCTACGTGAAGCGTGCGTCCGCGTCCGCTATGCTTTGCCTGGCGGCGGCAGCTATCTCGCGGGCCCAGGCCTTCACCACGTTGTACAGTTTCGACGCCCTATACGGCACCAATCCTCGGGGAACCCTGGTTCAAGGCATGGACGGGAAGCTCTATGGGACAACCTCCGCAGCGGGTTTGCATGAGGGCGGAACAGTGTTTGAGGTCACGACTGGCGGGAAACTGGTCG
>JASHPE010000267.1 GCA_030038235.1 Terriglobia bacterium
CGCCGCTTCGGCGAACTCGAAGCGGTCCGCGACGTCAATCTGCGCCTGGAGGCCGGACAGTTTTTCGGATTCCTCGGGCCGAACGGCGCCGGAAAATCGACTACCATCAAGATGCTCACCGGTCTTCTCGAACCTACCGCCGGACGCATCCGCATCCTGGGCCTCGACCTCGCGGCCGAGCCTATCGCCGTGAAGAGCCAGATCGGCGTGGTTCCTGAAGGGCTCGCCTTGTTCGATCGCCTCACCGGGCCCGAGTACCTGAACTTCGCCGGACGCATGTACGGCCTCGATCGCGCCACGGCGGCCGAGCGCGCGCAGGAATTGCTCGGTTTCATGAGCCTGGCCGACAGTCCCAGGAAGCTGATCGTGGACTATTCGCACGGCATGAAGAAGAAGCTGGCCATGGCCGCGGCCGTGATCCACGGACCCAAGGTGCTGTTCCTCGACGAGCCTTTCGAGGGCGTGGACGCGATCGCAGCGGGTACGCTCAAGGCCATGTTGAACCGCATGATCGCTCGCGGCGCCACGATCTTCCTGACTTCGCACGTGCTGGAGATCGTGGAGCGGCTGTGCAGCCACGTGGCCATCATCGCCAAAGGCCAGCTCGTGGCGCAGGGTTCGATCGATGAGCTGCGCTCCGGTGTGGCGGCGCGCCACAGCGATGGCCGCGATGGCCAGAGGGCGAGCCTGGAGCAGATCTTCCTGGATATCGTGGGAGGCGAACGCGCCGATACACCGGAACTCTCGTGGTTGGAGTGACCGCATGAGCCTTGTACCGCGAAGACAGGAGCAGCTCCGGCTGGTGGCTTGGCTCCGCTGGCGGCTGTTCGTGAATGGACTGCGAACGCGCCGCGGCAAGGCCGACCTGGCGTCGAAGATCATCGTCGGCGTGGCCGTCAGCGGCGTCGGTCTGGGAGTCGGCCCTCTGATAGGCTTGGGAGGCTGGTACGCCGTTCACACGGGCCAGCCTTACGTGCTTCCTGGCTTGCTATGGGGCATATTCTTCGTCTGGCTGATGCTGCCCATCTTCGTCTCTGGGTTCGGTGCGGAGTCCGATCCGGGGTCGCTGCTGCGCTTCCCCCTGCGCTATTCCGCATTCGTTCTTTTGGCCCTCGCCCATGGAGCATTCGATCCCGTCGGCGTGGCCGCTCTTTACTGGCTCGCGGCCATGCTCGTCGGGATCGCCATCGCTTCGCCGGGCGCGGCCGTGTGGGCGATTCCGGCGCTCGCCGCATTCGCCCTCTTCAACCTGCTGCTCAATCGCGTAATCTTTGCCTGGCTGAGCCATTGGCTAGCCAAACGCCGCACGCGTGAGATCCTCGGACTGGTCTTTCTGCTTCTCATGTTCAGCTTTCAGCTCTGCGGGCCGCTGTCGCAGCGTTACGGCAAGACGGCCATTCCCGAGTTGATCCGGCTGGTTACCTTCGGGCGCTTCTTTCCGGCCGGCCTTGCCGCCTCGATGATCGCGACCGGGCATAGCGGCGGATTCGGGAGTGCGGTTGTGGACTTTGCCGGGCTCGTGGTGTTCTGTGCGCTCTTCGGTTGGCTACTCTCGATTCGTCTGCGCGCGGAATACCGCGGCGAAAGCGTGAGCGAAGCACGCGTGGAGAAGTCGGCCGCACCCGCAACCGTCCGCGAAGGATTCAGCGTCGCGGGACTTTCACCCACGGTGGCGGCCCTGCTCGAGAAGGACGTGAAGTATCTCATCCGCAACACAACGATGTTCTTCACGTTGGCCGTCCCCTTTGTCCTCGTGATCGTGATGAGTCTGAACAAAGGGTCGGGGAATGGTTCCGGACCCGCTTTCATGCGTTCCGGTTCGAGCGTTTTCCCCTTGAGTGTCTGTTACGTGATGCTGGTTTTGGTGGGCTTCGCGTATAACGTTCTGGGTTACGACGGCGCCGGCCTGAGCGTTGTGTTCGCCGCTCCGGTACGGTTTCGCGACGTGATGGTAGCTAAGAATATCCTCCACGGCCTCATGGTGACCGTGGAGTTATTCCTGATCGCTCTGCTCGACTGGATCGTGGTAGGACCGGTGCGCGCGCCGGTGATCCTGGTTACCTTGGTGGGCGCGGCCGGCGCTATTCTGGTCAATCTGGCGCTCGGAGATCTCATGTCGCTGTACTTTCCGCGCAAGCTCAACTTCGGCCAGATGCGGCGGCAGCAGACCTCCGGCGTGTCCATACTGGTCAGCCTGGGCACACAAGTCGTGCTATTTGGACTTGCGTTCGGCATCTACCTTGTCTCGCGCATTGCCGGAAGCCTGGTCTGGTGTGGCATCGGCTTTCTTGTGATTGACGTGATCGCCTTTGTGGTTTACCGGTGGGTGCTGGGCTCGGTCGATGGGATCGCGTTGAAGCGTCGTGACGTCATGTTGACGGAGTTGTGCCGGTGAGCCTCGGCAGAGCAGACCGCCTCCTCAGACGTTCACGCTGATCTTTAAGACATAGGGGTAGGTCGTTGGTTTATCGCGTGGTCTCTCGATAGCAAGGCTGTCCTCAGTATGTGTATAGTGCAGTCTTTGGCCTGTGCCGAGCACGACGATCGTCGCTATCGACTGCTGGGGCAGTCCCGCCACGCTTCCCGAGCCGAGCGATTTGATGACAAAGAAGGGATCTTCCTCGGGCCAACCCAGCGCGATGACGTAAACGTCGCTGCCGTGCTGCGTGAAGCGGAAATCCTGCGCTGTAAACTGCGGCTCGCCATTCTCGCCGAACTGGCCTGCTTGGAACTGCGTCGGACCTTCGCCGTAGGTCAGCCCGAACGGACGCGTCCCGTAGATCGCCTCGCCATTCACCTCGAACCACTTTCCGATCTCGAGCAGCGACTGCTGGGCGGGCTCGGGAATCGTGCCGTCCGGTTTCGGGCCCACGTTAAGCAGCAGGCAGCCGTTCTTGCTCACAATGTCCACGAGCTCCGTCAGAATCAGGCGCGGCGACTTGTAGCTGTCGTCCTGGATGTAGCCCCACGACTTCCAGCTTATGGAGGTATCGGTCTGCCAGGGATACTTGCGGGTCATGTCGAGCAATCCGCGCTCGATGTCAAGAACCGCAGCCTGAGGGGGATACGCCTCGTGCTTATAGTTGAGTACCACACCGCGCTGCCAGCTCTCCTCCTTGTTGTAGTAGTAGGCGCCGAACGCCTTGCGGTTGGCCTCCCACTCCGGGCCTTCGAACCCGAAGTCGAACCACATCAGGTCGGGCTGGTAATCGTCCACGATTTGCGTGGTGCGAGCGTACCAATCCTTGAGGTATTCCGGCGGAACCGTCTGGCGCAATTCACCCTTATCCCCGGTTGGAATCGGCGGCGTAGGGGCGTGAGCCTTACCATAAAGTCCTGAATACTTTGGATCGTCAGTGTCAAAGTCTTTCTCGAAGGTGTAGTAGGACCAATCGAAGGCGCGATGCGAAGAGACGCCGAGCTTGAGGCCTTGCGCGCGCACGGCGCGGCCGAGTTCGCCCACCACGTCGCGACGTGGACCCATTCTGGCCGCGTTCCAATTGGTGTAGCGGCAGTCGTACATGGGGAATCCGTCGTGATGCTCGCCGACCGGCACCACATACCTGGCGCCCGCGCTCTTGAAGAGTGTGACCCACGCCGCCGGGTCCCAGTTCTCGGCTTTAAACATCGGGATGAAGTCTTTGTAGCCAAAGGTCGACTGCGGTCCCCAGTGCTGGCGATGCCACTCGAAGACGGGATCCTCGCGACGGTACATGAGCCGCGGATACCATTCGCTCGCGTGGGCCGGGACCGAGTAGACGCCCCAGTGCAGGAAGATGCCGAACTTGGCGTCGCGGTACCAGTCCGGTACCTGGTACTGGCTGAGCGACCCCCACGTTGCCTGGTACTTTTGCGGGCCGGCTGCGGATGTGGCGCTCTGGACCGCAGCGGCAAGCGTCGCCGGATGTGCCCAATCCGGCGCGGGCAGGCCCGACGCTGCAAATCCCGCAGCGGCCAAGGCCGCGTGCTTCAGGAAGTCGCGTCGGGGACGAGTTGGTGGCATCAGCAGCTCCTTTGCGAATGATGATTGGTGGTGGTGAAACCCGCAATTATAGCCGATGGCGGAGTACATCCGCAGATTTCGGTGGTGTCCTAATTCACAAGCGGCGCTCCAGAGGCACGATCACTGGCAGACCGGAGTCGGAGGGCTGAATCTGCTGCCGGGTGCCGCACGCACGCAACGCCCGTCGCATACCTGAGTTAGTGCTGAATCTGTGTAATCTGCGGATTGGGAGCATGTCGGCGCGTCGACATTGGCCTCACGTGCGAACGCGCAGCAGCGCGTAGATTCCTCCCACGGCGAACAGCACGTCCGGAGACCAGGCGGCGACGGCCGGGGGGAGCTGCCCGAGATTTCCCATGGCCTCGAACAAGCCCGAAACCGACCAGTACACGATCCCGATGGCGATGCTCACGGCGATGCCCGTCAGGGCGCCTTTGCGTCCGGTGGTGAAGGAGAAGGGAATCCCGATCAGCCCTACCACGAAGGCGATCAACGGGTATGAGAACTTGCGGTTCAACTGAACCGAGAGCGGCACCACGTCAAAGCCGCTCTGGCGAAGTTCCCGGATGTAGCTGCGCAGCTCGCCGGCGCTCATCTGTTCGGAAGTCTTAACCTCTTTCTTGAAGTATTCCGGGCGCTCATCGAGTTCCCTGAATGTGGTGACGGCGAATGTGCGGAAAGCGGTCACCTTACCGCCGTCGAGGTCGCGCGACCAACCGTCTTCGAGCACCCATCCAGGTATGTGAGGCTCCCAGAACGCGCGCTGCGCGTAAATGCGTCGGGTCATAGTGAAGTTGCTGGGATCGAATTCGAACACCGACAGATTGGCAAAGACATTGTGATCGGGGTCGAAGAACCGGTAATTGTAAACGCGGCTCGACTCGCCGAAGATCCACTGCACGTCGGGCTTGAAATAAGTCTGCGGCGGGCGGCCCTTGATCTCGTTGCGATAGGCGCTCTGGAGCTGGTTTGTCTGCGGCAGGTATTGATCCCCGACCAGGAACATGCCACCGCTGAGCAATCCTCCCAGGACTAGCACGGGAAGGGAGATGCGGTAAAGGCTGACGCCAATCGCCTTGATGGCCGTGATCTGGCTGCTCTTGGTGAGCAGGCTGAAGTTCACCAGCGTGGCCATAAGTACGCTCAGCGGCAGCATCAGGTAGACGACGTAAGGGAAGAGGTAGCGGTAGTAGTCGAAGATCAGGCCGGGCCGCGCGTGATTTTTCACGATGTCGCCGAGAAGTTGAAAGAAATCAAACACCATGTAAATGCCGGCGAAGGTCAGCAGCAGCAGGATGAAGTAGAAGATCCAGCCTCGCATCACGTACACGTCGAGAATCTGGAACATCCGGCTGCCCGGCGTACGCACGGGCGACGACGGCACAACAAGCGCCAGCGGCTTGCGAGCCTTGTGGTGCAAACTCCGCAGCGTGCGCCCAATTGCCGCGAACACTTCCTGCAGGCGCTGGAATCCCAGGCGCGCCCGCCGCAAACGAACAAGCAACAGGATGCCCGCCGCCGCAAACACCGTATTCGCCACCCAGAGTCCAAGCACAGGTGGGACGCGTCCTTCCTTGGCGAGGCCCGATCCGGAGGCCATCACGATGTAGTAGATGAAGGCCAGCAGGATAGTCACCATGACTCCGACTGCCTTTCCTCCCTTGCGGCTGAACATTCCCAGCGGGATGGCGACCAGGGCGAGTACCAGCGAGGCTACGGGCAGCGCCAACCGCTGCTGCAGTTCCACCTCCCCGGCGCGACGCTCCTGGTTGTCGGGCGCGTGGTGCGCCGTCCGGAGGAGCATAGGGACCGGCTGCATAGCCGGCGAGAGCCGCCCGCTTGCGACCTCCTCACTTTGCGGGGCCGGCAGGGGGATTTCGGTCTCAGAAAAGGACGCGACCGAGTATCGCGACTCATTCTGCGGATCGATCTCGTGGGTTGCGCCATGCTCAAGGCGAAGGATCAAAACGCCGCTGCGAGGATCGTTGACAAGAGTGCCGCTTTCGGCTAACGTCACTTTCGGCGAGCCGGCCACGCTGGTGTCAGCAATGAAAACATGGTGCCAGCGGTCACGTGTGAGGTCCTGAACATACATCAAGAGTTTGGGAAACTGCTCGATGAAGACGCGCGGCTCAATTTC
>JASHPE010000268.1 GCA_030038235.1 Terriglobia bacterium
AAATCTGCTTGCAAGTGGCCACAAACTCAATCGCCAAGACCTTTCGCCCGCTTCCAGTAGAAGACACTTACCGGAGCGGCTCGCAAATGTGTGGGGTTTATTCCGGAAGCGTGCGAACAAGTACATTCTGTTGCAGACGTACGGAGACGCGCTCATTGATCATAAAGTTAGGCTTCACCCGGAATTTCCGTTATGGACCTCCGGCCCGACCGATAACCTACCACTTGACCGGCCCAAATGCAACCGGAAGTTGGGTCGAACAGTGACCGCGCCACCGAACACGTTGCTATGGCCTCCCTGAGCCTCCCAAGGGGCGAAACTGACCGCCTCCTGACCGATTCGTCCGACACTCTTCCTTCTCCATTTGCTGTTCCCGCTGAAGCCCGTCCCTTCGCTGGCTCGTCTACCCGGCAGGCAAAGGCAGCAATTCGATCCGCCGCACCATGGCGCCAAACAGTCGGCGCGTCAGGTGGCTCTCCGCCAACAGCAGCCAGTAGTAGCGCGCGTGCTTTACTAGCCGGCCGCCCGTCTTCACCAGCCGCTGCTGCAGGCTGGTCAGCGACCAGTTCCCAATCCGGCTCGGCAGCACCAGCCGCCGCCACAGGTTCCCCAGGTTGTAGGCGATCACGCTCAGCCACAGCCGAACCTCATTCGACCGGAACCGGTGGCAGCTCAGCCCGCGTCATCTTCACCGCTTGCTTTCCTTCCTTGGATCAATTCTCCAAACCTGAGTCGCTCGTCGAGCTCACGCACCCAGGACCAAGCCGTCGGATGTGACGCGCGAAACCCTGGAAATCGATCTTGAGCGAGGCATTGAAAGAGAGCTGAAAGGGCTGTTTTGGGCTTTCACCCACGGGATATCTACCTCCGGCGCATGTCATCGCTCTCGAACCCGCATGAATATTGATGAAAACGACGGTCCGAGGATTCACAAGTGCAACTCAAAACGGAAATCTGGGAATGACATGCAAGGAGTTGGGCGGCCACAAGGGCCGCCCGTACGTCCGAATTAGGATGCTACCGACAAGCGCAGGTCCTTCAATTGAGTCTGCCCTGGTGTTATTATCCTTAGTCCGCGCCCGTCTCTTGTTGGTCTTGCCATCGGAAGGACTCAATGCCGTTGGCATGCGTCGCGTCAGCTCGCCGTATTATATTCCGATCGGGTTCATCCTTTTGACCGTGGTGGGCGTCACGATGGCAGCTTTCAGCCCACCGCGCTGAGTTTGCCACGTCATTTGGTCGTGATCCGGGGAGGTCCTGCCATGAAGTCACGCCGCCTATTCCTGCTCGCCGCTTTGAGCACGCTGCTGATCCTATTCCCCGCCCTTATGCCGGCGCGAGCCCCTGCGCAGAGCGCATCGACGCCGAAGCCCTTCGACCTGATCGCTTGGAACGGCGGCCAATTCGTCTACGGCGTGGATTATTACCCTGAAGCCTGGGACGAGAGCCAGTGGGAAAAAGACGCGGAGATGATGCAAGCCGCCGGAATCAACTTCGTGCGCATGGCCGAGTTCGCCTGGGCGAAGATGGAGCCGACCGAGGGCCGCTACGATTTTGCCTGGCTCGATGGGGCGCTGAAAGTGCTCAACGCGCACGGAATCAAAGCCGTCCTGGGGACGCCGAGCGCGTCGCCGCCCGCCTGGCTCATGGCGAAGTATCCGGACATCGCGGCCATGAACGATCAAGGCGTGCGCTACCGGTACGGATCGCGTCGCAACTACTGCATGAATAACCCGCACTTTCTCGCGGCCGTACAAGGCATCGTCACCGCCATGGCCGAGCACTACAAGAATCATCCCGGCGTGCTCGGCTGGCAGATCGACAACGAATTGGGCGGTCCGGACTGTTACGATTCGCTTTGCCAGGCCGCATTCCAGAAGTGGTGCCGCACGAAATACGGCAGCCTGGACGCGGTCAATAAAGCGTGGGGCACGATCTTTTGGGGTCACACGTACTCGGCATGGTCGCAAATCCCGTTGCCTTGGAACACGCTCTACGGGGTCCATAATCCCAGTCTCGAGCTCGATTATCACCGCTACTTCAGCGACGCCACTCGCGACTTTCTCGTGATGCAAGCGGATATCCTCCGCCGCATCGCGCCCGGCAAGGCGATCACGCACAATGAAATGGGCATGTTCGACAATATCGACTACTCGCACCTCAACACCGCACTCGATTTCGTGGCCTGGGACAACTACCCGATGATCGATCACAACTTGACGCGCAATTTCACGCACTACGAGGATTCAGGCCTCGGGCACGACCTCATGCGCGGCTCAAAGAATCAGCAAAGCTTCGTGGTGATGGAGGAAGAAGGCGGATTGCCGGGCTGGAACACGTTCTGGGGACATCAGGCGCCGCCGGAAATGTATCGGCTGTGGGCGTATCAGGCGATCGCACACGGCGCCGACGGCGTTTGCTACTTCCGCTGGCGTACGTCTCGATACGGCACCGAGCAGTACTGGCAGGGCGTTCTCGATCAGGACAGTTACCCGAACGCCCGCTATGGCATCGTGAAGCAGACGGGAGACGAAGTGAAACGGCTCAAAGGCGTCCTCGCAGGAACGCAGCCGGTGTCACAGGTCGCGCTGTTGGTCTCGCCGGACGCGCGCTGGGCGTTTCACATCCAGCCGCTGGTGAACGGCTTCGATTACAATGAGCAGCTTCATCGGTATTACGACTCGCTGCGCCGTCACGGCGCCAACGTGGACGTGGTGTTTCCGCAAGGCGATCTCTCATCCTACAAGATCGTCATAGCGCCGTCGCTTTTCGTCTTCACACCGGAAGTGGTCCGCGAGCTGACTGATTTCGCTGACGGCGGCGGCGCCCTGGTGCTGACCTATCGCTCGGGCGTCAAAGACGAGCACAATGTGTTCACAGATGAGACGCTGCCGGGGCCGCTCGCGAAGCTCGCCGGCGTCGCCATCCACGATTATGATCCGCAGATCGATCCGGCGAGCCAGCAGCAGGAAATCGTGATGACCGGAGGCCAGCGCTATCCGGCAAAAGTGTGGTTTGACATTCTCACGCCAGCCACCGCCGAGGCGCTGGCCACCTATGGCAAGGGCTACTACACCGGCAGCGCCGCAGTCACGCGCAATAATATGGGCAAGGGAAGCGTCTACTACGTCGGAACCGAGCCGGATTCGCCCGCCTTCTATGATGGGCTGCTGGCCGGCATTCTTCAGGGCGCCGGAATTGCTCCGGGACCTACGCCGCCCGAGGGAGTCGAGATCGCAACGCGTGAGGGCAGCGGCCGGACCGTTCTGTTCTTGCTCAACTACACGGCATCAAAGCAATCGGTGGGTGTAGGCCAGGGATATCGCGACGCGCTTTCGGGTGCGTCGACGTCAGGTTCCGCGGAATTGCCGGAATTTGGAGTGAAGGTGCTCGTGAAATAAGCGGTAGGGGCACATGGCCATGTGCCCCTACGCCGCGCGCGCGATATCGCGGTGCGTTACCTTCGTCTGGTATCCCTCCTCGGCAAGCGTCTTTGCCAGGCGCTCGGCCATCATAACCGAGCGGTGACGCCCTCCGGTGCAGCCCACGGCAATCGTCAGATAACTCTTCCCTTCATGAATAAACAGCGGCAAAAGGTATAGCAACAAATCGAGGATGCGGCGCAGGAACTCGCGAGTGCCGGGAAGATCGTCCATGAACCGCACCACTTCAGGATCGCGTCCGGTTTTCTTTTTCAGCTCGCGCACATAGTTGGGATTGGGCAGGAAGCGGACATCGAAAACCAGGTCAGCCTCCTCAGGCAGCCCGAAGCGATAACCGAACGAGACCACCGAGATGGGCATCGTCCCGTGCTTCCGGCCGCCGCCGAAGCGGGCCTGGATGAGCTGACGCAGTTCCTGCGTGTTCAGCCGGGTGGTGTCCAGCACTTCGTCGGCGCGTTGTTTGACCGGCCTTAGCAGCCGCCGTTCGCCATCGATGCCTTCCTGGAGCGGCAGGTCGCGCCCGAGCGGATGCGGCCGGCGCGTTTCCTCGAAGCGGCGGATGATGGCCTCATCGGACGCGTCCAGAAACACCAACGTGGGCCGGGGCCGTTCCTTCACGAGCTTGTCGTATAGAGCCGGGAGCTGGGCGATAGCCTCGCCCTCGCGGATATCGACCGCCACGGCTGCTTTAGCGATGCGGCTGTTGGGTGCGAAGCAGAGATCGCGAAACGTGCGGATGAGATTCGAGGGCAGGTTGTCTACGCAGTAGTATCCGAGGTCCTCGAACGCCCGCAACGCGGAACCCTTACCGGAGCCGCTGAGCCCGGTAATCAGCACAAATCGAGATGGGGATCGTTTGGTGGAGGGTCGTTTCATTACGAGTGACGAGTGACAAGTGACGAGTGACAAGTCAGGTGGGTCTTGCCACTTGTCACTCGCCACTTGTCAGTGCTTCTACGATTCCGGCTCAATCAGCGCCAGCTCGCCGTCATTGCGCCGGTAGATCACGTTAACGCGCTCGGTCTCGGAATTACGGAACACGACCGCGCCGCGCTGGACGAGTTCTTTGGACTCGATGGCTTCCTCCACAGTCAGCGGTTTGATGGCGATTCGTTCGGTCTCAAGCGTTTCGCGCTCCCGATGATCGACGGGCTCGGCCGCCAGCACATTGAGCAGAACCGCCGATGTGGGCTTGGGCCGCCGTTTGCGGGCGCGTTTTCGTTCCAGCAGGCGCACCACCTGCTTTTCGACTTTATCCAGCGCCTCGTTAATCGAGCTTCGCGCGTCGGCCGTCTGCCCGACTCCGACCAGATCGTGATCGCGGAACTTGAGAGTGACCTCGGCGACGCGCAGGTGCCTCTCGATGGTCAGGATGACGTGAAGGCTGCAGCGATCGCGCAGCAGGCGCGCGACCTTGTTCAGGCGTTCCTCAGTGTATTGGCGCAGATCCGGTGTGACATCGATCTGGCGGCCGGTGTACTCGATCTGCATGAGTGGACCTCCAGGCCCGAGCCCAGACGCGAGCAAAGGGAGAGTTCATGCTTTCCTTCGTCGATGGTGAGTGCTCGGAATATGCATATCCTCGCGGTATTTGGCGACAGTCCGGCGGGTAACGGAAATGCCCATTTGATGCAATCGTTGGGTGATGTGATCATCCGTCAGGGGGTGGGCGGCGTCTTCGTCTTCGATCATCTTCTTCACGGCGCGTTTCAGGCTCACCAGGGGCAGTGCCGCGCCCGCCGGACCTTGCACAGCTTCGGAGAAGAACGACCTTAATTCGCGCACCCCCTGCGGAGTTTCAGCGTACTTGCTACCCACGGCGCGGCTGACGGTGGACGGGTGTACGCCCACGATCTCCGCCACTTCCTTGATCATCATCGGGCGCAGATAGTCGTCGCCTTTGTCCAGGAACTCGCGCTGGCGCTCAATAATCACCTGGCAGACGCGCTGAATCGTCTGCTTGCGCTGCTCGATATTCTTGAGTAATTGCAGGGCGGAGTTGAAGCGCTCCTTCACCCAGGTGCGGACATCACGCGAGGTTCCGTCCTGCTCCAGCATGCGGCGATACCGGCGGCTCAGCCTGAGCTGCGGCATCCCGTCCTCATTCATCACGATTTTGTAGTCGTCGTCGACCTTGACGAAAGCTACGTCCGGCTCAACCAGCCGCGCTTCGGTGGTGTTGTAGCGCTGGCCAGGGCGCGGGTCGAGATGGCGGATGAGCTCGAGGGCGCGCTCCACCGCCGGTTGCGGCCGGTCAAGAGCGCGTGCGATCTCCTTGTACTGCTTGTTTTGCAGCTTGTCGAGGTGCTCGGAGACGATGCGCGGCGCCAGCGTGTTCGACGGCGCGACCACCTTCAACTGCAGCAGCAGGCACTCGCGGATGTCTCGCGCAGCGATACCGGGCGGATCGAGGTCCTGCACCAGCTTCAGCGCCTGCTCCACATCTTCCTTGGTGTGGCCGCCGGTCTCTGCGATCTCCTCCACGCTGGCGGTGAGATAGCCGTCCTCGTTCAGATTGCCGATAATCGAGTAGGCTGCATCCCGGACGGAATCCGGGCAGATGGAGAGGTTCAACTGCCACTCCAGGTGGTCGGCAAGCGATGTTGGTCGCGAGAGGAAATTCTCGAACGAGGGCTTCTCAATCTGTTCGGCGGCGGGAGACTTGAAGCCGGGATCCAGATAATCGTCGAAGAACGAGCCGTAATCGACTTCCTGGAAGGAATCCTGCTGCTCGGGCAGGGGAGCGTCGCCGTTGGTTGGCTTGGGAGGCGTTGGAGCTTCAGCGTCGGCCTCCACCTTTTCCCGGACCTCCTCGGCGGACGGCGCTTCGTCGGTCACCTCCTCGAGAACCGGATTGGCGACCATTTCGGTGTTGATCATCTCGCGCAGCTCCAGGCGGTTTAGCGCCAGGACAGTGACCATCTGGACGAGTCCCGGCGTCAGGATCTGTCTCTGCGCCACATTGAGATTCAAGCCGAGTTTTGGACGATGCGCTTCCATCAAATCGCTAACCTGAAGTTATCTCCGAGGTAGATCCGCTTCACCTCGGCATCATTCCCCAATGCCTGGGGCGTGCCGGCCCGGAATATCCTCCCACTGTTGATGATATACGCACGGTCCGTGACTTGCAAAGTCTCACGAACGTTGTGGTCGGTCAATAGAATGCCGATGCCGGAGTTCTTGAGCTGCAGGATGATATTCTGCAGGTCGATCACAGTGAGAGGGTCGATCCCGGAGAACGGCTCATCCAGCAGGATGAACGACGGGGAGATGACCAACGACCGCGCAATCTCAACCCGCCGGCGCTCCCCGCCCGAAAGCATGTAACCATAACTGCGGCGCACTTGCTGAAGTCCGAGTTCTTCCAGCAACTCCTCCAAGCGCTCGCGACGCTGATGTGCGCTCAGCGGCAGCGTCTCGAGCACCGCCATCAGGTTCTCTTCCACCGTGAGCTTGCGGAAAATCGAGGGCTCCTGCGGCAAGTAACTGATGCCGGCCCGCGCCCGCAAATACATGGGCAGCCCTGTGATATCTGAGCCGTCAAGTAGCACCTGACCCGCGTCGGGAGTCACCAAGCCCACGATGATGTAAAACGACGTGGTTTTCCCGGCGCCATTCGGTCCAAGCAAACCGACCACTTCACCCTGGTCGATTCTAAGGGTCATCCCATCAACTACTTTCCGTCCCTTGTACGACTTGGTCAGATCGACGGTTGATAAGACTGACATGGGAGGTTATTGCGACAAGCGGTGCTCGGAACGAGACCGGAATCCAGAGCCTCCATCTACGATCAAGCTATCATCCTGTGTAAAGAAAGTCAAACTTTGGCCCGTCGTGAAGCCCTTTTGTGCGTCGTACAGGCTGGGAGGACCTCCGGTCATCACGATCTTGCCTTCACGGGCGGAGTAGTCCGCATGATTGCCGGCGCCGCGCCGCCCGGGCTCGGTCAGGATCACATGGTGGTCTGCCACCGCATGATCCAATTGCGATGGCTGGCCCGGCTCCGGTGGCGTGAAATACGCATCCAGGCGGTCGGATTCCAGGGTTGCGCCTGATGAGTCCATCCGGACATGCCCTTGATACACGGCCTTGTGCTCCAGATCACGATAATCGAAGTGATCGGCGCGAATGGTGACGGGCTGCGTCGCGCCCGTCTGCGGGGTCGTATGTTCCTTTGCTGAAAACAAAGGATTTGGTGGGTTCGTTCCTCGATTTGTCACATTAGGTTGTGATCTCGCCCCGGCCGATACATTTGAGGTGATACCTCTTGAACTGACATCCGTCTTTTGACCATTCTTCGCTTGCGACGGCTCAAGATCGGAGGTCACGACCCCGGAATCCGCTACAATTCGACGTTCAAGCCGGTAGATATCCAGCTCCGGAGCCTGGATCACATCCGCGCCGCGCCAGGCTCGCACGTGACCTAAGTAGTGGAAGATCTGTTGGTTGCGGTCGACAGTCACACGCTCGGCGAGCACATTGGTGGTGATGCTGTTGCCGTCGGCGTTGGCAGAAGAGTCGCTAAGACGCTGACTGGGAATTGGTTGGCCATCTTCCGGCAAATCTCCGGTGTGGGTGGAGCTGACGTGTCCCGAGCCTTCGGCGGTATTGGTGGCCAGGTGCATCACGACGTGGTCGGCGCGGATGCGCGAATCTGCATCGCTTAAGACCGGACTGCCGTTGAGCGTCAGGACGTCGGTATCGGCCGCGTAGTCGGCCCGATCCGCCATCGCGCGGCGGCCGGCATCGATGAACTGGAAGTGGCCGGTTTGCTGCATGGTTTGCACCGAGCCCGATGCAGGGTCGAGCGACGCCTGCAGGTTGTCTCCGCGGCTCTCCATGGCGACGGCGCCACGGGGCGCGCTCGCCGCAGGCTCAAATTCGATTTGCGTAGGGCCGAGTCCGCGCAGATTCTTCAGCCGGCTCTGCGCGTCAAAGGCCATCAGAAACTGGCTGGCCGTGATGATCCGGTTGCCGGTTTTGGGATCGGCAGAAATCAGGTCCAGCTTGCCGGACCCGGCGGTATGAGCTTCGTCCAAGGTGCCGTCTGCCGGACGAAAGGTGAATTCCAGATTGGCGGTTTCGAGTTCCTCGCGAGAAAGCCCCCCCGGTCCCGGTTTCGAGTTCGCGCCGGCTGCAGGCGCCCCGGGACGCGCGGCGCCGGGCTCCGAAGTCAGGTGGACGTTGCCTGACGCTTCGCCCCGCGACGGATGAAAATGGGCGCCCGTGAAGCTGACGTGCGCCCGGTCGGCTGCCAATTGTGAAACTCCGGCGCCCGGCTTGGCCTCGGACTGCAGATGCACGTTGCCGGTGGCGTTGAGGTCCCGGAGATCGCCGGTCGCGGAGTCGAATGTGGCTTGAAGCGTCGTCGCCTCGGCCGTGCGAGACCCGCCGTTGGATTTATCCTGAGCCTGCACGCCATCGTCCAGCACCGCCCCGGTGAGGCGGTTTTGCGCATTGAGATCGAGAACGGCGTGTCCCGCATCGGCCTGCCGGTCTCCCTCCGTCAGATGAACGGGGCCAGTCAAATCGATCTGCCGCTGGCTCTTCGCGTAGCGCAGATGTGCAGCCGAGAGTTGCACAAGAGCCGGCAAGCGTTCGCCACGGGAGTTGGCGGGGCCTTGGACTGGCACAGTGGCGGCAACGTCGCGATCGAGTTCGAGCGAGCCGTCTCGCGTGGCGTAAGAGAGGCCGACAGCCGCGCCCGAAGCCGGTCCATATCGCCAGGCAACATGGGCTGTGCCTTTCAATAGCCCCGTTTGCTGGTTGTAGACCAGACCGGATGTGTTGAGGTAGACCGGATGTCGTCCGTGCAGCGTGGCCGACGCTGTCGCCGAATCCGGCGGCGGAGAGACGGTTTTGGCGCCACGCGGAGCGTCGAGCTCGACCGCGACCGGGCCGGCGCAGGAGAAGTTGCCGCTGCTGGAGGTGTACTCGCAACGATCAGCCTTCACGAGGTCGTGTTGATCTCCCGCGCGGCCAAATACTTCTACCAACACCCCGTCCAGAATGGTTCCCTGCCCGTTCTTCAGGTCCGTGCTGCGCTGGGCGCGAATGGTGAAGACCTCGCGACCGCCTTCCGAGCGCGTTACGCTGTAGCCGGCGGCGGCCTGTTGGGCATTCTCGGGCAGGGGGGCCATGGGCGCCAGCGGCGCCACCACCTGCCGCGGCCGCAGGCGATAGGCCACGATCACGGCCATCACGCCCAATCCAAGCAGCGCCAGCAGCGATCTGCCGAGAATCCGTCGCCGGCCCACAGCGCTGTGCGCGCGTGTCGTCGATTTCGCGGCTGCGGATCGAATTGGAGCAGGTTCGGCCACGTTGGAAAAAGTTGAAAGTCAGAAGTATGAAGTCTGAAGTATGAAGTCTGAAAACCGCCGGACTTGAAGGCCGGCATCGCCTACGGAGACCGAAATACAACATGTTTCATACTTCATACTTTTCGCATGTCCCTCAACTCCAGATTGACGGTTGTTATCCCCTGGAAGGTGTTCTCACCCAGCGTGAACGCCACGTCTACCAGTTGACCTTGCGGAAATTCCGCCGCCCGCGGCGCCCAGTTCCAGGCCAAGCCATCCATCGCTCGCGGCCCCTGCGCCACCCTCACTTTTAGATGCTTCTCCTTCAGAACGCGAGGCTCGGCCGCGATGCGGAGTCCTCGCGCGCAGAACACCGGCGACGGGTTGCCCATCCCATGGGGGCCGAGCGCCTGCAATTGTTGGTAAACGGGGCCGTCCAGGTCCGTCAGGCTGATCTCCGTGTCGATTCTTAGGGTAGGTTCCAGGTCCTCAGGTCTCAGCGCCGTCCGGGCGAATGCCTCGAATCGCTGTTCCAGCTCCGGAATGCGCGCGGAGTCCAGCGTGAAGCCTGCCGCCTGGGCGTGACCTCCGAATCGCGTGAACAGATCGCGGGCCGATTCGAGCGCCTTCAGCAGATGAAAGCCCGAAATCGAGCGTCCTGAGCCTACGCCTTCGCCGTTCTCGACCCCGATCACAAGCGCCGGCCGGTAATAGCGCTCTGCCAGGCGCTGCGCCACGATGCCGATCACCCCGCGATGCCAGCCGTCGCCGGCCGAGACCATCGAATAGCGTTGGGCCTGGCCGGGCTGAGCTTCCAGGCGCTCGACCGCGCATTTCGTGATGGCTTCCTCCACCTGCTGGCGTTCCTGGTTCAAGCGGTCGAGACGCGCCGCAATCTCGTCCGCGAGAGCTTCGTCCCGGGCGGTAAACAGATCGATTACGTCGCGCGCGCTTTCCATGCGACCGGCGGCATTCAACCGCGGCGCGAGCTGGAACCCGACGTGTCCTGCGGTCACCACTTCTCCGCAGCCGATGCCGCATACCTTGATCAGAGCGCGCAAGCCCGGCGCGGCCGCGCGGCGCAATCCAGCAAGACCAAAATACGCGATCACGCGATTTTCCCCGGTTAAGGGCACCACATCCGCAATCGTGCCGAGCGCCACGATCTTCAGATAGGATTCAAGCAGTCGAGTCGACCTGCCTGCCGGGACGACGCCCGGCGTGCCCGCCGTGGCGGCTGCCCCGGAAATTCCCAGAAGCGCCTGCGCCAGCTTGAACGCCACGCCCACCCCGCACAGATTCTTGTTGGGATAGGTGCAATCGGTGCGGTGCGGATTGAGGATCGCGTACGCCGGCGGCAGATGATCCTCCGGCAAGTGGTGATCCGTGACGATGCAATCGAGGCCTAGTTCGCGTGCGCGTCCGATGGCTTCGTGTGCTCGCACGCCGGTGTCGACGCTGACCACCAGGCGCGCGCCTTCGGCGGCGGCGCGCTCGATCACCTCCGGCCGCATGCCGTAGCCGTCGGTAAGCCGGTGCGGAATGTGAGTCTCCACGCAGGCGCCCAGCGATCGCAGCGCAGTCAGGAGCACCACTACGGCCATGGTGCCGTCCACGTCGTAGTCGCCGTAGATCAGGATTTTCTCCTGCCGTGCGATGGCCTCGCGCAAACGTTCGACGGCCCTTTCCATGCCCGCGAGCAGCAGCGGGCCGTGAAGATGATCGAGCTTCGGATGTAGGAATCGCTCCGCGGCGGCAGGGTCGCTGAAGCCGCGAATCGTCAGGAGCTTCGCCACCAGCGGTGCGAGATTCAAGTCGCGCCCAAGACGCGTCGTAGCCTCGGCGTCGGGCTGAGTTTTGGGGAAGATCCAGCGCATCACAGGACAGAGTATCAGGTTCGCGCCCAGGACGCGGTCCGAAATGCGAGCGTTCTGGACCAGTCAATTCCAAGCTGACCCACTACCGAGCATTGAAGTCGAGGCCGCTTTGGACTATAGTTACGCACGATGCCCGGAAGAATCCCAGAGATCACGACCTCCTCAATCATCCTGGTCGGCTCATTCAATCCTACGATTTTTCAGCCGGAGTGGTTTGCACGACAGGGCCTCCTGCCTCAACAACAGGTGGACGCAGCGGAAGTCAAGGTCATCGTTCCAGAGATCTCACACTTTGAGACGGAGCAGTACGTTCTCCAGGTTACACAGAACCGATTTGTGGCTGTCTCGAAGCCCAGCGTTGACCCAGCCCCGCTTCGGGACTTAGTAGCCGGGGCTTTCTACATTCTGGAGCACACACCCGTTACCGCGATGGGACTGAATCGGCAAATGCACTTTGCTTTGCCATCAGAAGAAGCCTGGAACCGGGTTGGGGACAGACTCGCACCGAAGGAACCTTGGAACGATATTCTTGAGGGCCGGCCCGGAATGCTCTCCCTTTTGATTACTTCAGCCAAGACCGAACCGCCCGGCTCACGTTATAATGTAACGGTCCAGCCGTCCGGTCAGGTCCAATTCGGAGTGTACTTCGAAACGAACGACCACTACGAAGGCCCCAAGGACGAGTCTTTGGAAAAGTTAATGAAAATTCTAACTGACAAGTGGGAAGAGGTTTCGACTCATGCCTCAGACGTTGCCAATCATATTCTCGATTGGGCAGCAGCAGACGGCTAGCTCAACTGCGAGCACAAGCGAGTCCAGCAGCACTCGCACAACGATTTACAGCTTCAGTGGCCTTAGTCAGCTGGGTGTCTCTCAAGAGCCGCCCTCATTGGGCACTGCCCAATTTAACGGTCGCCTTTGGCAGAACGCCGAATGGAACTCCGACCATCCCGCTCGGCCGGTACGCAGTGGCGTAGCAGTGGCTCCGCCGCTGAAGGGGGCCGGCCGAGATCCTGCCCTCCAAACTCGGCAGCTCTGGGAGGGAACTGTCGTGGAGATTCATGACGGAAGATTCCTTGCAACCCTCACCGACAGAACAAACCCGGGCAACTCTGATGAGGGCGCGGCGTTCGATTACGCTGAAGTGTCGCCAGAGGACTATGGACTAGTTGTTCCCGGGGCTGCATTTTACTGGACTATCGGTAGCGAGCGGACGGTCGGCGGACAAGTAAAGAACATCTCCGTTCTACAGTTTCGGCGCGTGCCCGCGTGGACCAAGCGTGCACTCACTCGTGCCGCCGAGCGTGCACGGCACGTCAGAAAGGCGTTTCACGATCAAGAGTGAGCCGATCCACGCCACCGCACCCCGAAGAATTGGAAGTCTCCGTCATAGGCCCGGGTCGCGGGGAATGCGTAGTCATCCATCTCGGCAACAATGAGTGGTGTGTCGTCGACTCCTGTATTGCTCGCGGGAGTCGCGAATCGGTTGCCGTGGATTACCTGGCGGCCTTCGATAATGACGCGTTGAGCGGAGTCAGGCTCGTTATCGCCACCCACTGGCACGATGACCATATCCGCGGCCTTGCATCGATGCTCAATCGCGCACCTAACGCCCAGTTTTCCTGCTCGATGGCGCTAGACACCGACAACTTCTTTATGTTAGTTGAGGCGGCTGCCAGCTCGATTCAAGGGCGCTCGGGAGTCGACGAGTTCGCTAGGATATTCGACACGCTGATCGACAGGGCTCCCAAAGGCAAAGCGAAGAGGTTGACTGCACCCATGTTCGCTGTTGAGAGTCGTAGGCTCTTGGACCTGAAGGGTCCCGGCCGATCCTGGCCAGCGATGGTGACCGCCCTAAGCCCCTCGGACGGAACGATTAAGCTCGCCCTGAACGACATCGCCCAATGGGTGCCAAAACCTGGTGACTCACAGATCCGCATGACCAACCGCGCCCCCAACCGCACTTCAGTGGCACTTTGGATTGAGGTCGGTTCGAGACGGGTGTTACTGGGAGCGGACCTTGAGCACACCGGCGTTGAGGGCGAAGGCTGGATAGCAGTTCTCGCATCTCACAAGGATCCTAATCCGGCTACGGTATTCAAAGTGCCCCACCACGGTTCGGCAAACGCAGATTGCCCGGAAGTTTGGACGACGATGCTCGTCCAAAACCCTATAGCCATTGTTACGCCCTTCAACGGCGGTGCGGGATTGCCGCAGCTCGGGGACCTCCGTAGGCTTGCGCGGCGCACCCGTAACCTATACTGCACCGCCTCTGGTCCTGGAAGACCTCCGGCACGAGATTCTCTGGTCGAGAAGACAGCCCGTCGGGTCGCGAGCGAGCGACGTGTAATTGACCGTTGGCCCGGGCACGTTCGCGTTCGCTGGTCTGTTGCAGAGCCAGACGCAAGCCCGACTGTCGAGCTCTTCAACGGCGCTTATGCCTTTGAAGGCTCTGCGCTCCAGTGACCTCTGGGAACCGCGTTCTCTTGCCCTCAGCGCTCTGCAGCCACCGGCGGCTTGGGCACCCGGATTCATCTTTTGATGGGCGCCGGGGGTTTTGCAGAATCGAACACGAGGGGCTCGTCCTCAAGCATCGCTCTTCTCCAGCACCGCGCGCTTGACCAACGATAATCCTCAGCGCACTCCACGAGGCCAGCTCTGACCGGATTCTGGTGAATATAGTTGACACGCTGCATGAACGCGTCTTGGCTCGTCAACAGCAGGATGTTCGAGTGGTGCTCCACCAGCGAATAGCTTTGGGTTTTGCCGGCCGTCCGAAGCTTCTGCAATGAGCTTGTGAAGTTGTGCTCTTTCAAGTATCCGATGACGCGGTGGCTGAGAATGCCGTTCACGTAGCGCAGTGTGTCGGACGGCTTGCGTGTGCTGTCGGTGAGGACATGCAGGTGATCCGGCATGGTCACGTAGGCGAAGAGCGTGAAGCCGCCTGAGCGGCGGGCCTCGTCGAGAGCAGCGGTGGCGAGAGCCTTGAGCGGCTCGGAGCGGAAGACCGGAAGCCGGTCGCGCGCTATCGTAGTGATGGAAAGACAAGGCGTATCCTTTGAAATGGTGGGCATGAGACTGAGCGAGGCGGGGCCTCGCTAGAAAAAATGTAATACTGCCCTGCCGGAAAGGCAAAGCCTTTCCGCAAGGGAGGCGGCAGAGCCGCTACGCTCAGCCGGATTCCTGATACCATTGGCAGATTATTGAACTGCAGCGAGGCTTTCGCGTAGCCGACGCGAGCGTCGAGTCTGCGCGAAAATCTTCGAGGTCGAACTTATGTCGCAAACTGCAGTGCCCCAACCGGTCGATTCCACGCTGCGCCGCACCATCCCGGCCGCCATGATCGAGGACGCGCGCCGGCACGTCTACGAGGCCGCGTATCGCACGCCGCTGGTGCCGCTTCATTACGCCGAAGGTCCGTGCCAGATTTACCTGAAGCTCGAAAATCTGCAGCCGATCGGCTCCTTCAAGATTCGCGGCGCGTATAACACCGTACGGCTGCTGCCGCCCGACGAGCGCGCGCGCGGCGTGTGGACCATCAGCGCCGGCAATGCGGCGCAGGGCGTGGCGCTGGCGGCCCGGAAGGTGGGAGTGCCCTGCAAAGTGCTCGTGATCGAGACGGCGCCGTCTGCCAAGCTGGAGGCGATTCGAAGGCTGGGCGCGGAAATCGTCAAGGCTCCGTTCGACGAATGCTGGAAAGCGCTCGGCGAGCGCAGGCATCCGGCGATGACCGGCGCATTCGTTCATCCTTTCGAAGACGACACGTTCATCGCCGGCAATGCCTCGGTCGGCCTCGAGATCGTCGAAGATTTGCCCGACGTGGACGCGGTGGTGGCGGGCTTTGGCGGCGGCGGCCTCGCCTGCGGCATCGCCTGCGCTCTGGCCGCGCAGAGCCCCGGCGCCAAGGTGTACGGAGCGGAGCCTGAGACTGCGGCGCCGCTCGCGCGTTCTTTCGCCGCCGGCTCGGCCCAGGATTTTCCGGGCTGGACGGCCAGTTTTGTGGACGGCTGCGGCGGCAAGAGCGTGTTCCCGCGAATGTGGGCGCTCGCGCATCACGTCCTTGCCGGCTCAATCGTGACCACGCTCGAAGAAACACGCCACGCCATGAAGCTGGTGGCCGAACGCAATCATGTGATCGCGGAAGGGGCCGGAGCCTGTGCCGTGGCCGCGGCCCTTACGGGCAAATGCGGGAGCGGCAAGGTGGTGGCCGTCGTCAGCGGCGGGAACATCGATCTCGCCAAGTTCACGGAACTTGTTTCTACGTCGTGACTGCCGGGCGCGGGGGCAAATTTGACTGGATCGCTACATGAGTCCACAACCAAATACATAAGCCGATGAGGAACCGAGCATGAAAGTAATCCAGGTGCCGATGGACGAGAATTTGCTGAAAGCCGTCAACCGCAAAGCTCGCGCGTCGCATTCCACGCGGGCCGCATTGATCCGGACGGCCTGCCACGAGTACTTGCGTAGACTCGATGAACGAGAGCTCGACACCTGCAGTCGCCGCATCGCCGGTGAGGACACCGGAGCTACAGTACACGTCGTTCAAGCCTGACGCTGGGCCAGGTCTTCGAGCGGCCACTCGTCTTCCTTGAGGCCGCTCAGCAGTGCCCGCCGAACTTCCTCGATTAACTGATCGCGATCGTCGAGGCTGCGATTGTCCGTGCGAATGGCCTCGTGAAAAGTGATACGAATGCTGCCAGGGTGAATCCCGATTTCTCCCTTTCGCATGATGTGGCGGGTTCCGGACAGCGATACCGGCACGATGGGCGCACCTGCCCTCAGCGCCATGATGAATCCGCCCTTTTTCAGCGGCTGTAGACGTCCGTCAGGGCCGCGCGTGCCTTCGGGAAATATCACGAAAGAGTGACCGGCTCCTAGGGCCTGGCAAGCCTTATCGACGGCTTCGCGGGCTTGCTCGCGGTCTTTACGGTCGACCGGAATGAAGCCGCGCAGCCGCATTGCAGGTCCGAGGATGGGAATCCGGAAGGACTCCTTCTTGGCGAGCACCAGCACCGGAGGCAGACAGGCGAAAATCGCGGGCGGATCGATGTTGCTCTCGTGGTTGGCCATGAAGACCACGGCTTGCCTCGGCGGGATTTTCTCCCGTCGGTGGACGTCGAGCCGGATTCCGCCCAGACGCATGGCGAATCGCGCACAGGACACACCGACGTTGTAAAGCGGGTCGGTGTTGCGCGTGATCATGGCGTAGATGAGGAGCGGCGTTCCCAGAACGAAGACGAACAGAAGGCAGAGAAGCGAGAGGAGTATCGCTCGCAACATAAGCAAGCCCGCGGTAGTTGTCCTAATTCGGCCTGGGGAGCGCGGAGGTCCCGCCCGCGCTCCCAGGGACTACGTTTGCCCTGGACTCTCACTGAGCTTGTCCGCCGGATCCCAGCCAGCTATCGCGAAGCGCGACCTGGTCCGCCGTGGCCTGGGGATTCTCCTCGATGCGATAGTGCGTTTCCGAGGACGCTCCCAGTTGAAACTTGATGCTGAGCGCACGCGATCGCCGGAGGATTCCGAGTTCCACCTGCTCGCCCGGCTGCACGCCCGTGAGCCGGTCAGGCGGGACGCTGAGGGGCTGGCCGTTGACCGAGGTAATCACATCGCCGGCGCGCAGGCCGGCAGCGGCGGCGGCGCTCCCGGGATCGACCGAGTCTACTTGAATTTCGCGCGCTACGGTGAACCCGACCGAGGCTCGAAGTCCCCAATCGGGCTCCGATGCCGCTTCCTTCTCAAGATTGAGGCCCGCATAGCCGAAGTATCGGTCGTAATCGAGACT
>JASHPE010000269.1 GCA_030038235.1 Terriglobia bacterium
ATTTGTTTAAGCGCCAAACGGGAGTCGCGCCGGCTCAGTACGTGAAGCTGCTGCGGATGCGGCGAGCCAGTGAGCTCTTGAAGACATCGGCGCTCAGCGTAAAGGAGATCGGAGCGCGCGTGGGGTACGGCGATCCCAGCCGCTTCGTGGAAGACTTCCGGAGGACGTATGGTCTACCACCTTTGCGCTATCGCGGGCGGGAGTCGCAAGCAACCTTCGCCGTGAGCAACGGCGACCGACCACCGTGAACCCGCGACAAACTGCGACTAACCGGCGAGTGCTATCCGCAGCAAGATTGGCATATGAATAGCAAGAAACGCGTATGGTTTGGGCTTGCAATCTGAGAATTTCGTGTTAGACGTAGGGTGCGAAATATCGAGCTAGCGCCGCGCCTGCTTCATCCGACTAGCCAACGCGGGCACGGGTCCGGTACGTTGTCCGAAGTATTGAGACTTTGGCTCGAACAGCAATTAATACGGAAGCGGCCAGTCGGCCGGCAAAGGAGAATTCTACAAATGGCAGAAGAGAAAAAAACTTCAAGCGAAGCACCGCGTGTCTACGTGCCACCCCGGTTCCAGCAGGGGCCGATCACGATGGGGTTGAACCTCGGTCCGCTCGCGTCGTTGCCGGGTAGCTGGAAGGGTTCGGGCTTCAACGTGATGTGGCGGCCCGACAATCCGCTATCGCAGCCGTGCACCCAGACCAAGCGCTTCCTAGAGCTCAACCTGACGAGCGAGACCCTCGACTTCCAGGTAATCCCGGGCGTGGTCCCGAACCGGGGGCTGAACCCCCAGACCGATCTAAGTCTGTACGGCCTGCACTACCTCCAGCGGGTCACCGATGCTGACCTGCCACCGTTCTCCACCGCCGGACAGGCGCTCCATATCGAGCCGGGACTGTTCATGAACGTGCCCGCGGCGAGCGAGGAGCCCTCAACAAACCCGGCGAGCAAAGCCACCATCGTTCGGATGGGCAGCATCCCGCACGGGGTTACGGTGTTGATGCAAGGGGAAACCCCGCCCGCCACGCCGAAGCCGGGGCCACCAAAAATACATTCCATCTTCCCACATTGGCTCATCAATGCAGGTCTCCCCGTGTTCACTCCGCCCGCCGGCGCGCTGGGCTTGGGCATTCAACCCGTCGACATGCCGCCCCCGGCCGGAGACGGTGCCGAGCATACCGTTCCGGAGGTTGATCTCGCCAGCGACGGTCCGGGCTCACAGAGTAACGGCCCGTTTCCGCCGACCATCCCGCAGGCCTACGCCAACGATCCGAATGTCGTCTTGAGGAATGCGATCGCCGGCCAGGACATCCTCGGCCACATCACGATCGAGCTGAAGACCGGCGCCGGTCAGGGGCTCGCGAACATCCCGTTCCTTGGGATCCCGAACCCGGCGCAGGCTAGCGATCCCAACGATCCCTCACCGCCCACCCGAGTGGGTAACAACCCATGTACCGCAAACCCGACACAGGGCTTCGCGAACGCCTTCGTCTACTCGGCGGCCGCGACCTTCTGGATTGAGTGGGTGCGCGTCCCACCTGGATCGAGCGGGTGCCCAGGCGAGATGTCCCCCGCGCCGCCGCCTGGTGGCCCCTGGCGCAAGCCCGAGGGCGGCGGGTACCACCCGCTTCTGGCGATCGAACCGTTCTGGCCGGAACCGACCTTCCTGCAACTGCAGTATTCGCAGGTATCGATCCTGGTCTTTAACTGTGTACTCTGGCCGCACGTCAACGTAGCGACGCTGACGCTCAGCGCCGGGTAGCCCCGTCCAAGGGCTGCGGTGGCGTTCGCAGCCGGGTTTAAAAGGTCGGAGAGGCCAGCGGCTTCGGCGGATAGAGCGTTTGCTGTGACGGCTTCCGCCGGCGCTGCGCCGAACAGAAACGTTAGAAGACGGTGGCCACGACATAAAATGCGATGTCGTGGCCACCCGAGGTGCGACAGCTCAGAAGCAGAAGGCAAGGAAGCGCTGCAGACGGCCGTCACCGAGGCACGCCGGGAGATCGAGCAGCGCCAAGCCGAGAAGGAGCGTCAGGCAAAGAAGGCCCGGCTTGTGGCGGAAGCCTTGGCCGACGTGGTGAGCTACGCCGCCGAGTTAGGACGCAAGGGTGAGATCACCAGCGAAGAGTATTGGGACAACGACTTCACAGACCACTTAGCCACCGCCGTTCGGCGCGGTTTGGAATCAGACTTGACCGGCGACGAGAGCACCAAGGAAGCCCGCGAACTCGCCCGAGAGATCATTGACGATCAACTCGCTTAGAGGGTCACGCAGAGTTTAACTCTCTAAGTCGTCGCGGTTGGCCTCCTCAACACGGTCAAGAAGCTGCTGCCGGAATTTTTCTTTGGCCCCCTCGCCCATCTGCCGTCTCTTTCCCTGCTGCCCAGCTCGGAGGTTTCTGGCCGTAGTCCAAGTAGAAGTGCTTGGAGCCTCCGGTCACATCCGAATGGGTAGCCTCGGCAGCGGCCTGTTGCGCGTCTTTGTACTGGGGAGTATTACGTTCTTTCGAGCTGACTTTATCCGACGCTACGCCGCCATTGTTGCCAGCCTTCTCACGATTTTCGACTACGTCGGTAACGGCTACCTTGGCACTGTGCAAGTCCTGTGAACTGCCCGAGCCTTCTTTCGCTTCCGGCCTAAGACCTCCGGTTTCGTTGTGGACAACATTGCCGACTTGCTGGGTATTTTGTATTTTGCGCCGAGTCTCACGAGCCGCCCCGTCGTGGTTGTACCTCCTTCAAATCATAGACTTGCTGCGATCCACTGGAGACGACTTCGCCATGATCCGCTTTAAGAGTTTCCACGCGGCAGTGAGCACCATCCCCACAACGAAGTACACTATAAAATTTGCAAGGACAGCCATCACGACGATTTCAATCGTGGCTGCGCGTCCTGCTCCTTCTGTAGCCATGAGCCAGAAGGAAGTCGGCCATACAAACAGCTCGATCTCTTGGCGCAATCCATCTAAGGCAGGCGACGGGTGCAGCAATCGTAATAAGCTAGCGCCAACCATAAAGAGCACAGCCACGCCCACACCCACAACTCCCCAGATCGAAGCAGTTTTCCAAATCGAACGCACTGTAATCTCCTCCTCTGAGTGGACTTGCCTCGATCAGAAGATCGGCGCTATGGCACCATACGAATCTAGTCGGTCCAGTGTGGTGTACCCTTGAGGTCTTCGACCAGGCCGTGGGGCGTCAGGTCGTTCGGAACGTTTTTCACTCCTCCGGCCTGCAATGCTCGCTCACAGAATTGGGCACAGTTTGAATGGTATAGGTTGTAGTTTGGTGCGTTTTTGCTTGCGTTGTCGAGAAAGGTCCGTATCTTCGCCGCTTGATCTGGCGTTACTTGAATGGTGGCTTTATCTTTCGTCCCGCGGGTGGCCACAACATTGTCTTTTATGTTGTGGCCA
Organism: Terriglobia bacterium; assembly: GCA_030038235.1. GTDB lineage: Bacteria > Acidobacteriota > Terriglobia > UBA7540 > UBA7540 > Gp13-AA77. The sequence continues at coordinate 3,412 of JASHPE010000269.1, forward strand.
CCGCGAAAGCACGTGGGTCGCTGCCAAAGGGGACGAAGCCCGATTTCGCCGGTCTGCGCAGCGGCCTGAGGACAGTGGCTGGGCAAGTCGAATAGCAGGTTCAGCTTGCCAAGAGGCTGCGGAGGACCGGCGGGCTTTGGCTGATCAACTCCGTCCGGGTCAACTGAATCTGATGGCGCATCGCCTGGCCTGACTTGTGGCGGGGGAGGATTCGGCGGCGGATTTGCCTTTGCGGCTTTGGCGGCGGCTTGTTTAGCTTTCGTCCGCGCAGTTAACAAATTTGTATTTGTCGCCTGTTCCGCTGCTGTAAGTGCGTGGCCAAGAGGAAACGTCCAATGCTGCGGATCATCACAGGGCATATTAAAGCCAGGTTGATTATTGTGATTATTATCGTAATTTGTGTGTGGAGGGCAGTCCGCGGTGCCGGCCGGTGTTTGTCCTGCTAGCCCGCTGCCCGCCGCGGTTTTCACAGCAGGGCCGCTGTTGAAAGCCGTTTTCACCGGCGGCTTGGGGGTCGTAAGCGCCGGCACGAATTCCTCCGAAATGGGTTTAGAGCTTATTTTACTATTGAATTCACCAATCTGACTCCTCAGCGTGGATCTTATCCCCTCCTCATCAAGACCTTCTGGACTCCAAGAATCGCCAGCCCACGTCATGAAAGCCTGCCTCTTTTGTGGATCAGACAATACGCTATCTACAATTTTCTGCTCATAGCTGGCTTGATATGCAGACGCGATCCCATTTCTCAGACTTTTGTTTTCAGTCTCCCAATTTTGCCCGCCTATGTGTGGACTACGAGGCAAGGGCATATCCTCTACGGAAAAATAGCGCTTCAAGTATTCAACGCCTGCTGCTCGGCATTCATCGCATCTCTGTCGGCAGCGTTGGGCAGCAGCACTTGCGTCAGACAGGCTCTCTGTTGCTCCTGTTCATCCGCAGCCACTGCCGCTGCGCTTATCGCGTTACTTGAGACCAGATTGTCAAGGGCCGCCCTGACGTTTTGAGTAATCATGTTCAGACGCTGTTGAACGTCTGCGCTTTCAGCGCGCCGGTCCACCATGGTGTTGGGTCGCAACT